>DATHAZ010000080.1:0-43272 GCA_035296445.1 Pyrinomonadaceae bacterium | reverse complement strand
AGCGAACAACTGAGCGCGCCGTCGCGGCCGTGCGGGCGCAGGCGCAAGTCCACGCGATAGGCCGCGCCCTCGCCCGTCTGCTGGCCGACGATGCGCGTCACGCGTTCGGCGAGGCGGTTGAAGTATTCGCGGTTGGTCGTCCGGCCGCGCTCGCCCGTGCCCGACGTGTGGCCGTCGTCGGAATAGAGAAAGAGGAGGTCTATGTCGGAGGCGTAGTTGAGTTCGCGCGAGCCGAGTTTGCCGAGCGCGACGATGCAGAAGCTCGCCGTCGTCTTGCGCCCGCGCTCGTCCGTGCAGAGCGGCGCGCCGTGGCGGTTGTCCAACTCCTGCCGGGCAAGATTCAGCGCGTAGGCGAGCACGGCGTCGGCGAGGTTCGAGAGTTCTTCCGTCGTCTCGACGATTGAATTGGTGCGGCGCACGTCGCGCAGGTAGATGCGCAGCAACTCGCGCCGCCGGAAACGCGCGAGTAGAACTTGCGGCTCGACCTGCGAATGCGTCAGGCCGAAGCGCGCCAGCGACTCGTCCAACTCTTCCGTCGTCCTGACGTGCGTGTCCGCTCGTTCGCGCGCCAGCCAGTTCAAATAGTCGGGATTCTGCGCGAGCGTCGTCCCCAGGAGCGGACTCCACGCCGCGAGCGCGAGCGCGTCCGACAGTAGCCCCTCGTCGCGCACGAGTTTCTGCGCCGCGCGCTCGTGCTCCGCCGCGAGCCGCTCATAAAACATGCGCGCGCCCTCCGCGTCCGGCAGGTCGCGCACGAGCGATTCGATCTTTTCGTCAAACTTCAACAAGGCAACCCGATTGTAACGCGAAGCACGCCGCGTTGCGGAGCGTCGCGAGTGATGAATGGAGGCAGTAAAGTAACACGGGAGACCTGGAGGCTCTTGATTGCGGTATAATGTCGCCATCGAAGATTATTGCCGCCGCGCGGATGACAATCACTCCATTTCGATGTGAGGTGTCGCTATGACAGAGCTATTGGAAAAAGCATTTGCCGAAGCATCGAAACTTCCGCAGGAAGCACAGGATATGCTTGCGCGGATGCTGCTTGACGAGTTGGTGGCAGAAGAAAAATGGGATGATGCATTTGCGAAGTCGCAAAACGAACTCGCGCGGCTGGCCGGCGATGCGTTGGACGAGCACAAAAGCGGAAAAACTAAAGCGCTCGAAGAAGTTTTGTGATCTCACACACGACGAAAAGATTTCGGGAGGCTTTCGCGGAATTACCTTCGCATGTTCAACGTAAGGCGCGCGAAGCGTATCAGTTGTGGCAGCAGAATCCGCAACATCCGGGTTTACAGTTTAAGCAGGTTCACACACGCGAACCCATCTATTCAGTTCGCGTCGGGATTGGCTGGCGCGCGGTCGGAGTGAAAAGCGATGACACGATGGTTTGGTTCTGGATAGGCTCGCATGCTGACTATGACAAGTTGCTCTCGAAGTTATGACCGGAATAAAGGCCCGGCGAAATCAAGGCTGAAAGGTCGCTCCGTCGCTTACTACTTTTGGGGAGTGAAGATTGGAGTTTAAGGCCGACACGAGGCGAAGGGGTGCGCGTTGAAAATCATTCGGAGGATATTCGAGGCCGGGTACGGGGCGGTGATCTTTTTGTTTTTGTGCTGCGGCGTGTCGCTCATCGTGTTCGCCGGGATCGAGTTGTGGCATGGGATCAATCCCGGTTCGGGCTTGCCGCTCAGGGAGCGTTTCAACTCGGTGCTGGAGTGCGTAGGGTTGCTGACCATCGCCGTGGCCGCGCTCGAACTGGGGCAGACCATCCTCGAAGAAGAGGTGCAGCGGGGGGCGCAGATGAGCGCGCCGACGCGTGTGCGCCGTTTCCTGTCGCGGTTCATGGTGGTCGTCATCGTGTCGCTCTCCATCGAGTCGCTGGTGGCGGTCTTCCAGTTTCTCCACGACGACCCGGCGCACTTGCCGCAGGCGGCGGGGATCGCCGTCGCCGCCGCCGCGCTGCTGGCGGCGTGGGGGGTGTTCGTCAAATTGAACAAGAGCGCGGAAGAGTTGGAGCCGGAAGCGATGGCAGACGCGAAGAGCGAGGATCAGGCCGTCGAAGAGGGACAGGGCGTGCGGGCGACGGGGGGGACGCGATGACCGAGATCGAACGGCTCGCAGACCAACTACAGCGCGCCTTCTATCGCGACGCATGGTGCGGCCCTTCGCTGCTCGAAACGCTTGAGGGCGTGACGGCCGAGCGGGCGGCGGCGCGTCCGCTGGCGCGTGCGCACAGCATCCGGGAGATCGTCTCGCACGTGAGCGGCTGGAAAAGAGTTGTGCATCAAAGGCTCGAAGGTCTGCCCGTCGGGTTGCCGGAAGAGGGCGACTGGCCGCAGGTGGCCGACGCGAGCGAGCAGAGTTGGCGGCAGACGCTGGCGACTTTGCGGGCGCGACACGACGCGTTATTGCTCGCGGTGCGTGGTCTGGACGAAGCTCGTCTGGAAGACGTGCTCATCACGGAGAGCAGCCGCGAGACGGGCGGCGGCGTCTCCTGCTACGTGACGCTGCACGGCGTCGCGCAGCACGACCTTTATCACGGCGGGCAGATTTCGCTGTTGCGGAAGGGCTGACGCGTCAGTAAGCCTGACGCGTGCAGAAAGGCTGACGCGCTGCGCCGTAAACTCAAACCGAACATTTTAGATGCGAAGTCTTACGCCGAAGGGCTGCGTGATTTGGCCGGGCGCGACCGAGACCTCGCGCTCGTCTTCGCGGAGTTCGGCACGCCGCCGGAGTGGTTTCGCGAGCCGGGTTTCCCGACGCTCGTTCACATCATCCTTGAGCAGCAGGTGTCGCTCGCTTCGGCCAGAGCCGCCTTCGCGCGTCTCCTCGCGGTCGCCTCGCCGCTCACGCCCGTGCGTTTCCTCGCGCTCGACGACGCCGAACTCAGGGGCGCGGGCTTCAGCCGCCAGAAGACCCTCTACGGACGCCACCTGGCTCGGGCTGTAGCCGACGGCGAACTGAACCTCGGAGCGTTGGGCGAGATGGATGACGCGGAAGTGAAGGCCGAACTCACGAAGGTGAAAGGGATCGGCGCGTGGACGGCGGACATCTACCTTTTGATGTCGCTCGGCAGGCCGGACGCGTGGCCTGCCGGAGACCTCGCTCTCGCCGTGGCGATGCAAGAGGTCA
Source organism: Pyrinomonadaceae bacterium (assembly GCA_035296445.1). Classification (GTDB taxonomy): domain Bacteria; phylum Acidobacteriota; class Blastocatellia; order Pyrinomonadales; family Pyrinomonadaceae; genus JAIVJZ01. The sequence goes on along the minus strand of DATHAZ010000080.1, from coordinate 40,137 downwards.
AACGCCTCCCCGCGCGTCCCGCCCCCGTCGAACTCGCGGCCATCGCCGAAGCGTGGCGTCCGTGGCGCGCGGTTGGCGCGCGGCTGTTGTGGAACTATTATTTGAACCGGCGGGCAACCGACGCCCCTCGCCCGAGCGCACCTTAACCCGCCCCGCCCACACCTGTAAGGAGAACCGCCCATGAAGTCGAACTCAACCCCGTGTCTGATCGCGTTGCTCTTGTGTGTGACGTGTGCGGCGAATCTGACGGCCAACCCTCGCCCCGGCGGCCACTGGCCTTCCTTTCGCGGCCGGGATGCGTCAGGCGTCGCCGACGGCCAGAATTTGCCTCACCGTTGGGACGCGGTCAAAGGCGAGCACATTAAATGGAAGACACGTATTCCGGGGCTGGCGCATTCGAGTCCCGTCGTCTGGGGCGGGCGCGTCTTCGTCACGACCGCCATCAGCAGCGCGCGCGGCGACGGCACTTTTCGCCACGGCCTCTACGGCGACGGCGATGCTTCCGACGATAGATCGAGCCAACAGTGGAAGCTCTACGCGATAGATCAGAAGACCGGCAAAATCCTGTGGGAGCGGACGGCCTTCGAGGGCGTGCCGCGCGAGCGACGCCACGTCAAGGCCACTTACGCCAACGCGACCCCGGCGACCGACGGCCGCTACGTCGTCGCCTTCTTCGGCTCGCAGGGCTTGTACGCCTTCGACATGCGCGGGCGGCAGCTTTGGAAGAAAGACCTCGGCGTCCTGAACGCGGGCGCGTATGACATACCCGATTACGAATGGGGAACGGCCAGTTCGCCCATCATCTACAAGGACGCGGTCATCGTGCAATGCGACACGCAGACGGGATCGTTTCTGCTGGCGTCCGACATCAAAACCGGCCGGACGCTCTGGAAGACGCCGCGCGAAGAACTCCCTTCGTGGGGCACGCCTACCGTCTACACCGGCGCGCGCTCGCCGGAGATCATCACCAACGCTTCCAACTTCATACGCGGCTACGACCCGCAGACCGGCACGGAGTTGTGGCGTCTGGGCGGCAGTTCGAAGATCACCGCCCCCACTCCCGTCTTTTCCGGCGACCTCATCGTCGTCGCGAGCGGGCGACGACCGGAAGCCCCGATCTTCGTCATACGCGCGGGCGCGTCGGGCGACATCACGCTGGCGCGCGGGGAGTCGTCGAACAAATCCGTCGCGTGGAGCAAGCAGGGGCGCGGCTCTTACATGCCGACGCCGCTCATCTATCGCGGCCATCTCTACGTGCTGTCGAATCAGGGCGTGCTCGATTGTTACGATTTGCGGACGGGCGCGGAGGTTTATCGCGAGAGGCTGCCGCATCAGGGCGGGGGTTTCAGCGCGTCGCCGGTGGCGGCCGACGGGCGGATTTATTTGCCGAGCGAGGACGGCGAGATGTTCGTCGTCAGTGCGGGGGCGAAGTTCGACTTACTCGCGCGCAATCCGATGGGCGAACTCCTGATGGCAACCCCGGCGATCTCCGACGGGATGATGTTCGTGCGGACGCAACATCACCTGTTCGCCGTCGGGAATTGAGCCGTCTATCGAGCAGGTCGGGGCGTCAATTCCTCAAACGCCCCGGACAATGCGCCCGTCGAGGAGCGATCTCAGCCGCTCACGATCTTGCGAAACGACGCGTACACGTCGGACAGGCCATCGGCGGCGGCCGGGTCGCCGCGCGCGAGCCAGGTGACGATCTGGTCGCGCCCGGCAAACAACCCTTTCGCAGCCTCTCTCTGCGCGGGCGTGAGGGTCGAGTCGTCGCCCTTGTCAATGTCCGCTTGCAGGGAAGTATAGAACTGGCTGGCCGCCTGTCGCGCCGGTTCGTAATCGCCCCTGCGCGCGTCGAGCGCGGCCGAGGCGATGGAGTTCTGCAAGCGTGTGAGATTGAGCGTGCGCTCCGCCGCCACGAGATTGTTGCCGCTCTCGCGCGCCTTGAGCCACATCGGCACGAAGCCCGCGAGGAAGGCCACGAGCATCAGCGCGGCATAGAGGCCGACGCGCCGCATCCCGTTACTCGATCTCTCCGGTTTGATCTCTACTCTTTCTCTCTCTACTTCTTCGCTCATATCAACTTCTCCTTGCAAACTGCCGTCAGGCAAACTGCCGTCCAACGCGTTCACGGAATACTTAACAAGAGCACAGTATCAGATGTCGCACGTAAAAGATGAACGCGGAATGAAAAGCAGGAGACGGAAAACAGAAGTCAGAAGTCAGAATAAAGCGCGCGAATCGGCCTTCCTCCTGATTCCTGAATTCTGTTTTCTGTCTCCTGCTTTATCGTTTCGCCTTCGACGTTCGCTTTAGATGTCGTAGTACATCGAGAATTCGAGCGGGTGCGGGCGCATGCGCAGGCGCGCTATTTCGTTCTCGCGTTTGTAGGTGATCCAGCGATCAATGAGTTGCGGCGTGAACACGTCGCCCTTGAGCAGGAAGTCGTGGTCGGCTTCGAGCGCGTCGAGCGATTCGTCGAGCGAGCCGGGAAGACTCGGCACGTCTTTGAGTTGTTCGGGCGAGAGATCGTAGATGTCTTTGTCGAGCGGTTCGCCCGGATCAATGCGATTCTGGATGCCGTCGAGACCGGCCAGGAGCATCGCCGAGAAGGCCAGGTAAGGGTTGCACGAAGGGTCGGGCGGACGAAACTCCAGACGCTTCAACTTCGGGTTGGTCGAGAACATCGGGATGCGTATGGCCGCCGAGCGATTGCGCGCCGAGTAGGCGAGGTTGACCGGGGCTTCAAAGCCGGGGACGAGTCGCTTGTAGCTGTTCGTCGTCGGCGCGGCGAAGGCGACCACCGCCGCGGCGTGTCTCAACAGGCCGCCGATGTAGAAGCGCGCCATCTCGGAGAGACCGGCGTAGCCGTCGCCCGCAAAGAGCGGCTGCTCGCCCTTCCAGAGCGATTGGTGGCAGTGCATCCCACTACCGTTGTCGCCGTAGAGCGGCTTCGGCATGAAGGTGGCGGTCTTGCCGTACTGGTAGGCCGTGTTGCGCACGACGTACTTGAAGAGTTGGAGGTTGTCGGCCGTCCCCAACATGGTCGCGTAGCGAATGTCTATCTCGCACTGTCCGGCGGTGGCGACTTCGTGGTGATGGCACTCGACCGTGATGCCGCAGCGTTCCAAAGTCAGGCTCATCTCGGCACGCAGATCGCTCAAGGTGTCCGTGGGCGGGACGGGCACGTAGCCCTCTTTGGGGCGGATACGGTAGCCCTGATTCGGGCCGCTCGCGTCCGTCGCGCGCCCCGAAGCCCAGTGGGCTTCGTCGGATTCGATGGTGTAACCGGCGGAGAACTGGTCGTTGTTGAAGCGCACGCCGTCGAAGACGAAGAACTCGGCTTCGGGGCCGAAGTAAACCGTGTCGGCCAGCCCCGTGAAGCGCAGGTAGCTTTCGGCGCGCTGGGCGACGGAGCGCGGGTCTAACCCGTAGCCCTCTTTCGTGATCGGGTCAACGGCATTGGCGATGAGACAGAGCGTCGGCTCTTCTGCGAACGGGTCCATCCACATCCGCGCCGCGTCGGGCACGAGCAGCATGTCCGACTCGTGGATCGAAGCCCAGCCGCGCAAACTCGATGCGTCGAAGCCGAAGCCGTCCTCGAACGAGCCTTCGCCGAGTTCGTGGATGGGATAGGATAAATGATGCCAGGCGCCGACGAGGTCTGTGAATCGGAGCGAAAGAAATTTCGCTCCCTGCTCCTCGGCATACTTCAAGGCCGTTTTTGCGTTCATGTAGTCTCCTGAGTTGTATAGGGAGTGTCGGGGTAACAGGCCGCCGTGCCGGTGCGGAATGTGCGGGCGACTGTTGAGAAGTTTAACAAATGCTTCAAAGCGGGCGTCATTTAGCCGGTAGCGTGAGACGCTTAAAAAAGTCCGCATTATAGACCCGCCGCAGGGGCTGTCAAGGTTTCACGCGAGAAACTTTGTGGCACACGCTTCGACGCAGGCCGGGGCGGTCTCCTAAACCTTTCTGGGGCGACCGTTTAAGCGCGCCGGCCGCCGGTTTCGCGCCAAAAATAGTTATTGTCCGCCTCCGGTTTTTCTGTTACTCTGCGACCTTAAGTTTTCCAACCATGAATGTTCCCACTCTAGACAGTGCGTGAGATGCGAGGGCGCGCATTTGCTGCCCCAACACGAACACAAGGGAGGCAGGAGACCGGAAGTTGACCACGGCTATTGAACAGACGCTCGAAACCTACGGCATCGAAAACTGGGGAGCCGGCTACTTCGGCATCAACCGCAAAGGACATCTCATCGTCCACCCCTCGGACACGGACAGCAAATCCTCCGCCGACCTCAAAGAGATCATTGACGACCTCGAACGTCGCGGCATCTCCACACCCGTCCTCCTACGCTTCCCCCAACTCGTCACCGCGCAGGTGCGCAAACTACAGCGCGCCTTCCGCAATTCGATCCGCGAGTTCGATTATCAAGGCTCGCACATGTGCGTCTACCCGATGAAGGTCAACCAGCAGCGCGCCGTCGTCGAAGAGTATCTGCGCGAGGGCACGCGCTACGATTTCGGGCTGGAGGCCGGGTCGAAGGCCGAACTCTACGCCGCCATCGCGCTCGAACAGGCGTCGGACAGCCTGCTCGTCCTGAACGGCTTCAAGGATGAAGAGTTCATCGAACTGGCCTTCGTCGGCGCGCGCGCCGGTAAACGCGTCGTGATCGTCATCGAGAAGATGAGCGAACTCGATCACATCCTGCGTTTCGCCGAACAGTTCGAGGAAGGACACGAAGGCGACCTCCCGCTCGTCGGCCTGCGTGTCAAACTCTACTCGAAGGGGTCGGGTCGCTGGGAGAAGTCGGGCGGCGAGGCGTCGAAGTTCGGTCTGACGACGACCGAACTGCTCGAAGTCATCCGCCGCTTGCAGGAGGCCGGGCGCATCGAGATGCTGCGCCTGCTCCACTTCCACATCGGCTCGCAACTCACGGACATCAAGCGCATCAAGAACGCGATGAAAGAGGCGGCGCGCGTCTACGCCAAGATTCATCAGATGAAGATTCCCATCGAGCTGCTCGACGTGGGCGGCGGCATGGCCGTTGACTATGACGGCTCGAAGACCGCCTTCGAGTCTTCCGCCAACTACAACGCGCAGGAATTCGCCAACGACGTGATCTACACGATCAAGCAGGTCTGCGACGACGAGAACGTGCCGCACCCGACCGTCATACAGGAGTCCGGCCGCTACCTCTCGGCCTACCACGCCATCCTCGTCACCAACGTGCAGGAGGAGATCGAGACGGTCGTCGAAGACATCACGCCGATTGAGATTGATGCCGACGACCCGCAGGTCGTTACCGAACTCGGCGACCTGCGCCAGAACATCAGCATCAAGAATTACCGCGAGTATTACCACGACGCGCTCGAACACCGCGACGAGATGTTCACGCTCTTCAACCTCGGCCTGATCTCCCTGGAAGACCGCGCGAAGGGCGAAGTGCTCTTCTGGGACGTGTGCGAGCGCGCCGACAAGTACGCGCAGCAGGCCGAATACGTCTCGGAAGAATTCGACGAGCTGCGCAGGCTTTCGCGCGCCAAGTATTTGACGAACTTCTCCGTCTTCCGCTCCGCGCCGGATCACTGGGCGCTCGACCAGTTGTTCCCCATCGTCCCGATTCATCGTCTCAACAAGACGCCGACCGCCTACGCCACGCTCTGCGACATCACCTGCGACTCGGACGGCGTCGTGGACAAGTTCGTTGATCTGCACGATGTAAAGCAGGTGCTCGAACTGCACCCGCTCATCGAGGGCGAGCCGTATTATCTGGCGTTCCTGCTCGTCGGCGCGTATCAGGAAGTGATGGGCAACAACCACAACCTCTTCGGCACGCCGAACGAGGCGCACATTCACATAGACGAAGACGGCTACCTGATCAAGAAAGTCCTGCGCGGCATGACCGTGGGCGAAGCGGTCGAGAGCGCGCGCTACGAGCCGGGGCAACTGCACGACGGCTTTCGCCGCCAAGTGAGACAGCGCATCAAACAGGGCGAACTGACCGAGGCCGAAGGCGCGGAACTCGTCGAGTTCTACGAATCCCGCGCCGACGCGTACACCTATCTCGCAGTCAACGGGAAAGAGAGGAAGTGATGAGTGATGAGTGATGGGTGATGAGTAAAAGACAAGGCTTTGGTTTTTACTCATCACCCATCACTCATCACTCATCACTTGAAAAAATATGGTAACTCAACGCAAACCGAGACCCTCGAAATATCTGACCATTCCGACGCGCCCGGTGCAGGTGGATCGCGACCGCTCGGTGGCCGGACTGCTGGAGAAGATGGAGGGCACGGGCTTCGGCGCGCGCCAGTTGGCCGAAGCGCACCGCATCTGGCTCGACATGCTCGGCGACAACACGACGATCTTCGTCGCCGCTTCCGGCGCGCTCATCCCGGCCGGGATGCGCCGTCTTCTGGCCTACGTGATCAAGAACCGCTTCGTTGACGTGCTCGTCTGTTCCGGCAATCTGCTCTTCCACGATCTGCACGAGACGCTCGGCCGCCAGCACTTTCAGTCGCACCCGCAGATGACCGACGCCGAACTCGAAGCCTCGCAGATCAGCCGGATGCTCGACGTGATCGCCAGCGAGGAGGAGTATCGCGAGGCCGAGGAGTGGGTCGGCGGTTTCACCAATCAACTCGACCAGACGCGCCCCTACTCGACGCGCGAGTTCCTGCACCTGCTCGGGCGCGAACTCGCCGAGATCGCAACGGACGACGGCGTGCTCACCTCGGCCTACAAGGCGCGCGTGCCCATCTTCTGCCCGACCATCGCCGACTCTTCGATCAGCATCGGCATCGCCAACTCGCGCTTCGAGAAGAAGAACAACTTCCAGTTCGATCTCATTCAGGACGTGCTCGATCTGACGCAGGTGGCGGCGCGGGCGCGCGTCTCCGGCGTGATCAATCTGGGCGGCGGCACTTCCCGTAGTTTCCTGCACCAGATGGAGGTCGCCACCAACATCGTCAAGACGCCCGCGCGCGGCCACAAGTACGCGATTCAGATTGCGACGGATGCGCCGCACCCCGGCGGCCGCTCGGCCGGCACTGTCGGCGACGAGTCGCTCATCTACGGCAAACTCGCGCGCGGCGCGACCTCGGCCTACGTCAACTGCGACGCAACCATCGCGCTCCCCATTCTCGTCACCTCCCTGTCGCAAACCGCCGCCAAGTACATGAAAGGCCGCAAGCGTCCCAACTTCATCTTCGCCCGCGAACTGACCATCGAGGTGCCCTGAGACGGAATGCGGAATGCGGATTAGAAAACAAGAGGCTTTATTCTTGATCGCTTTGCTTTTCAATCCGCAATCCGCAATCCGCATTCCGCAATTTAAAAACCGCATTCATCATTTCCCTTCTCATGCTCCCTGTGCTAATTTTGATTCTCCCCCCGACATAAAACTGGGGTACCCGGTTTGAGTCAACGGCCCCGATGGTCTGACCGTTCCCTGTTAAAAAACTTACATCAACATTCGACGGATTTTCAGGAGGTTGTCAGTAATGCGTTTCCCCTTGCAGCGTTCCCTCGCCCGCGTCGTGGCCGCCGTGTCCTTCGCGCTGTGCCTGTTCATCTCCGCGCAGCAGCAGTCCGCACAGGCGCAAACCGCAAACCAGTATCGCTTTACTTCCACGACCGGCGCGAGCGTTGTGCCCGGAACGACGCCCGTCACGGGCTTTAGTTGCGGAACGACGCCGGGCGACGACTGCGTGGCGACCATCGCCTTGCCCTTCACCTACGGCTTCTACGGTAACAACTACACGTCGGCCGTCGTCAGTTCAAACGGCAACCTCCAGTTCGCGACCGCCAGCGCCGACTACGGGCAGAACGAAGTCTGCTTCCCGCTCGCCCTCTTCGGCTTTTCGATCCTCCCGCACTTCTCCGACCTGACCATCGCGGGCGCGGGCGAAGGCATCTTCACCTCCGTCTCGGGCGTTGCGCCCAACCGCATCTTCAACATCGAATGGCGCGCCTCAACTCTCGGCAAACCCTCGGGCAGTCTCAATTTTGAAATCCGGCTCTACGAAGGACAGAGGCGTTTCGACATCGTCTACGGCGCTGTGCCCAATAACGGCTTCGACGCGACGGTCGGCGTCCAGCGCGGCGGCGCGGCCAGCACGGCCGGGTCGTTCACGCAGTACGAATGCCGCACCGGCGGGTTGCGCAACGGCCAGATGATCGTCGGCACCGGCGTCACGGCCTCCTCGCTTATCCTCCACGGGCAGGCCATTGACGCGGAGGGCAATCCCCTGTCCGGCGTGACCATTAACCTGACCGGCTCGACGACGGCCACGACCACGACCGACGCTAACGGCCAGTATCTCTTTGAAGGACTCACGGCGAACGGCAGTTACACCGTCGCCGCAGCGCAGGCCGGCTCGACCTTCCACCCGGCCAGCCGCACCTTCGCCGCGTATCAGGGAAATCAAACCGTCACCTTCACGCGCACCGTCCTGCCCGCGGCGGGGCAACTGCTGATCAGCGAGTTTCGCCTGCGCGGCCCGTTCCCCAACGGCGGCGAGAGCGGCGCGCGCGACGAGTTCGTCGAAATTTACAACAACACGGATTCTACTTTCGTCGTCAACACGCCCGACGGCTCGTCCGGCTGGGTTGTCGCCTCTTCGACGACCTTCGCGCCGTCCGTGCGCTCGATTATCCCGCGCGGGACGATCATCGCGCCGCGCGGCTACTACCTTGCGGGCAACGGCAGTGGCTACAGCCTTACCAGTTTCGCCTCGCCCGACAATTTCTACATCGGCGATTTCCCAGACAACTCCGGCCTCGCCCTCATCCGCACCTCGAACACGGCGAACTACACTGCGGCAGGCAATCGCATTGACTCCGTCGGGTTCGATTCCGAGACCGACACCTTCTACCGGGAGGGCACGGGGCTGCCCGCCATCCTGACGAACGACGGACAGTACAGTTTCATCCGCAAGCTCTCGACCGGATTCCCGCAGGACACCAACAACAACGCCGCAGACTTTCTGATGGTTTCGACCAACGCCGCATCATACGGCGCGATTCAATCAGTGCTCGGCGCGCCGGGGCCGCAGAACTCCGGCAGCCACGCCCAGCGCAACGCGACCGTCAAGTCGTCGTTCGTTGACCCGCAGTGCGGCGGCTTCGGTTCGGAGACGAGCGCATGCGCCCGCGTCCGCACGGGCGCTAACACCAACCCGACGAGCGCCGCCTACGGCACGCTCCTGCTCCGCCGCAAGTTCACCAACACGACCGGGCAAAGGATCAACCGCCTGCGCTTCCGCATCGTGGACATTACGACGAAGGGCAATTTTCAGGGCGGGGAGGCCGACCTGCGCGTGCTGACTTCGAGCGACGTTGCCGTCACCGGCACCAATCAGCAGAGCATACTCCTGCGCGGCTTGACGCTCGGGCAAGCGTCCTTCCAACCGGAGGGCGGGGGCATCAACTCCACGCTCGCCCCGCCTTCGGTCTCACTCTCGACGCCGCTCGCGCCCGGCGCAAGCATCAACGTCGAGTTCCGTCTCGGCGTGATGGTCAGCGGCACGTTCCGCTTCTTCGTCAACGTCGAAGCGGTGACGGCCAGTGTCGCTTCCGCGCCCGAAGAAAGCGGCGTCGAAAGCATGAGCACCAAACGCAACGCGACCGGCAAGCAGGCGACCGGCTCCGTGCGCCAACGCTGAAACTATTCACCCTCCAGCCGAAAGGCGCGGGCGACGAGAATCTCAATTCTCGTCGCCCGCGCCTTTCGCTTTCCGGCCTTCAACTGACGAACCGTAGAAAGCTCCGCTCAAGCCCGATTCTTCTTCTTCATCCGCGTCGTCACGCCAGCCACGGCAACACGTCTTCGCTCGCCGGGCGCGCCCCGCCGATGACGCGTATGAAATAATCTTCGAGCGACACGGGGCTGCCGCTACTACTGCCCGCGCCGTCGTCCTCCCCGACGGCGATGCCCCGCCGCAACTCGTCGAGCGCGCCTTCCACCACCAGCCGCCCCTTCGTGATGATGGCAATGTGCGTACACAAACGCTCGACGATCTCCAACACGTGCGATGTCAGAAAGACCGTGATGCCACGCGCCGTCAACTTCAACAACAAATCCTTCAGCGTCCGCGAAGCGAGCGCGTCCACGCCCTCGAACGGCTCGTCTAAAAACAAAATCTCCGGCCGGTGAATCAGCGCGCACGCCAGCGACAGCTTCTTCTTCATCCCGTGCGAATACTCCACCACCAGCTTCTTCGGCGCGCCGTCCAACTCCATCAAGGCCAGCAACTCGCGCCCGCGCTCCGTCGTCTCCTCGCGCGTGAGGCCGTACATCCGCCCCGTAAACGTCAACATCTCCGCGCCCGTCAAACGCTCGAACAAATTCAAGTCCTCCGGCACGACCCCGATCCGACGTTTCACCTCCAGCGACTCTCCGGCCAGATCGCGCCCCAGCACGCGCACCGTCCCGGCGGTCGGCTGGAGCAGCCCCGTCAGCATCTTGATCGTCGTGGACTTCCCCGCCCCGTTCGGCCCGAGGAAGCCGAAAAACTGCCCGCGCCCCACACGCAAATTCACCCCGTCCACCGCCGTGAAATCCCCGAACCGCCGCACGAGTTCAAACGTCTCCACGGCGGGCGCGCTCGCTGTCTCCACAGAGTTCATCATCAACTTAGCTTTGTACGCGCACACGCGCCGCGCGGTCAAGCGGCGCGCAGTTCACATGCCGCCGCCGATTTGCCCCTCAATCCTTCAACGAGCCAACTGCGGCAGCGCGGCTCTGCCTGGAGTCTCATATCCGCCGCAGGTTAAGGTGAAAGGGCGAGCGCGTCCGTTTGGTATTGACGAATCGGGGGTGGTAGGCGTAGGTTGCCTGTGTCTCCGCGCTTAAATCGTCAGCCGAGGGTTGACGGTACAAAACATTCCCGAACGCTTTACAGGTGCTATATGAAACAACGATTTGTCCTGCCGGTGCTATACCTGCTGTTGCACGCCGCCGCATCCTTCGCCCAGACCCCCGTCCCGGCGCCCGCGCCGACGCCGAACGATAGAGACGATGTCGTCGTCATCACCACCAACCTCATCCAGATTGACGCCACCGTCACGGACAAGAACGGAAAGGCCGTGACGGATTTGCGGCAGGAGGATTTCGAGATTTACCAGAACGGCAAGTCGCAGCCGATCACCAACTTCTCATTCATCACGCTCCAGCCCGACGCGAGAAACAGACCCGCGCTGGCCGGCGGCGGGACTGCCGCCGATGCGCCCCCCGTTCCTTCCGGTCGTCTACGCTACCAGCAGGTGGGGCGCACCATCGCGCTCGTGGTTGATGATCTGGGGCTTTCGTTCGCCAGCACGAACTGGACTAAACAAGCCTTGCGTAAGTTTGTAGACGAGCAACTACAACCCGGCGACCTCGTCGCCATCATTCGCACCAGCAGCGGCGTCGGCACGCTCCAGCAATTCACGACCGACCGCAGGCTGCTCCACGCCGCCATCGAACGCATTCGCTGGAACGCGCGCAACACCAACGGCTCGTTCTCCCCCATCGAACCCAACCTGAGCGAAGTGCTCAGCAACACGATAGATTTGTCGCAACGCGATCTGCCGGGTGACGAAGGGGAGAAAAAGCTTCTGATGGTCGGGGGGATGAAAGAGGAGCGCGAATTCAACCGCGACGCACAGGAATCGCGCGAAGGCATCTTCGCCGCCGGGACGCTCGGCGCGGTCAACTTCGTCATGCGCGGGATGGGTCAGCTTCCGGGGCGCAAAGCCGTCATCCTCTTCTCCGACGGCTTCAAACTTTTCTCGCGCAAAGGCGTGAACACGCGCGTGCAGGACGGGCTGCAAAAACTGACGGACACGGCGAATCGTTCGGGCGTGATCATTTACACCATGGACCCGCGCGGCCTCGATGCCCCCATGCTCTCGGCGCAGGACAACACCATCGGCCTGACATCCGATCAGGTGGACGCGCTGTTGCAGGAAAGGAGCGACGACTTTTCCGACACGCAGCAGAGCCTGCGCGCCATCGCCGCCCGCACGGGCGGGTTCTCCATCATCAACCAGAATAATTTGACCAAGGGCATCGAACGGATTCTCGACGATCAGAAAGGCTACTACCTCATCGGCTACAAGCCGGACGACGATCTCTTCGACATCGAAAAACGCCGCTTCAACAACCTCAAGGTCAGGGTCAAACGTCCGGGGCTGAACGTCCGTTACCGGAGCGGTTTTTTCGGCCTGACGGACGCCGAGGCAAAGCCGCAGCCGAGAAACGCCGTCCAACAGTTGATCGCCGCGCTCACCTCTCCCTTCACGTCGAAGGATATAGACTTGCGCCTGACCTCTCTGTTTGCCGGCGACTCGGCCTCGAACGCTTTCATGCGCTCGCTGCTCTACATCAAAGCAGGCGATCTGACCTTCAAGGATTCACGCGACGGCTGGCATCAGGCCGAGTTTGAGGTGTCGGTGCTGACCTTCGACGATACAGGCGAAGTGGTGGATCAAATTAACCGCAAGCAGACGGTGCGCGCTCGCGGAACGTATCTCCAGAATCTTTACGCGCACGGGCTGGTCTGCTCGGTCACGCTGCCGATTCAGAAGCCGGGGGCTTACCAGATGCGCGCCGCCATCAGAGACACGGCGACCGCGCGCATCGGCTCGGCGAGCCAGTACATCGAAGTGCCCAATCTCAAGAAAAAGAATTTGACGCTGTCCGGGGTCGTATTGCAGCGGGTCGAAGCGAAAGAATCAAATCCGGTCGCGGACGGCAAAACCCTCGAACTTAAATTGCAGCGCGACGCTGCCATGCGCCGTTTCCGTCAGGGCGAGGTCGTCAGGTTCGGGTTCTCCGTCTACAACGCGAAGCTCGACCGGGAGAGCAACCAGCCGAGCCTCCTCATGCGGTACAAAATTTTCCGCGACGGGAAGGAAATTTTTGCCATTCAGGAAAAACCCCTGTACACCGGAGAGCAGCTTAAAGTCGTTGACATCTCGGACGCATTTTCTCTGGGGAATAAGATGCCGCAGGGAGATTACGTCATACAGATCATCGTCAAGGACAGGCTCGGCAAAGGCAGCGGCCAGACGGCCACGCAGTGGACGGATTTCGAAATCATCCCCTGACGTAAAAATAAAACCGGCGCGCGCCAAAATAAGATCGGCGCGCGCCGGTCGCGGAACAATCAACCGGGCAGGTTATTGCTGCGCGGGTCTGCTCAGAAACATCGTGAGTTCATCGCGCGCCGTCGGCGTCTCGACGGTGCGCTGGAATTTGAGCGACTTACCGTCGTTGGAAAGTTTCCAGGATTCCCACGTGGTGGTCTCCATCTCGCCGTACTGTGTTTTCATCCGGCGAAAAGTCGTGACCTGAAACGCCTTGCCGCCCTTATCCAGTTTCGCTTTAATTCTGGCATGCCCGTTGACCTTCTCGCCCTGCCTGAGTTCGACTTTCACTTCTTCGCCGGTCAGCTTGTAAGTGACCTCGCTCGGGGTGAAGAACAACGCTAACGTCCCACTGTAACTGCTCTTCGGAACGCCCGCAGGCCCGCTGACAGCCCCGCCGCTCCTCACCCCGGTATTCGAACCGACGACCGATTGAGGGGTGACGTTCGGCCCGCTATCGGCGGCGCGGTCTTTCGAGATTTCGACTTCCACCCGTCCTTCAACCTGACTTTTGACGTTGAGCAGGTTCTCGCTTTCGGCGACCACCATTCTGTAGTTCTGCATTTTTTTGGGGAAATCTTTACTGCTGGTTTTTTCCCTATCCAGAACCCACGTCCCCGTGAACGCAGACGCGCTCGACTGGGCTTTAACGCCTGCGACCGACGCCAGAAAAACGACCGCGAACATCACGCCAAAGCAAAATTTTTTCATGACTGATCTCTTTCTTCCAACCACTGAGAGTTTGAGAATATTTTCGGGAAGCGATTTTTGTTTCTTGAAGTTGAAGCCGACGCCCGCGTGCCGGGCATTTTTCCGGTGCATTCTACACATCTCAAACGGCTTTTACCAATTCTTTTCGAGGAGAGCGGCGAACCGGGAGTTGAAATTTTGAGCGGCCATCGGGGCGGGGCAAAACCGGCATGCGCGGGCGCGCCGGACGAAGGTCTTACGGCTCATCCGGCGCTCGCGTCCCGACCGGCATGATTCTCAAGGTTCTTCCTGCGCGCCTCGACTACTCGCGTAACAGAGGGCGCGCGTCGCCCGCGCGGACGTGAGCGGGAAATTGGCGGTGCGTGCTCATGAGAAAAGCCGTGGAGCTTGCGCGCAGGGCGTTGCCGTGGGTGGCGGCGAGTCGCACGAAGCGGCTGAAGAAGGACATGCCGTAGTAGTAACCGTCATGGCAACTGACGAGCACGTCGGCCGTGTGGCGCACGCGCGGGGCGTGTAGCGACGAGTAGAGATTGGCGAGCGCATCGGGGTAGGTGTGCGCGGCGGTCAGGGCATACCAGTCTGCATCGGAGGCGTAGCCGCGCGCATCGAGTTGGCCGCCCGCGCGGAGCGCGCTTTGCGCTGCGTCGAGCGCGAGCGGATCGCCCGTGAGTTGTTCGTAACTGTAACGAGCCTGCCCGTTGAGTTCGCGGGTGATGCGCGCGACCCCGCGCGCGCCGTGTACGACGACCGCCGAGTCGCCTTCGCGGCGGATGCTGAAATCAACGCCTTCGAGCGTCGTTAAAGCGTCGGCGACTTCCGCCGGGTCGGTTTCGTCTGCGCAGTAGACGGCGGCGTAGCCGCACAGGCCGAAGGCGGGCGCGGCGACGCGGCGTTTGCCACGTCCCGGCTGGAAGCGTTCTTTGACTTCGTAGCCGCCCGCGCGCAGGTGCGTTTGCAGGTGGATTTTTTGATTCTCTTCGAGATTCATGCCGTGGTCGGAGAAGAGCACGATCTCGGTCTCCGCGCCGCAGAAGTCTTGAATCTCGTTGAGAATTTGGTCGAGCGATTCGAGGGCGACGTTCAACTTTTGCGGCCCGCGAATGTGCAGGAGGCCGTCCGTGCCCTTGAGAAAGGCGAAGAAATCGCGGTCTTGCGGCGCGGCGCGAAACTTGTCGCGGAAGCGTCGCATGTCGGCGCGCCACACGGCGTCGGGCGCGACGTAGACGAGAAACTCGAAGGGGAGCGGCTCTTGGTAATCGAGTTCGTCCATGTAGGACGAAGGCACTTTGTCGGGGGTGCGGCGGCCGATGTACTTGCGTATGCCGCCGCACAACTCCTGCGAATCCTTGTTGAAGTAGAGACTCTCGTAGCCGAGCGGCAGGCTCGCGCCGAGCATCTGCGCGAGCGCGACGTTCGTCATGGTCGGGAACGGCGAGAGCAGGGCGGCCGGGTCAGTGAAGCGCGCGAACAGCCCGCGCGACTTCGCCGCCTTGATCACTTCGTAAGGCACGCCGTCGAGACACAACAGCAAGCGGCGCGGGCGCGTCTCGCCCGCCCCGCCGTTCGAATACTTTTGCACGGCTTCACCTATATCCTTGTCCGTAGTCAGTTGTCAGTCGTCAGTTGTCCGTTGCCCGTCGCCGTGGTCTGTTGCCTGTTGCTGCTGCCCGGTGTTTGGTAGTTGGTGACACGGACTCAAACAACGGACAACCGACCACGGACGACTGACAGCCTTTAATTCTCTTCCGCCTGTTTCGGCACCGGCTTGCGATAGGGTTCGCGCAGGCCGCGCCGCGCTTCTTCGAGCGAGTCGTAAACGTTGGGACGCGCGACGACGAGCCTGTACTGCGCGAGCGCGTCTTCGCGTCTGCCCGCGAGGTCGAGCGTCTGCGCGGCGCGCAGGCGCGCCAGTGTCGCCTGGTTGGCCTCCGCGTTCGGGACGGAGGCGGCGGCCAGAAACTCTATCGCCGCGCGCTCGAACTGCCCCGCGACGAAGAGGGCTTCGCCGTACTGGAAATGAATGAGGTCGAGTTGGCGCGTGGCGCGGTCGCGCAGGAGCGAGTCGAAGATGGCGAAGGCTTCGCGCTCCGTGTTCGCCGACGATGCCGCGCCGTTGCGCTCGCGCTCCGTCGCCGCCTGCGAGACGAGCGCGTCGGCATACTCCAACTTGAACAAATAATTCTTCGGATACTTCGCGGCCAGTTCGCGCGCGAACGCGGCGGCGTCCGCATAACGCTTCTCGCGCTTGTAGAGCGGGATGAGCATGACGCGCGCGTCGTCGCGCGCCCAACGGCCTTCGCGCGCGACGCGTTCGAGCGTGGCGAGGCCGCGTTTCTTCGAGCCGCGCGTGCCGGTCATGCCCGCGAGGATTTTGTAGGGCAGGGCGAGGCCGCCGACGATGTAATCCTGCATGCCGATGGTCAACTCGGCATCGTGATAGTTCGGGTCGAGTTTGATCGTCTCGCGGTGGCGATCAACGGCGTCCGAGCCGCTGCGCAGAGCGGAGATGAAACTGCGCTCGACCGCCCCGGCGAACGCGGCCTTCAACCCTTGCGTCGCGCCGAGAAAGTACAGGGCTTCGGTGTCCTTCGGGTTCTTCTTCAGGCGCGCCTCAGCCAACCCCTTCGCCGTGCGCGTCAACTCTTTGAACTGCGCCACGATCTTCGGGTCAACTTTGTCTTCCGTCTTCGCGTAGAAAGACTCGTTGTTGTACAGCCCCGACTGCAAACGCCGCGACTCGTTCAAGGTCTTCAGCCACAAGCTCGCCGCGAGAAATTGCGGCCCGGCCGGGTGATCCGGGAAGAGGCGCGCGAGTTCGCTGAAGCGCGCGCGTGCCGTCTCGTAGTCGAGATTGTAGAGCGCCTCGAAGCCCTCGCCGCGCACCTTTTCAAAACGCGCGCGGTCAACTTCCGCGCCCGCCGTCGTCGGCGTCTTACCTACCGCCGCTACGGAAGAGTCCGGCTGCAACTTCGACGATGCCGCGCCTTGCGCCCGCGCGAGGCTGTAGGAGGCCAACAGGATTATGAGCAGCAGCACCGTCACGTGAACCACGAACAACACCGCGGGCATACGCCGTTTCATCACAACTTCTCCAATCATTTTCTTCCCGTCTCCCGCGTCGCACGATACGCGACGCCGACTCTCCACATCGTCAACAGGTTGATCCCGAACCCCGTTGCGTACCAGACGGCGCGCGTCGCCCGCTCGTTCAAGGCCAGAACGTGCGCGCCCACAAAGACCGACGAGGCGAAAAATATCCCCGGCATCATCAGCGTGAATCCGAGCGAATCGAGCAGCGACGCCCACCCGCGCGACCAGCCCGCGTAGCCTAAGTCCGGCGTCACGACCGGCTCAGGCGCGCGCGTCGCCGCGTTCAGACACAGGATGCCGGCCACGTTCAGCGCCGAAGCGAAGAATATTAGACGCGCCCAGAACGTCCCGCTTTGCCTCTGTGTCCGGTGTCTCACTACGAATAACTCTCCAGATATTTCACGCCCGCGCCCGTGTTGAAGAGCACGACGCGCTCCGCCGGTTTGACCTCGCCGCTCGCCAGCAGACGCCGGAGCGCGGGCAGGCACGCCGCGCCCTCCGGCGCACAGAAGAGACCCTCGGCCGCGCCGATCTCGCGCGTCGCCGCGATCAACTCCGCGTCCGTCACGCCGACGGCCGTTCCATTTGACGCGCGCAGGGCGTCCAGTATCAGAAAGTCGCCGATGGCCTTCGGCACGCGCAGGCCGGAAGCGGTCGTCGCGGCGTCGGGAAACTCGTCCGCGAAACGCTTCCCCTCCTCGAAGGCGCGCACGATGGGCGCGCACCCGGCGGCCTGCACCGTCACCATCCGCGGCCTCTTGCTTCCAATCCACCCCATCTCTTCCATCTCCTCGAACGCTTTCCACATGCCTATGAGTCCCGTGCCGCCGCCCGTCGGGTAGACGATCACGTCGGGCAACTCCCAGTCGAATTGTTCGGCCAACTCGTAGCCGAGCGTCTTCTTCCCTTCCACGCGGTACGGCTCTTTCAAAGTCGAAACGTCGAACCAGCCTTCGGCCTCTTTGCGCCTGCCGACTTCCGCGCCGCAGTCCGTGATCAGCCCGTCCATCAACTCGACGTGCGCGCCCGTCTGCTCGCATTCGACGATGTTGGCGCGCGGCGTGTCGCGCGGCATGAAGATGTAGGCTGGTAATTCCGCGCGGGCGGCGTAGGCCGAGAGTGCGCCCGCCGCGTTTCCCGCAGAGGGCACGGCCAGTTTACGCGCGCCCAACTCCTTCGCCATCGAGACGGCGGCCGTCATCCCGCGCGCCTTGAAACTCTGCGTCGGGTTCTGCGACTCGTCCTTGATGTAGAGTTCGCTCAAGCCCAATCCCCTGCCCAACCGTGCGGCTTTGAGCAACGGCGTCCAGCCTTCGCCGAGCGAGACGATATTTTCTTCGTGCGCGACGGGCAGCACCTCTCTGTAACGCCATAAATCAGCCGACCTCTCCCGTAAACTTTCCTTCGTCAACTTTGCGGCGGCGCGCTCCAGATCGTAACGAACCAGCAGCGGCTTGCCGCACTCGCGACAGAGATTGTGCAACTGCCGTGCCTCGTGCCTGAGACCGCACAGGGCGCACTCCAGATGTGTTACGTACATGAAATTCCAGTCCTTTCCGCATATTTCCGCGTTCATTAAACCGCCCGCATCATACGCTAGCCACCAAACATCCGTCAGGTGGAGCAAACGCCCGACACTACGGAATGCGGATTTCGGATTGCGGAATGCGGATTAAAGAAGGCAGACGGCTTTTCAATCCGCAATCCGAAATCCGCATCCCGCAATTCCCCACCCGGCGGGTGACAACTGCGCCGCAAAGGCTTTATCTTGTCACTCGTCACTTGCTAACAGTCGCTAAACTTATGCCCGTTCGCCTGCTCGCGCTCGATCTCGACGGAACGCTGCTCAACTCGCTCGGCGAGTTGTCGGCGCGAAACGCCGGCGCGATTGCGGAGGCGCGCTCTCGCGGCGTGCGCGTCGCGCTCGTCACGGGGCGGCGTTTCCGAGACGCCCGCCCGCTCGCGCTCAAACTCGGTTTGGACGTGCCCGTCGTGGCACACAACGGCGCGCTCACCAAACACGCGCGCACGCTCGAAACCGTCTCGGCCAGCCTCCTGCCGTTAGAGACCGCGCGCGAAGTGTTGCGCCTCGGGCGCGCGCACCGCGCCGACCCACTCGTCAGCGACGATGCGGTGGGCGCAGGGCTACTCGTCTATGATCACCTGCGCGACACGGGCGGCCCCGTCGCGGAATACATCGCATGGTCGCGCCGCATTCACGGCGACGAGGCCGAGCGCGCCATCCTCCACGTCCCCTCGCTCGAAGACTATCTCGATCACGCCCCCGTCCACATCACCTTCTCCGGCACGTTCGCCGACATCGAACGCCTGAGCGTCGTGTTCGCGGCGGAACTCGGCGCGCGCGCCAAGCTGATGACGACGCTCTACCCCTCGATTGATTTCGGGCTGGTGGACGTGATTCACCCGGACGTGTCGAAGGGCACGGGGCTGGCCGCCGTGGCCGCCGAGCATGGGCTGACGCCTTCGGAAGTGATGGCCGTCGGCGACAATCACAACGACGTGGAGATGCTGGAGTTCGCCGGAACGCGCGTCGCCGTCTCGAACGCCGAGCCGCGCGTGCTCGAACTCGAAGGAATTCAAGTCACCGGCAGCAACGACGAGGACGGCGTCGCCGCCGCCATCGAGAAGTTTATTTTGGAGACGGAAACTACTACGAAAGGATGAAAGGTTGTCAGTGGTCAGTTGTCCGTTGTTTGTGTCTCACCAGCGGCAAGCCGAAGATGGAAGTGTCAACTTAGGCGGGAGGAAAACAACTGACCACGGACAACTGACTACGGACAAATTTTATGGCAAACCGTATCGCGAACATCAAGACGAACCACGGCACGATCCGCTTCGAGTTGTTGGAAGAGGACGCGCCGAAGACGACCGACAATTTCATCAAACTGGCCGAGCGCGGCTATTACGACGGCGTGATCTTTCACCGCGTCATCAGTGGCTTCATGATTCAGGGCGGCGACCCGACGGGCACGGGGCGGGGCGGCGAATCCGCCTCCGGCGGTCGCTTCCCGGACGAGATCAACCGCTCGTCCGAACTCTACAAAGGCGCATACGCGCGCGGGACGGTGGCGATGGCGAACGCCGGGCCGAACACGAACGGCTCGCAGTTCTTCATCATGCACGCAGACTACCCGTTGCCGGCGAGCTACAGCAAATTCGGGCGCGTCATCGAAGGGCAGGAAGTGGTGGACGCCATCGCCTCGGTCGAAAAAGACAGCGGCGACCGCCCGCGCAAGGATGTCGTGATGGAGAAAGTCACCATCGAACCGGGCGGCGGGCAGTAAGCCGCCGCACCTGAACACGCTTAAAAAATCAGGATTCGACACCGCAGGCGCAGAGGACACGGGAAGGGGCACAGAGGACGAGCACCGGGCGATCTCAAATTCCGGATTTGAAGATGATTTCAAATTCCAGATTTGAAGACCATCTCAAATTCCGGATTTCAAATTGCCTATTGTCTTTCCCTGTGCCCCTTCTGCGCCCTCTGCGGTGAACGCTTTATTCCCCTTCGATCAACGTCCCGCCCCGCCCGTCAAAACGCACGCGCAAATTGTGATTGACCGGAGCGTAACCGCGCCCCAGTTGCGGCGAGCGGCGGATGGCCTCGGTCACGAAACGCTTGGCCGCGCCGACCGCGTGCGACAAATTCATCCCGCGCGCGAGGCAGGCGGCGACGGCGGCGGCGAGCGTGCAGCCCGTGCCGTGCGTGGCGTTCGTTTCGATGCGCGGGGCACGGAAGAATTCGATGCTGCCCTCGTCGTCGAGCAGGTCAACCGCATCGCCCGTCAGGTGTCCGCCCTTGACGAGCACGGCGCGCGCGCCCATCTCGCGCATCAGCGCGGCGGCGCGGCGCATGTCGGCTTCCCCTTTGATTTCGAGTCCGGTGATGCGTTCGGCTTCGGGGAGATTGGGCGTGACGAGGCGCGCGAGCGGCAGCAGTTCCGATTTCAGTGCGGCCAACGCCTCGTCGTCAATCAGATCGAAGCCCGAGGTGGAGCGCACGACCGGGTCAACAATCGCGCCGACTTCGTTGAGAGCGGTTTCGCGGAGCAGGCGCGCGACTTCCGAGATCACTTCGCGCGTCGGGAGCATGCCGGTCTTCACGCCCGCGACGCGAAAATCTTCGATGACGGGCAACACCTGCGCGCGCACGTCTCCGGCCGTCTGGTGCGTCGCGCCGAAGACCCCGGTCGTGTTCTGAAACGTCAGCGACGTGACGGCGGCGGTCGCGAAGCAGCCGAAGGCCGTAAAAGTTTTAATGTCGGCCACGACGCCTGCGCCGCCCGAAGGGTCGAAGCCCGCGATGGTCAGCGCGACCGGCATGGCGTCAGTCGTTCTCATCCTGTACCCCGCAACTCTCTCTCAATTCATTGACGACCGCGTCGAGTTCACTTTCATCGCCGAAGAGACTGATGCCGGCGACGCCCCGCGCGCCCGCTTCGACGACTTGCGGGATGCGCGCGCGCGTGATGCCGCCGAGCGCGACGAGCGGGAAGGGCGCGACGGCCTGCGCCGCTTCGCGCAAACGTTCGAGGCCGAGCGGCGCGCCGTAAGCCTCTTTCGAGGGCGTGTCGAAGACGGGGCCGAAGACGGCGAAGTCAACGTCGCTCGCGCTCGCGGCGCGCGCTTCTTCGAGCGAGTGCGTGGACGCGCCGACGAGGAAACCGCGCGGCGAGATGTCGCGCACGACCAGCGGGTCGAGCGAGCGCGAGGTGAGATGAACGCCGTCGGCCCCGGCGGCGAGCGCGATGTCGGCGCGGTCGTTGACGAGGAGGCGCGTTTGGCTGCCGCGCGTCAGGTCGGCGGCGCGGCGCGTGAGTTCGTAGAGCACGCGCGGGCGCATCTGTTTCTCGCGCAGTTGGACGAGCGAGACGCGCGCGAGGACGCACGCGCCGACGAGGGCGAACAGGCGCGTGAACTCCGCGCTCGCCGCGGTGGTTTCGCGGGTCGTGCGCCCGTCAGTGATCAGATAAGTGATCGGCTTGGTCAGGTCGAACGGCATGTGACGCGGGCGGCGCGGCGGCGGCCTGGCCGTCGAGCGCGCGAGTGGTGCGTTGAAAGTGTGCGATCTCCCAGAAGGCGAGGGCGAAATTGACGAGGCCGAGTCCCGTCACCGCGCCGCGCACCCAGCCGGAAGCGATGGTCTGTTGCAGGCCGTACAGACCCGTCTTCTGCACCACGTAGAGGAGGAAAAAGTTGTCGCCCCAATCGCTCAGCCCGAACGGGTGAACCCACGGCAGAAACGTCAGCACGATGCCCGCTTCGAGGCACAGAATGATGTAGAAGATGACGGTTAATCTGGCGGACATATAAAGCAGAGGTCAGAGGTTAGAGGTCAGAGGTTAGAGGTTAGAGGTCAGAAGAAAGCAGTTTTTAACTGACCTCTGACCTCTGACCTCTAGCCTCTACTTCTTCATCGTTTGCAAGTCGCGCAATCTGGCGGCGACGCCGCGGTAGTTGACATCCGTGCCGTAAACTTCGGAGAAGATTTCGATGGCGCGTTCGAGGTCGCCCATCTGCTCGTAGGCCATGCCGAGTTCGTAGCGCAGCGCCTGATACTCGTCTTCGGTGTGGCCGGGCGCGTCCAGACCCTTCCTGAACCACATCGCGGCGGGGCGCGGCATGCTCTTTTGCATGAAGCAGTGGCCGAGCATGTTGCAGCATTGCAGATAGCGCGGCGTGCCGTCCTGCGGCGCGGCGAGCGCGATGGCCGCCTGCAATTCCTCCACGGCCTGATCCGTCAGACCCATCTCGCGGTAGGCGAGCGCGGTGTTGTAATGCGTCTCGTAATCTTCGGCCGACGCGGGCGCGCCCACTTCCATCTCGTCGCGAAACTCGTCGAACATGTCCGCCAGTTCGGGATGGAGACCCGGCGACGGCGGCGGCTGCGCCTGTGGCTGCGACTGCGGCTGCGCCGGGGCGGGAGGCTGCGCGTCCGGGACAGGGTGCGCGGACTCTTCCAGGGGGGCGATGAACAACTCGCCGCTGAGTTCGACATCCTCCGTCACGGTTTCTTCGACCGGCGCGAAACTCTCGAACTGCGCGAACGTCTCAAACTCGGCCATGCTCTCAACGTCGTCTGCCGCGCCGGCCGCGACGGAAGGCATCGCGAAGTTGTCTTCCTCGGGCGCGATTTGGCCGCGACGCCGTGTGATCTCTTCGTTCGTCCCGTACTGGCGTTCGAGCATGTCGAGCGTGTCGCGCGCGATGTCGGAATACCCTTGGGCGAGATAGTAATCCACGCTTTCGAGTTCCTGCGCGAGCAACATCCGCACCCGCCCATCGCCCGTCTCCTTTTCCGGAGCGAGCGCGGCATCCTCGAACGCGCCGGCGTGGCGTTCGGAAGCGCCGAAGGCGGCCGTCCTCGCGCCGGGCGACCTCGCCGCCATGTCGTTCAAATCTTCGTTGAGATCGGCGAACGACGAGTTGGGGTCGAGGGCGACGGCGACCTCTTCCTCCTCCGGGATGGCGACGGAGTTCCATTCAAACTCGACCGCGCCGCCGCCGCCAGACGCCGCGACGCTCACGGGCGACATCTCTTCCGCTGCGAAGGCGTCGTCGCCGCCGCGCTCGATCACGTCGTCGAGCGTAGGGGCTTCCATCATAATGGGCGGCGCAGCCTCGGAGGGCGCGGGCGTCTGTTCCTCGACGGGCGGCTCATACCATGTCGCGCCAGCTTCGTCGTCCTCGCCTTCGGGCGCGTCGCCCAGTTCGCTCAGGCGTTCGTGATAACTCTGATCGAAGGGGACGAGGCGGACGAGGTGTTCGAGCGCGCGCCGCTCCTCGGCGACGAGGTTGTGCGTCTGCGCCGCCTCGGCGAGCCGTTCGAGCGTGACGCGCATGTGGTCGTCGTCGCGCTGCCAGGTGTAGATACGCAGCAGCAGGCGGAGGGCTTCGATCTGTTCGGGGTCGCGCGCGAGCGCTTCGTTCAGGAGTCCGAGGAGAGTCTGTTCCTGTCGTTTGGCGAGGGCGGGTTCGGCGGCGCGCGCCAGCACGTTCACGGCGGCGTTCGTGTCGCCGCGTTGCAGGTAGAGCCTCGCCACCTCGAAAAGCTGCGTGTAATTCGACGCTTCCAGTTCGACGAGACTGACGGTGGCGCGCTCGGCGGCGGGCGCGTCTTCGGCGTCGAGGTAGGCGCGCGACAGCATGGCACGCAACTCCACGTCCTGCGGCCGGTCGGCCACGGCCTGTTCGAGCACAGCCGCCGCTTCGTCGGGCGCGCCGAGCGTGGAATGCGCGGCGACCAACCCGTGCAGCACCGCGTGGTCGTGCGGCCGGATGTCGTAAGCCTTCGTGTAAGCCTCAAGCGCCCACTGCGCCTTGTCGCGCGCGAGCAGGCGTTCGCCCGCCTCGGTGAAGGCGTCGGCCGCCTCTTCGCGCAAGCCCTCGCGCAGGTATCCTTCGCCGAGCCGGAGGCGTATCTCGACGTTGTTCGGTTCGAGGTCGGCGCTGCGGCGCAGGGCATCGAGCGACTCGCGCATCTGCCCGGCGCGCGCGTAGGTGTCGGCGATGGCGAGATACTGCTCGCGCGCTTCGACGAAATGCCCCTGCTGCTCGTAGAGCACGGCGAGGCGTTGGGCGACGACGGGGAGCGCGGGATTGAGGCGGGAAATCTTTTTATAGACGGCGATGGCTTTGAGCGTGAAGCCTTGTTCGCGATAATGGTCTGCGACGCGCTGGAAGCACTCGATGGCGTCCTGCTGCTTGTTGACGCGCACGTAGAGATCGCCGAGCGTGTTGAGCGCGCTCTGGTCGTTCGGGTCGCGCTCGACGATGCGGCAATACTCCGTGATGGCTGATGGTATCTTGCCTTGCGCAAGATACTTCTCAGCCGCACTGATGGCCTTTGCTTTATCGAATCCCATCGGGAAAACTGTTCGTGTCCGCTTTGCGCGTAAGTGGTGGGGGGCTGCCCTAAAGTGCCAATACCGCGCTCATACCGTCTCGCACCCGGCTCGCACACTTGCAGTCGGTGGCGGGCAGATTTTACGCTAACATGCGCCGACAACGAGTGTCAACGCCGCCTTCCGCGAGCATCGCCGGACAATTCGACCCACGCTCAAAGGCGTCTTCCGGCGGCCCGCGAGCGGTCGCTTCGGCCACTCTGAAGCGCGCACTTTTGGTCTCATCTTAAACTCGCGGACGACTTGATTGAATTGCCCCAACACGACCCGGCCTCCAACATGGACGCGGACACGGACGCAGATACGGACGCAGATACGGACGCGGGCACACGCCACGCTTCGACCACTCACGGGCGCGCGCTCGGCGTCGCCGAAGCGACGGCCTTCGGCGGCCTCCTGCTCTACGCCGTCTTCGCCCCCCACTCGATTGCGGGCGCGTGGATCGCGCTCTCCATCTCCACCCTCGGCTGGCTCGCGCGCGCGCTCCTGATGCGCCGCGCAAACTTCCGCCGCACGCCGCTCGACCTCCCCCTCTGGCTCTTCTACGCGTGGAGCATCCTCTCCGCCCTCCTCTCCGCCGAGCCGCGCATCAGCCTGCTCAAACTCATTTCGGTCAGCGCGTTTCTCATCTTCTATCTCGTCCGCACGCTCGCACGGCCGCGCCGCAGGGCTGTCGCCGTCGCCGTTTTAATGATCGCGTCGGGAGCGGCGGGTGCGCTGTGGAGCGCGTTCGAGGTAGCGCGCGGGCGCGGCATCATCGTCGAAGAGGTGGCGGCGGACAGCCCCTTCGCGCGCGACGCGTCGCTCGGCGTTGCGGCGGGCGATTCCGTGTGGCGCGTCAACGGCCGCCGCGTCAACTCGGTGGGAGAGATCGATCAGGCCATCAACGACGCGACGGTGGGCGAACCGCTCAGGTTGAGCCTGTTTTCGCAGGGCGAACAGGTCGAACGCGTTGCGGCCGGGGGCGTGTCCGAAGAGTTGAAAGCGCGCCCTTCGCCTTCCGGACTGCGGGGCACGCGCCGCGCGCACCGCTTTCGCGCCTCGGGCTGGACGCGCCACTACCAGACCTTCGCCGAGACGCTGCAAATCCTCGCCCAACTCTCGCTCGGCTTCGCACTCGCCCACTGGCACAGACGCCGCACACGCCCCCTGCCGCGCCTCCGCGTCGCGCTGTTCGGCGCGGCCTTCCTCGTGCTCGCCACAGGAATCGCGTTGACGGCGATGCGCACCGTGCTCGTCGCCTTCGCCATCGGCGCGGTCGTAGTGGCGTGGCGCGCGTCGCGGGGGCGGGCACGGCTCGTCGTCTCGGCCGTCGTCGTGGTCGCGCTCGCGCTCGGCGCGTTCGCCGTGTGGCGCACGCGCGCAGAGGGCGCGCTCCGTTTGCAGGACGAGAGTTCGCGCCTGCGTCTCGCCGTCGCGCGTGTCGCCATCGCGCGCATCCCCCTGCATCCCTTCTTCGGGCACGGCATGGATGCCGTCAAAGAACACTGGACGGAGTGGGGCTTTCCCGGCCACATCAAAATTCACACGCACTCGACGCCCATCCAACTCGCCTTCGACCGCGGCCTGCCCGCGCTCCTCTTGTGGCTGTGGCTGCTCGCCGTCTTCTGGCGCATGCTCTCGCGCGGCGAACGACAATTGCGCGCCGCGCCCGACGATGCGGCCGCGCACGGCTTCCTGCTCGGAGCGACCGGCGCGCTCGCCGGCTTCTTCGCCAGTTCACTCGTCAACTACAACTTCGGCGACGCGGAAGTCGCACTCGTGTTGTGGTGGCTGATGGGGACGGCGTTGAGTGTCGTTGACCGGCAGCGTGTCCCGATTGCGCAGGAATAAGACTTTCGCTACCGACACCCCGAGATGCCCCGCGCTCAAATCACGTCGGCGAAATTCTTGCGCGTCTTGGCAAACCACCAGTAGCCGCAGACGAAGACGACGAGGGCGAAGAGCGTAAAGTAGGCGAGGCCAGCCCAGTCGGGCGGCGCGCCTTCGAGGATGATGCGGCGATAGTTTCTGACGAGCGGCGTGAACGGGTTGGCGTTAATGAACGCTTGATAGCGCGCGGGCACGATCTGTTCGGGATAAATGATCGGCGTCAGAAACATCCACGCGACGAGCAGCAGGCCGAGCACCTGACCCGTGTCGCGCAGGAAGACGCCGAGCGAAGCGACGAGCCACGACGCGCCGAGCATCAACACGAGTTGCGGCAGGATGAGCGCGGGCAGCCACACGAGCGTCGCGTGGAGTTCGCGCCGGATGAAGACGACGCCCGCGACGAGCACGACCGTCCCCAACATCTGCGTGGCGAGCGCGGCCAACACCTGCGCCACCGGCAACGCTTCGAGCGGAAAGACCACGCGCTTGACGAGGTTCGCGTGCGTGACGATGACGTTCGCAGAAACCTGCAGGGAATCCTGAAACGCCGTCCACGGCAAAAGCGCGCAAAAAAGATAGAGGGCGTAATCCCATGCCGTGCCGCTCCCGCCGAAGCGCGCGCCGAAAATGCCCGCGAAGATGAACGTGTAGATCGAGATCATCACGGCGGGCGTCAGCATCGCCCACACCACGCCGAGCGCCGACCCGCGATAACGCGCCGCCAACTCGCGCCGCGCCAGCG
The DNA here is from genome assembly GCA_035296445.1 of Pyrinomonadaceae bacterium. Taxonomy (GTDB): domain Bacteria; phylum Acidobacteriota; class Blastocatellia; order Pyrinomonadales; family Pyrinomonadaceae; genus JAIVJZ01. The sequence goes on along the minus strand of DATHAZ010000080.1, from coordinate 12,662 downwards.
AACGGATCAACTCGAACCGCCCCGGCAACTCCCACAAAGGCCGCCACACCAACCGCCTTGAATCCTGCGCCGAGATCATGCGCGCCATTGTAAGGTCAGAGGCGGGTAAATGGTGAATGGTGAATGGATAAAACCTGCCTTTGTCCATTCACCATTTACCGTTCACCATTTACCTGATTATTACTTGTCACCCGACACTGTTTGCATTAGGGTTTGCAGTTATGAGTACGGCATTGCGCGTCGAAGGGGTGGCGAAGCAGTATCGCATCTACGATCATCCGAGCGACCGCTTGAAAGAGACGCTGACGCGCGGGTGGCTGAAGCGACACCGCGAGTTCTGGGCGCTACGCGAAATCAGCTTCGAGATCGAGCGCGGCACGACCGTCGGCATCGTCGGGCCGAACGGCAGCGGCAAGTCCACGCTCTTGCAGATCATCACGGGCACGCTCGCGCCGACGCACGGCGACGTGCAGGTGGAGGGGCGCGTCGCCGCGCTGCTCGAACTCGGCGCGGGCTTCAATCTCGAATTCACCGGCCTCGAAAACATCTACATGAACGCCGCGTTGATGGGCTTCTCGCGCGCCGACACGGACGCGCGTCTCGAACGGATAGAACGCTTCGCGGAGATCGGCGACTTTTTGCACCAGCCCGTCAAGACTTATTCGAGCGGCATGTACGTGCGCCTCGCCTTCGCCATCGCCGTCAACACCGACCCGGAAATTCTGGTCGTGGACGAAGCCCTCTCGGTCGGCGACACGATCTTCCAGCACCGCTGCGTGCGTCGCATCAAGGAGATGCAGGAGGCGGGGGCGACCATCCTCTTCGTCTCGCACGAGCCGACGCTGGTGCGCGCGCTGTGCTCGCGCGCGATCCTCCTGAACGCCGGGCGCATGATCGCCGACGGCACTCCGATGGAAGTGCTCAACCGTTACCAGCGCGTGATCATGGCGCGCGAAGAGGCTTACGCGGGCAGTAGCGGCGGCGGCGCGGATGCGCCGGATGAGCAAGCCGCCGGTGAGAATGAGGGGGCGGGGGCGGTCGCGGCTGATGGGGCGGCTGCGGTTGATGCGGCGGTCGCGCGGCAGCCTTTGCAGTATTCTTACCGGCATGGAAACAAGCGCGCGGAAGTGATCGGCGCGGAGTTGATAGACGGCCGGACGGGTCAGTCAGTGGAACTCGTCGAGACGGGCGATGCGTTGGCGGTGCGCCTGCGCGTGCTGTTTCACGAAGACGCGGCCGAACCCGTGTGCGGGTTTATGATTCGCAACCGCCACGGCATCAACGTCTACGGGACGAACACGGAGCAGCGCGGGCAACCGCTCGGCGCGGCCCGCAGCGGCGAGATCATCGAAGCCGTCTTCACGTTCGACTGTTGGCTCGGCCAGGAACATTATTTCGTCTCGGTCGCGGCGCACACGCCCGACGGCGAAGCCTACGATTGGCTCGACGGCGCGATCTTCTTTCGCGTCTCGTGCGCCGTGGAGATGGAGGGCATCGCGAATCTCAACGCGCGGGTCACGACGCGGCGCGTCAACTTCGACGCGCCGGGCGGGGTGGCGACCGTCGGCGAAAGTTCGAGCGTGCGCGCGCAGGAGGAGGAGAAGCGCGCGTTGAAAGCCTGAGCGAAGCACTTGATGATCGAATTGAACGACACGAAATCAAACGCGGATGAGGCGGCGGCGAAGGCGCACGGCGACGACGAGCGCGCGGCGGCTCGCACGGGCGAAGCCTTCGCCTTGAACGGCGCGGACGACGCGCCCCACGCCTCAGCCCCCGGCGCATCTTCAATTACCGCCGCCGGCTCGACGCACGACCCACAGGCCGAGCCGCACATCAACCCGCACGTCGAGCCGCTCGTGCTGCAATCCGGCTTTCAGGCGAGCGATAAATCGCAATATCACGTCGCGGAGTTGTTGAGTTATCACGACCGGCATTTCGTCGAAAGCGTCTATCAGGCGATTCTGGGGCGCGCGCCGTTTCCGGCCGAGGGCGAGCGCGCGTTGGACGAGTTGCGCGGCGGGCGGGCGGGCAAAGTCGAAATCATCGAGCGGCTGTTGTCCTCGTCTGAGGCGCGCGCGGCGGGGCGGGGCGTGCGGGTCGAGGGTTTGCCGTCGCCCGCGATGCGCCGTCTCGGCCGCGTGCCCGTCGTCGGTTACGTGTTGCGTCTCGTGCGCGCGCTCGTGCGCCTGCCCCTGTTGATACAGCACCAGCAGCAATTTGAAATCTACGCGCTCGCGCAGCAGCAACTCATCGCCGACTACCTGAACCGGACGCTCGCGCAATTCGCGCACAGGAGCGAGACCGCAGGAGACGCGCACGCGAGCGCGGCCACGGGAGACGCGCACGCGCCGCCCGTCCTCGCACCCTCGCAGCACGAAGAGATCGCCGAGACGCTGGCGATGTTCTCCGACGCGCTCCTCGAAGTGTCGAACAGCCACGCCGAGTTACAGGCGCAGACGCAGACGCAGGCGGAGCAGGCGCAGGCCGCGCTTGCCGAGTTGACCGAGGCCATCACCGCGCAACAACAACTCGCCGAAACGTTCCGCCGCGAACACCAACTGGCGGCCGACGCGCTACGGCACGATCAGCAACTCGCGGCCGACGCCCTCCAGCGCAAACAGCAACTGGCGACCGATGCGCTGCGGCGCGAGCAGCAACTCGCGGCCGACGCACAGCGGGAATTTTTGATTCAGGAACAGCGCGTGATCGTGGAGACGCAGCGGGTCGTGCTCGAAGAGTTGCGCGAGGAGTTGCGCGCGCTCTCGGAGAGGCAACAGAGAGCGCGCGATGAATTCGACGCGGAGTTGCGCCGCTTGCGGTCTCTCCGGGAAACGGCGCGCGATAATTTTTCCGGTCAAACATGAAGCCGCTCGCCATCGTCATCCCCTGGTTCGGGGCGGAGTTGAAAGGCGGAGCCGAGCAGCAGGCCTTTCAGATCGCGACGCGTCTGGCCGCGCGCGGTCGCGAAGTGGAGGTCTTAACCACCTGCTGCCGCTCGTTTCTCGACGACTGGGCGACGAACCATCTTCCGCCGGGACTGACGCGCGAGCACGGCATAGGCGTCCGCCGCTTCCCCGTCGGCGCGCGCGACGCGTTGGCTTTTGATCGTGTCAACGCGAAACTGCTCGCGCTCACGCCCGCTCGTTTGCGCTTCGGGGTCTCTCCCGTCTCGGAGGCGGACGCCGAAACCTTCACGAGCGAGAACATCAACTCGCCCGCGCTCCTCGAACACCTCCGCGCGCACGGCGACGATTATCGCGCCTTTCTCTTCATCCCTTACATGTTCGCCCCGACCACGCGGGGGCTGCCGCTCGTCGCCGCACACGCCTTCCTGCAACCGTGCCTGCACGACGAGCCGGCGGCTTATCTCCCCGCCGTCGAAGAGTTGTTTCGACGCGCGCGACTCGTCCTCTTCAACTCCGACGGCGAACGCGAACTCGCCGCGCGTCTCTACGGCGCGTCCGTCTTCCCGCGCGGCCTCGTCGTCGGCGAGGGCATCGAACGAAACGTCGCCCCGCCGGAACAACTTGCCGCCGCGCTCCCCGCCGAACTCCGGCGCGAGGAGAGCGGGGGCGGCGCGCCCTTTGTGCTCTATCTCGGCCGACGCGACGAGGTGAAAAACACCGGCCTGCTCGTCCGCGCCTTCCGTCGCTTCCGTGAGCGGTCTCCGGCTTCGACGCTAAAGCTCGTCCTCGCGGGCGCGGGCGCACACTCTTACGACGAACGCGAGCGCGGCATTTTCGATCTCGGCCTCGTCGGCGAAGAGACTAAGGCGGCGCTGCTCTCCGCCTGCCGCGCGCTGTTTCAACCGAGCCGCAACGAAAGTTTCTCGCGCGCCCTGATGGAGGCGTGGAGCTACGGCGGTCGCCCCGTCGCCGCGCACCGCGAATGCCTCGCCACCGCTATCGCCGTCCAGCGCGCGGGCGGCGGCTGGCTCGCGGCGAGCGAAGAGGAATGGGCGCAACTCTTCTCACACGTCGCCTCTGCGCCGGACGCCGAACTCGACGCGGCGGGAGCGCGCGGTCGCGCCTATGCCGCCGAGCACGCCGATTGGGACAAGGTGATCGAGCGTTACGAACAACTGCTAAACTCGCCGGACGATACACCGCATGGCGCAGGCGAAATTGGAGACGAGCATGTCGTCCCCGCCCGTGTTTTTGATTTCGCGCCCGGCGGATTTTCACAGTCGAGCGGGCAGCGACAAGCCCCGCCCGCGCAAGCTGCCGGAAGCATTCACCAACTGCTTCCGGACATCGTCTACGGCGACGCCATCTCGAATCAGGCGATAAATATTCGCGACTATTTACGCGGTCGCGGCTACCGGTCGGAGATTTTCGTCAAGCGGCGCGAGGAGCGTATGCGTGGCGAGGCGCAACTCTTCGACCCCGCGCTCGTCACGCCCGCAGACGCCTTGCTCTATCATCATTCCATCGGCTCGGAACTGACGGCCTTCGCCGTCGAACACGCGGGCGCGAAATGTCTCGTCTATCACAACGTCACCCCGGCCGAATATTACGCGCCCTATCGTCCCGGCTTCGCGTGGATGCTGGCGGAGGGGCGCGCGCACCTGCCGCGCCTCGCCGCGCACTTCCCCGTCTCTGTCGGCGACTCGGCCTTCAACGCTGCCGAACTCGCCGCTTGCGGCTTCGAGTCGCCCGGCGTGTTGCCGATCATCTGCGACCCCGCCAAGTGGAATTTGCGCGCCGACCCCGCGCTCATGGATCGCTTGCAGGACGGGCGAATCAACCTGCTCTTTGTCGGGCGCATCGCGCCGAATAAGAAGCAGGATGAACTCCTGGAAGCCTTCGCGCATTACCGCCGGCTCGACGCCGATTCGCGGCTCATCATCGCCGGAGAAGGGCGCGCTTCCGATCCTTACTACATGCGCCTCGTCCGCGACATCGAGGCGCGGAACTTGAGCGATCATGTCATCCTCACCGGACAAATCACGGACGCCGAACTGCTGGCCTACTACCGCACGGCGCACCTATACTGGTCTCTGAGCGAACACGAAGGCTTCGGCGTGCCGCTCGTCGAAGCGATGTGGTTCGACGTGCCCATCGTCGCCTACCGCAGCGCGGCCGTGCCGGAGACGCTCGGCGAGGCCGGGCTGACGTTCGACAGCAAAGACGATTTGCGCGACGCCGCGCGTCTCGCTAAGCTCGTCACGCGCGACGACGAACCTTTGCGCCGTCGCATCATCGCCGCCGGGCGGGCGCGCCGCGAGGCGTTCACGCCCGCAAGCGTCCGGCACGTGCTCGACGAGTTGCTCGCGCGTTTGGAGGGTTCGACCGGGCGACGCTCGGAAGAGGTTGCATAGCTCTTGAGTTCGACGACTAAAGAAACCGGAACGACGACGAAACCCGCGCCGCGCAACACGGCGACGGCGGGCGAGTCGTTGTTGACGACGACCGGAGCGCACGCGCGCCCGCACGATGCGCCCGTGCTCGCCATCGTCGTGCCCTGTCTCAACGAAGAACTCGTCATCGGCGACACGGCGCGCCGCCTCGTAGAAGTTTTGCACAAGCTCTCGGCCGCCGGAAAAGTTGACGCCGCGAGTTTCGTCTATCTCGTTGACGACGGCAGCCACGACCGGACGTGGGCGGTCGTCGAAGAACTGCACGCGAGCGACGCGCGCGTCAAAGGTCTCAAACTCGCGCGCAACGTCGGCACGCAAAACGCGCTGCTCGCCGGGCTGCTCGCCGTCAAAGAACACGCCGATTGCGTGGTCACGATTGACGCGGATTTGCAGCAGGACGAGGCCGTCATCGAAACGTTTCTGGAGAAGTATGCCGGGGGCGCGCACATCGTCTACGGCGTGCGGCGCGGGCGCGGCGATTCCTACGTGAAGAAGGCGACCTCCGGCTTCTTCTACAGCCTGATGCGGCTGATGGGCGCGCGCATCATCAAGCACCATTCGGAATACCGGCTCGTCTCGCGCAAGGCCATTGACGCCATCGCGGAATATCGTGAGTACAATTTGTTCCTGCGCGGCATATTTGTGGACATCGGCTACAAATCCGAGATCGTGCCGTTCACCGTCAGGCGGCGTGGCGCGGGGCAATCGAAACACGATTTCAGGAAACTCGCCTCGCTCGCGCTCGACGGCATCACGTCGTTCAGCATCGTGCCGCTCCGGCTCGTGACGGTTGCCGGGATGCTCGTCTTCCTGTTCAGCGTGCTCATGACGCTCTTTTACCTCTATCATAAAATCAAGGGGCACACGCCGCCCGGCTGGGCAGGCACGATCATCCCGATCTACTTTCTCGGCGGCGTGCAGATCATGTTCCTGGGGATCGTCGGCGAATACATCGGCAAGATTTATCAAGAGACCAAAGCGCGCCCGCGTTACATCAAAGACACCGAACTATTTTGAGTTCCACCCACACTAAACCGGGCGAACCCGCACCGCCGCCTGCTGCGACCGGCAACCCTTGCATCGTGTGCGAGGCGAACGACGCCGCGCCGCTCTATCCCGGCATACTCCGCTGCCGCGCCTGCGGCTACGTCTTCGCCGACATGCGCCTGACGGACGAGGAACTTTTCCGACTCTACAACGAAGAGTTCTTCACCGGCGCGGAGTTCAGCGATTACGCCGCGGACGCGAAATTCTTCCGCAAAAATTTCGCCCTGCGCCTGCGAGAACTAAACAAGTTTCTCGACCCCGCGCGCCACCGGCGACTTCTTGAGATCGGCTGCGCCTACGGTTTCTTTCTCGATGTGGCGCGCCGTGAGTTCGCACATGTCGAGGGCATAGACATCACGGACGCCGGGGTGCGCTACGCCCGCGAAGAGTTGCGTTTGGACGTGGTGCAGGCGGACTTTCTCGCGCACGACTACGGCGCGCGGAAGTTCGACGTGGTCTGCATGTGGGACACCATCGAGCACCTGCGCGAGCCGCAAACGTACGTCGAAAAGATCGCGGCGCACACCGAACCGGGCGCGCTCCTCGCGCTCACCACCGGCGACATCGAGAGCCTGAACGCGCGCCTGCGCAAAGACCGTTGGCGGCTCATCCACCCGCCCACGCACCTCCATTACTTCTCCCGCAAATCAATCGCGCAACTGCTCGACGCACACGGCTTCGACGTTGTCTACAACCGCTACTGCGGCTTCTACCGCAGCATCGGCAACATGGCCTACAACGTCCTCGTCCTGCGCCAGCAGAAACCGCAACTCTACCGGCCGCTCGAACGCCTCGGCGTCGGCGGCCTCGGCTTCTACCTCAATCTCTACGACATCATGTACGTTATCGCGCGGCGGCGTTGAAACCGGCGGCGCGAACATTCCGTAGTGACGCCCGGAGGATGTATAACTCGATGAAACTTTCAGCCAGTTTCCTGCTCCTGCTCTTGTTTTGCTTAAGCCACCATGGACAGACGGTGAGCGCGCCTAAATGTGAGTTACAGGAGTTAGCCATCGCGGCGGCCCTTGGTGATGCCGAGGCCCAGCATGATCTGGGAGTGGCATTTCATCAGGGCAAAGACTTGCCGCGCGATCTCGCCAAGGCCGCGGCCATGTGGCGCATGGCCGCCGATAATGGGATCATCATGGCCTTGAACAACCTGGGGCATCTGACTTATTACGGCAGAGGCATCAAGCAAGACCACGCCGAAGGCGTGCGGCTATGGCGTCTCGCCGCGGAAAAGCGTCTGGCCGAATCACAAATTCATCTGAGCTTCGCTTATTCGGACGGAAGATATTTACCCCGCGATTATGTTGAGGCGTATGCGTGGGCGAAATCAGGGCGACTTTTAGCAGAAGAAATAGTCGGAGACGATCTGAGACGAGGAACAATCGCCATGGCCGACAAACAGGTGGCTGCGGCAAGACGGAATTTGGTAACGCAATCCCAACGCGTCGAGGCAGAACGCAAGGCCGCGGAATACATCGCAAAGTTCGTTCGGAAATGAGATTCACGCTCATGTTCGCGGCTGCCGCGGTAGCCTTCTTTCATTAACAAGTTCGATCAAGTCGTTGATGTTTAGCCGTTAGTTAAAGTCTTAATTCGTGCAGCGCACAATTCTTCACAGCCTGTCGGTAGTGTTCGGCTACACGCTGCTCTTCGTCCTCTTCTTCGCGCCCGTCCTGTTCTCGTCGTACCTGCTCGCGCCGGGCGACGGCATACTCTATTTCCTGCCGAACTTTTATGCGCGGCGCGTGCTGTGGGACGCGTCCGTGTGGGGCGGCTTTCCGGCGGTGGGCGATTCGCAGTTGATGATGTGGTATCCGCCCGCGCTCCTGTTCTCGTTCCTCGAATCGTGGAATGCCTTTCTGCTCTCGGCCTACGTCCTCGCCGCGAGTTTCACTTACGCCTACTGCTACGCCCTGACGCGCTCGCGTTTCGCCGCGACGGTCGGCGGCATCTGTTACGGCATGTGCGGCTTCATCATCGCGCATCTGGGTCACGCCGCGCTCATCCACGCCGCCGCATGGCTGCCCCTCTTTCTCCTGTCGCTTGAGAAGCTGGCAAGGCGCGCGGGCGTCGAGCGACGCGAGGACTTAAACAATGCGCGACGTGAAGACTTAAACGATGCGCGACGTGAAGACCTAAACGATGCGCGAGGCGACGACTCCGGCGATGTGCGACGTGTAGAAGACTCCGGCGACGTGAGAGGCGACGACGCGTGGAGTTCGCGTCGCGCGGGCGCGGGTAGTTTCTGGTATGCCGCCGGGGCGGCATGTGTCGCGTGCGCTGCGCTCGCGGGGCATCCGCAAATCTTCGCCTACACGCTCGCGCTCGGCGGCGCGTATGCGCTCGCGCGCGGGTGGCACGCACGAGCGCGTTGGCGTTATTACTTCCTCTGCGCGTTGCTCGTCCTGACGGGGACGGGACTTGCGGCCATTCAGTTGTGGCCGACGGCGGAACTCGCCGCCTTGAGCCTGCGCGCGTCGCTCGACTTCGCGGAATTCGTGTCTTACAAGCTGCCTCTCCGGCAAGTGCCGATGCTGCTCTTCCCCTACCTCTTCGGCGGCTCGCCCGGCACGGTCTACGACCTGCCCTACTTCGGCTCTTGGGGTTCGTCGGCGGGCGGATGGGGTGCGGGCGAACTGAGCGGCTACCTCGGCCTGCTGCCGCTGCTGCTGGCATCAATCGGATTCTTCGCCACCAGGCGACGTGGGCTGGCGTGGTTCTGGCTCGCCGTCTGCGCCGTCGCCTTCCTGCTCGCCCTCGGCGACAAGACGCCGCTCGCGCGCCTCACCTATCAACTGCCCGTCATCAACAAGTTTCGCGTGCCCGCCCGTCACTTCATGGAACTGTCGCTCGGCGCGAGCGTGCTGGCCGCCTTCGGCGCGCACGCCATTTCGGAGCGGGCGGCTTCGGATCGTTTACTCAAACGCACGCTCGTCGCCGCCGCCTGCCTGATGCTCGCCTGCCTCGCAGCCATCGCCGCATTGACCGGGCAACTGAACGCGATGGCGACCCGCGTGTTGAAGCACCCGCTCAGCTTTCTGCCGTGGGCGAACCCGGCGACGGGCGTGCCGCTCCTCGTCTTTCTCGCGGGCGCGGGCGCGCTCCTCTGGTGGTGGAGGCGTCCGCACTCGCGTGCGCGCCGCGCACTGCTGCTCGTCGTGCTCGCGCTCGACCTCGCTTCGTTCACATGGTTCTACGAATGGCACTACGCCGCGCCCTACAAAGTTTACCAGTCGCCGCCGCTCGCGGCCGTGCCTCTGCGCGACGAACTCGCGGCCACGCACGCGCGGCTGCTGCCCGTGCGCGGCGGCACGGGACGCGTCAGCGAGATTCCGCCCGACCTCTCGAAGCTCTGGAATTTTCCGAGCGCGAGCGGCTACGGCCCGTTCATCCTCTCGCGCGTCAGCCACCTGTTGACGATGCCGCCGCACGGCAGCCTCAACGACACGTGGCGCGACCCTGCGAACCTCGGCCTCGACGTGTTGGCCGTGCGTTATCTCTCCGTGCCGCGCGATCAAATCGAGCCGCCCGCGATTGCCGACCGGCACGGCGTCAAGTGGACGCGTGGCGAATTCAACGCCTCGCTCGGTTCGGGTTGCGGCGCGCCCAACCCGAACGCCTTCACGGTCGAACTCCCACAGCCGAAGCGTGCGCGTGTCGTCGCCGTCGCCAGCGCGCTCGCCTGTTCCGCCGCCGTCGCGGATCAAGCTGAAGTCGCGCGCCTCGTCGTCACGGACACGCGCGGGCAGACCTACGCCGAGAGCCTGCTGGCCGGGCGCGACACCTCCGAGTGGGCTTACGACTGCGCGGACGTGCGGCCGACCATGCGGCAGGCGCGCGCGCCCGTCTACCGCAGTTATCCCGTCACGCGCGGCGACGTGCGCTGCGAAGGACACGACTACGCGGCGCGTCTGCCCCTGCCCGCGACCGTCGAGATCAAGCGCATCGAGATTCAATGGACGGGCGGCGCGGCCGGCACGCTCTCGCTCAAAAAGATCAGCCTGCTCGACGATGCGGACGGCAGTTCCTTCGCCGTCGTCCCGGTCGCGGGTTCGCTCGCCGACCCGACGCGCTGGCGGCACGTCACGGACATCAATATTGAAAACAGCGGGTATGGCTCGATCAAACCGGAGGACGTGGGCGAGGCGAGCGTCTACGAGAATTTGCGCGCGAGACCGCGCGTGTGGCTCGTGGGCAAAGTACTGACGGTCACGGAAGAGGGGGCGCTCGCCGCGCTCCACTCGTCGCGGCTCGCGGACGGGGGCGCGTTTGACCCGGCCGTGGTCGCGCTCGTCGAAGAACCGCTCGACTTCAAGGCGCAGGCGCTCGACCCTGAAGCGACGGCGCGCGTCACGCACCTGTCGGACGGGCGCATGGAAGTTGAGACACGCGCGAACGCGCCCGCCTTTCTCGTCACGAGCGACGTGTTCTACCCCGGCTGGGAGGCGACCGTGGACGGCGCGCCCGCGCGGCTCGTCCGCACGAACTACGTCTTGCGCGGCCTCGCCGTCCCCGCCGGGACGCACGCGGTTCGCTTTGAATTCCGGCCGCGCTCCTTTTACAAGGGAGCGTTCGTCAGCGCGGCCTCTCTGCTTCTGCTCGCGGCGTCGGTTTTTTGGATGAATAGAAAAGCAGCGCACCGAACGCACACAGACTGAGGACGGAGATGATCGCCCCATTGCGCGCGGCGGGCGCGCGGTAGCGCATCTCCACCAGGTGTTCGCCCGCCGGCACGACGACGCCGCGCAGCAAATAATTTGTCGCGTGTACCGGCGCGGCCTCGCCGTCCACGGTCGCCTCCCACCCCGGATAATTGATCTCGCTTAACACGAGCACGACCGCCTGCGCGGCGCGCGTCTCTATCACGAGCCGGTTCGGTTCGTGCGAAGTCACGTTCGCCGCGCTCCCCTGCGCGAGTTCGCCGCCGGGGAGCGCGGGCAACTCTGCGGGCGCGACTTCGAGCAGCGCGGTGCGGCGCGGGTCGAAAGGGCGCGCGCTCGCGCCGCTGATGCGCCGCAGGGCTTCTTCGCCGTCAACCGCTTCCGCTTCGGCGACGAGCCACGCGCGCGGCAGGGCGCGCTTATTTTCGAGGACGAGCACGTCGCCCTCGTCGTAGACGGCAGACCAACGCCCCGCGTCCAGTCCCGCGTAGAGGCTCCGCTGCGTGCGCGAGAGCGGCTGCGATTGCCCGCGCGAAGCGTCGTGGAGAGTCGCCTTCCAGACGGCGAGCGGGGCGTTCTCTGTCCGGTTGACGATCTCCACGCGCTCGACGGCGAGCGTCTCGCCGAGCGCGATGCGCGTCCAGTAGCGGTGCGATGGATAATCGCCGTGGTCGTCTTTGACAGGCACGCTCTCGAAGACGGGCGCGAGCGCGTGGCGGATCGCGTTGCGCACGTCGGCGCGCTCGTGCGCCCACTCGGCCGTGTCGCTTCCGGCGCGCAACTGTCGCTCGACGACGCGCCCGCCCGTAGTGTGGAGTCGAACGAGCGCGACGGTTGCGCCGTCCGCGATGCCGACCGAGTTCGACATGGAAGTGACGAGGGCGAGCGTGTCGGCCGTGACGGCGTCGGCGGAGTTTACGGTGAGGGAAATTTGTTCGCCGGGTCGTAGCTCCGTCATGAAATCGCTCGCGTCGAAGCGCACGCCGTCTCGTTCAATCAGGGGCACGTCGGCCGCCATCCGTGCGTTGACGACGAATCTCGCGGCGAGCAGATCGAGAACGTGCGAGCGCGCGTCGAAGACAACGCGATTCGGCTCAAAGCCGGGCAGCGGGCTGGCGGCGTCGAGATGTACGTCTCCGAGCGCGCGGCTATAGCGTTCAAACAGGAGCGGCTCGTAGCCGCCGACGTTCTCCACAGCATGAAGCGCGGTCAGGTTCGGCGGGTCGAAACGCGGCGACTCGTCGAACTCCTCCGCGAACAACTTGACGCGCGTGTAAATGCGTGTGCGCTCGTCGCGCGTCTCGGCCTGCAAGAAACGCGTGACGGGCGAGGCGGCGGTGAATCTGGGTCGGGGCTTCGCAAACGGCTGCCACCAGTTCGAGACCACGACGAACGGCTCTGCGAAACAGACGAGCGCGAGCGCGGCGACGAGCACGAGCGCGCGCGCCCGCGCCGCCTCGATTTTCCGGCCGCGCCAGACGAGCGAGAGGGTCAACACCGTGAAGGCCAGTTTCCACGCGAGGTAGGCCGGAAGCGAAAGCCCCGCGTACCAGAAGCCTTCGACCCACGCGCGCGGCACGCCCGTC
>DATHAZ010000079.1:0-6690 GCA_035296445.1 Pyrinomonadaceae bacterium | reverse complement strand
ACGCGCTGACAAACTCCAGCGGCTCGCGGTCAACCATCTGAATGCCGACGCGACGCGAACGACCGCGATCCGTAAGATAGCCTTCGGCGACGAGCAGTCCGACGCTGTAGGCCGCTGCTCGCTGCGATGCATCCGGGTGTGCGACCGCTCCGCCCAACGCGCGCGCGTTCGAGATCAGCACGCGCTTACCCGCCAGACGATCCGCGCGCTCCCATCCGACGCTTAGATCATCGTTGAGCACGCGGAACAGTTGCCCGGGCGTGACAGTGAGCGCGACTCCGTTCGACAGCGTTACCTCAAGCACTGGCGCAGGCGGATTATGGAACGCAGCGACAACTTCGCTTGTGTAGCCATTGGGCAGTTGAACGTGCGCGCCCGGTTCGATCTCTTCAATCGGCTTGAGGCCGTGCTCGGTATGCACGAGCGTGCCTTTCACAAAACAGTCGCCGACGATGCGGGCGCTCTTCTTGTAGGCCTTGTTGTGCTGGTTGCCCAGTTCGTTCATCGCCCACAGCACGCGGCGGTGGACGGGTTTGAATCCGTCTCGCACGTCAGGCAGCGCGCGCCCGATGATGACCGACATGGCATAGTCGAGATACGAACGGCGCATCTCTTCTTCGATATTGACGTAGTTATGATCCAGTATTTCCATTAACAAACCTTTCGAGTACAATCTGGCGTTCGTCTTTGAAGGGGGACGACCCGCTTGCTTCGCGCCCGGCATTCCACCCGCAAAAAGCTCTCTCAAGTTTCCGCCCCGTCGGGGAAAACTTGATGATGCCGCGCCGTCGCGTCTTCCGTCGGCGGGAGCTTACAAGGGAAGCCCCGCGAGAGCCTGAATGCCGTGTTTGAGAGACCTGAAAATCGGTGTCCGAACGGTACTTTTCCGGGTCGCGTAGTACCGGACTGAAGTACGACATATTGTAGCCCGAAAAGTCCCTTTTAGCAACCGCCGAAATGGCAAAAAAGCCTTGTAAAATCAGGGTTTCGAGCGGTTTTTCGAGGCGTTTAATGCGGATCGGGGCGGGCACAATATATTGAGGCGGGGGCAGCCCTCTGAACACGCCGTAAAAGGATGAAATATTCGGGTAAAGAGCGACGCGTGCGCGAGCGTTTGAAACTCTCGCTGCCCGCGCGCGTGCAGGTTCGCGAGGACGCGCAGACCGAGTGGACGGAGATGACGCGCCTCGACGACTTGACGCCGTTCGGGGCGGGTTTTAGTCTCACGCGGCCGGTCGAGACGGGGCGGCTCGTGTATCTGACGCTGCCGATGCCGCGCCAACTGCGTTGCTTCGATCACATCGAAGATCAATACCGCCTCTACGCGCTGGTGCGCTTCATGCGGGTGAATTTTCCCGCGGGCGCGCGCGCCCCGAATTTCAGGCTAGGGGTGGCCTTCGCCGGCAAGCGACCGCCGCAGAGTTATCAACTCGACCCGAAAAAGCGATACGAGGTGTTCGAGCCTGAGACGGAAGGCGGTTTGTGGAAACTGTTGGAACAGCCCTCCCCGGCCGCGGGGCAGGTCGTGAAAAAAGAGTCGCGGCTGAGCGTGCCCGTCGAAGTGACAATCGAACTCTACGACGAGCGGTGGAACATTACGGCGCGCGAAGAGACCGTCACGGAAAACATCAGCCGGCGCGGCGCGGCCGTTTACACATCGCTCAGGGCGGAGCGCGGCAGCTTCGTGCGGTTGACGAGCGTGCGCTACCAGACTTCGGCCTTCGCCGTCGTCCGCGCGCACCGCACGGGGCAGGACGGCATCCCGCGCTTTCATCTGGAGTTCATGGATCAGGAGTGGCCGCTTGAAGAGTTCGGGTGAGATGCGAAAGAAGCGACGGAGTCTGGCGTTTCCGCGCGAGGTGTTGCTCGTCGAAATCGAGCGACACTGCGCCGAGGCGAGTTGCAACGCGCGCACGCGCGTCGGGCTGACGAAGGAAGAGGCGCGGCTCTACGACGGCTTCGAGTGCGAGCGTTGCGAACGCTGGAACGCGGACGGCCTGACGGAGCGCGACATCCCGGAGTGGTGGGAAGAGTTGACCGTCACGGGACTGGCGACGCTGCGCGGCGAAGCGGCCAGCGGCGGCGACGCGCCGCAGACCGGAGAGGCGGGCGAGGGCGGCAGCGTGGTCGCGCGTTTGAGCGAGGCCTGGCGGCGTAGGGCACATCGAGAGGGGCGCGGCACGCAAGACGCGCCGGGCGACGGGGGAGACGAGTCGCTTTGAGCGAGATGGAAACGAGCGTCGCCGGGCACGGTAAAAAGCCTGCGAGCGAACGGCGGGACGAGCCTTACGTGCTGCCGTTATGGGCGATTCGTCTGCTGCGTGCGGCGTTGCGCCTGCTCTTTCGTCTCCTGTGGCGGATGCGTTACGTGGGCGTGGAGAATGTGCCCGCTTCGGGCGGCGTCATCATCGCCGCGAACCACCAGACCTACCTCGACCCGTTCTGGCTGGGCGGCCCCGTCCCGCTCTATTCTCGTTTCCTCGCGTGGGACAAAGTTTTCGACTGGCCGGTGGCCGGAAAACTCATGCGACTGTTGGGGGCGTGGCCGCTGCAACAGAAGGGCGACCGACGCGCCCTCCGGCGTTCGCTGCGATGGCTGCGCGGGGGCGGCGCGCTCGTCATCTTCCCGGAAGGCGGGCGATGTTTTTCCGACGGGCACATGCAGGAGTTCAAGGTGGGCGCGGCGCGGCTCGCGTTAGAGGCCAACGTGCCCATTTTGCCCATCACGATTCGTGGCGGCCACCGCGTCTGGCCGCGCGATTGGCGCTGGCCGCGCCTCGGCCGCGTCGAGATCATTTACCACCCGCTCCAACACCTGAAACCGCTCCCCGGCGAAGACACCCGCCAGACCGCGCGCCGCGAAACCGACAAACTCTACGAAGTCATCCATTCCGCGCTATGAGCAAACGCGGAAGCAGGAACGCGGAACGATGAACTGAAAATAAGTGAATAGTGAATGCTGAATGGTGAATAGAGGAAAACTATCCCCCCTCCATTCACCATTCACCATTCACTATTCACCGCTTTTACTTCATCGTTCCGCGTTCCTACTTCCGCGTTTCTCCTTTGATTCAGTCGCGGAGCGCGAGCACGCGCATCATCGCCTCGTGGACGAGGCCGTTCGATGCCATGATGGGCGGCGTGTAGATGTCGTAGGGCGCGTCGTCGTAGCGCGAGACGCGCCCGCCCGCCTCTTCGATCAAAAGCGCGCCGGCGGCCACATCCCAGGGGCGCAAGCCCTCTTCCCAGAACCCGTCGAAGCGGCCGCAGGCGACGTAGGCCAGATCGAGCGCGGCCGAACCGTCGCGGCGCACGCCCTGCGCGTGCAGGATGAAGTTCTTGAAGTTGCGCACGAAGTTGTCGCGCCCGCGCACGTCGTAAGGGTAGCCCGTGCAGAGCAGAGCCTCGTTGAGTTCGCCGATTTCCGAGACGCGGATGCGCCGCCCGTTCAGCGTCGCGCCCGCGCCGCGCTCGGCGGCGAAAGTCTCGTCTCGTGTCGGGTCGTGGATGACGCCTAAGACGAGTTCGCCCTTGCGTTCGAGCGCGATTGAGACGCAGTAGCACGGGTAGCCGTGCGCGTAGTTCGTCGTCCCGTCGAGCGGATCAACGATCCACTTGTACGCGCTCGACTGAGAGCCTTCGTGTTCGGACTTGCCCGACTCTTCGGCGAGGATGGCGTGGCGCGGGTAGTAACTGCGAATGCGCTCGATGATCACGCGCTCCGCCGCCAGGTCTGACTCGGTGACGAGATCAATGTCGCCCTTGTGCGTTACCTCCAGCGACGCGCGCCCGAACCGCTCGGCCAACACGTGCCCCGCCTCACGCGCGGTTTCGATGGCGAAATCTAACAATGGCTATCTCCTGTTTTAGTGAACGTAGGCAAACTCTTGTTACGCGGCCGTGTAATCTTCGTAGATGTAGAACCCGGTTCTCTCGCCCTCTAAAAACTTCTCGACGAGCGGCCTCACTTCGTCTTCCCAATCCAACCCGGCATCAATCTTGGGCAGCGCGACGCTCCCGACCTTGTGCTTGATGCAATAACGCGCCAGTTTGCGCAAGCCCCGGTTCAGGAACGACGCGGAGACATGCTCCGCATCCGACAGTGCGGCGATGAAGATAACGCCGGGACGATTTTTCCCCGGCGCGACGACGAAGAGATCGCCGCCCTGAAACTTATTCCCCCGCGTGAACTGTCTGAGGTGCTGTTGAACCTCCGGCCATTTGGAAGAGACTTTCGCCGCCGCGCCCGCGCCCCCGCCCTCCGGCGCGCCCGTCACGACGCCGAGCGCGATGAACTCCGTCTTTGCGTGCAGAATATCTCCTGAGACGAATTTGATCATCGGGTTCTAAATATTCAATGTAAAAAGAGGTGTCAAACGTTTGGGCACAACAGTGCGCATTCAACGCATCAGGCAAGAAGTCGGGCGAATGAAAGCCACGCTATTCACGGTCGGGCGCACGCCGTCGCCGTTCTTAGGTGGGGCGTTTTCCTTTGCTCACATACTTTGTCATGCTCTTGAACTTCGGGTGTAGTAGTTCACGATAGTGCTTTCGCACATCATCTAAGGCAATCCCTACTTCTCGCACCCTCTTCTCATCCCACTTCTCCGGGTATAACCAATACTCCGATTTCCGGTCGCAGATTAGAGCTAATTCCTCATCAATGTGCCTTATAGGAATGGCAGCCGCAGACCAATACTTCGAAAGTTGCGCCTCCGTCTCAGAATTACGAGGCTTTCCTCTGTCAAGGTCACGATAGTACAAAAATGTTTCGTCAAGGGCGTGCAAAATAGAACGAAGCGCATTATCACGTAACTCTCTCCGCTCTTTAGACAAATTCGCTATTGGCCCAATTAGTCCGATTAGTTTCTCAATAACAAATGTAATCATAACCATTCTCCAAGCAACTAACTGTTATTGCGCCGCACGAAGTTTGCGCGCGGCGAGGTTGAGGACTTCCCGCACCTGCGCGTCCCAATAAGGCCAGGAGTGCGCGCCGGGGAGTTGGCGATACTCGTGTGGGATTTTTCGCCGGAGCAAAAGTTCCGAGAGCGCGCGGTTCGAGTTGATGAGAAAGTCTTCCGTGCCGCAGTCGAAGTAGATGAAGGGGAGCGCGGCGAAGCGTTCCGGCGGCAGGTCGGAGAAGAGTTTGAAGAGGTCGTTCTCGCGGCGCGTGCGGCTGTCCATTGCTCCGTAGGTGCGTGCGATGGAGGGCTTCACGAAGGCGAGCAGCGCGGGGTCGTTTGCATCCCAAGAGGCCGCGCCGAACGCGCCGCTCATAGACGCCGCGAGGATAAACTTTTGCGGGTGCTTGACGCCGAACTTCAACGCGCCGTAGCCGCCCATTGAAAGACCTGCGACGGCGCGCGCGTCGCGCGTCGCGAGAGCGCGGTAGCGGCGCTCTACGTCGGGGATCAACTCTTCGAGAATGTAGGTCTCAAATTTGTCGGTCGCGACCGTCGCGCTGTCCGTGTACCAGTTGTCCCCGCCTTCGGGCGTGACGATGATGAAGCGATACGGGGCGGCGTGCGCGGCGAGACGCGCGCGGTCGGAAACCCAGTCGCCCGCGCCGCCGCCGAGTCCGTGGAGCAGATAGATAACCGGATACCGGAGGGCGCGCGACTCCGGCGCATCGTAGAGCGGCGGCAGCACGACGTTGTAAGGCAGCGGGCGGCCTGTGAGCTTGCTTTCAAACCTGACCGCCTCGACGCGCGCGGCGGGCTGCCGCTCGGGCGTCTGAGCCTCGCACGAAACGACCAGCAACAGCGCGAAGCAGAGAGAGAAGATGCGCGCGCTCGTCAATCCGCAACCCGCGCGCCCCGACGCGCAACGCGCCCGCGCCGAGGCGATACGCGCCTGCGTCAACCCGCAAACTTTTTTCGCACGCACTATTTTTACACCCCCGCGCTTTTCAGTTGCCGCCGCTGATGTTTCTTTCCACCAACGCGGCAATCCGGTCGAGCCGCGCATCAGTCTCAGCCCCGCGCTCGCTCACTTCAGCTATCCGCGTGTTAGCCTCGGCGATGCTCCGGTTCGCTTCTGCTATGAGCTTATTAGTCTCGGCTATTCGTTCATCGGTGCGCGCGCTGGACTCGGCTATTAGTTTGTCGGTGCGCGTGTTGATGTCCCCGACCCTTTGATTTATCTCGGCTATTCTTTGATCTGTATGCGCGTGCAACTCGGCGATTTTTTGATCCGTGCGCGCGTTAGACTCGGCAATGCTCCAGTTCGCCTCGGCTATTGCGTTATCAGTTTGCGCTTGCCGCACGTCCAGACGCTCAAAGGTGCGTGTGACGATCTCGATGAATTGAGATACCGTCTCCGCATTATGCTCCACCACCCGGTTCGTCTCCGCGACCTGACGGGTCAGTTGGTTAAGTCTGTCAGTTAACTCATCGCTCCGCCCCTGATGATTGGCCTGACCCTGTAAAAGAAACTCAATCGCGCGGTCTAACTCTTCGCCGGTCATAGTTCGTCACTCCTGTTCATCTCTGACGGTTCCGTCTCCACGGTGAGCGATTATTGCGCGTCGAGCATGGGCACGTTGATGCCTTTGGTGCGGGCGGTCTCTTCGGCCTCTTCGTAGCCCGCGTCAACGTGGCGCGCGACGCCGAGGCCGGGGTCGTTGGTGAGCACGCGGTTGAGGCGTCGCGCGGCTTCCGGCGTGCCGTCGGCGACCGAGACCTGACC
>DATHAZ010000078.1:0-1641 GCA_035296445.1 Pyrinomonadaceae bacterium | reverse complement strand
CGAGGCTTTCCCCACCTACCCCGAAGGCTTTCCCGAAGACGTGCTCGCGCGCTTCGTCGCGGAGGCGGGCGTGCCCGGCGTGCTCGGCAACTACCCCGCTTCGGGGACGGAGATCATCAAGGAACTCGGCGCGGAACACGTGCGCACGGGCAAGCCCATCGTCTACACGTCCGCCGATTCCGTCTTTCAAATCGCCGCGCACGAAGAAGTCATCCCCGTCGAACGGCTCTACGAGATTTGCCAGACGGCGCGACGGATACTGAGAGGCGAGCACGAGGTCGGGCGCGTCATCGCACGCCCCTTCGTCGGCACGACGGGCGCGTTCACACGCACCGAGAACCGCCACGATTACGCCGTCCCGCCGCCGCGCGAAAACCTGCTCGTCGCCTTAAGCGACGCCGGACTCGACGTGGTCTGCATCGGCAAGATCGCCTCGATCTACGACTCCGTCGGCGCGACGCAGGACTTGAAAGCCAAGAACAACGATCAGTCAATCGATCAAACTGTGCGCGCGCTCAAAGACCAGACGCGCGGCCTCATCTTCACCAACCTCGTTGACTTCGACATGCTCTACGGCCATCGCCGCGACGTGGAAGGCTACGCGCGCGCCCTCGAACACTTCGACGCGCGCCTTCCCGAAATACAATCCGCGATGCGCGAGCGCGACCTCTTCATCATCACCGCCGACCACGGCAACGACCCGACCTATCGCGGCACGGATCACACGCGCGAATACGTCCCGCTCCTCACCTACGGCCAGCGCGCACACGCCGGAATAAATCTCGGCACGCGCCGCTCCCTCGCCGACATGGGACAAACCATCGCCGAAAATTTCAATTTGAAACTCGCAGCGGGCGAGAGTTTTTTAAGTGAGATTGCATGAAGGAATCGCGAAGCGGCGCTGTGATACAGGGCAGATAGCGCGTTATGTTTGAAAAAATCCTCAACCGGATGCGCGAGAAAGTTCGCGCTCTTCAGTATGTGATGACGCTACATGCTGAGGAAGAGATGGATAGCGATGATTTATCCATCTTCGACGTTGAGCAAGCGATTCTGACGGGCAGGATTGGAGAACGGCAGAAGGACACGGAGACCGGCGAGTGGAAATATCTCATCAGGGGGAAGTCTATCGAAGGTCGTGATGTTGTTGCCGTATCAAAGTTGAGTTCGACAGGCAAGTTGATTATCATCACTGTGTATGTCGAGTAATGAAGAACAAAATGATGCGATGATTTGCGACATCTGCGGTAAAGGCGGCGCGCGCCTGCGCCATGTGACGAGAAGCTACGGCAAAGAAGCCAGCCTGCTGGTTATCGAAAATGTCCCGATCATCTCATGTCCTCACTGCGGCGCGAGCTATCTCACCGCAGAAACTTTACACGAACTGGAACGCATCAAACTCCACCGCTCTAATTTTGCCGTCGAACGTCCTGTTCCCGTCGCGGTGTTTACCTGATCCGCACTCTTTCTTGCATCTTAATTCACTTGTCACTGTATCGAAGGGTCTTTGATGACGGCGATGTAGGGCAGGTTGCGGTAGCGTTCGGCGAAGTCCAGACCGTAGCCGACGACGAAGGCGTCGGGGATGGTGAAGCCGAGATAGTCTATCTTCACTTCGCGCAAACGCCGCTCCTGTTTGTT
>DATHAZ010000077.1:0-7551 GCA_035296445.1 Pyrinomonadaceae bacterium | reverse complement strand
CGTCCACAGCCCGAATGTGATGCCCGCCGCGCAGCCGCGTTACCTGCCTCGCACGGACGAGTTGCCCTCGCGCAGCACCGCCGCCGGACAGACGCGCGCCGACGACTTGGACGTGCCCGCCTTCATTCGTAAGAAGGCCGACTAAGAAATACAGTGACCAGTGACGAGTGACGGGTGACGAGTTAGAGCAGAAAACCTGTTCTAACTCGTCACCCGTCACTCGTCACTGGTCACTGTCTTCAATGGCTTGCCAAACTAACGTTGCTCGTGTAGCATGTCGCCCATTCCTGACAGGATTGTAATTCAATTAACGAGACAATAACCGTTCTCGTCTTGCAAACGACCACCGCCTGTAAAAGCAGGCGCATCCAAGCGCGCCATTTGTTGGCAACTCGTCCGCAAAGAGTCGGGGTATTAAAATTCAGCGCGCCGTTTTCCTGCTTGTAAGACCGTTGGAGGCATAAGTAAAAAAGTGAATCGCAAACTCATCCGACCGACGTTGGCCGACGTGAAAAATCGTGAGCCGAACACCCAACCCGAACGCAACGACAGATACAGCGACGGCGGCGGGGCCTCGCGCGCCGGGGGAGCGCCTCGTCCCGGCGGCGGCGGCGCGCCCACGCACCAATCGCGTCCACCCCAGCAATCCGTGGATCGCGGCGACCGGGGCGGAGCTTCTACAGCCGCCGCGCAAGGGCGCAAGCGCGTTCCGCCTTCGGAAACCAACGCCGAGATTTTCTACTACAAGAAGCAGATGGACGCCCACACGCAGATGGTGATCGTCCTCAATGACGGCGAAGAGATCGTCGGCACTATCGAGTGGTATGATCGCGCCGCGCTCAAGATCAATCGTCAGGACGAGCCGAACATTCTGCTGCTCAAGCACAACATCAAGTACATGTTCAAAGCCGAAGACCGTGACGGCGACTCGTCCGACGGCGACGCAGGAGCGGAGAAGATCAGCTAACTCCTGCGCATACTTTTTAAAACGAAACGGGCGCGCGGCTGTTTTTGCAACAACAGCCGCGCCCGCTCGTTTTCGCATCACGCGATGAGCGAGACCAGGCACAGCACAACCGACAACCGGCCGGACTACGCCGCCGGACGCCGACCCCGCATCGGGATCACTATCGGCGACCCTTCGGGGATAGGCCCCGAAGTTGTCCTCAAGGCCGTGGCCGAGGCGGCGGTCAGCCGCGTGTGCGCGCCGGTCATTATCGGCGACGCGCAACTGCTCGCGCACACGGCGCGCAAACTCGATCTACAGTGCGGCTACGAAGTCGTGCGCCGCGACGAACCCCTGCCCGAACAGTTCGACGATCCCATCATCTATCACCTCGACAACATCCGCGCGGACATCGAACCGGGCGTGGAATCGTCGGCCGCGGGGCGCGCGTCGGGCGAGTACATCGAGGCGGCGGTGGAGTTGTGCATGCGCGGAAGTCTGGACGCTATCTCGACCGCGCCGATCAACAAGCGCGCGCTCTTTCTCGGCGGCTACAGTTTCCCCGGCCACACGGAATTTCTCGCGCACCTCACGCACACGCCCGAAGTGGCGATGGCCTTCGTCGCGGCCAACTTGCGGATCGTGCTAATCTCGACGCACGTGCCGCTGGCCGAAGCGATCCGCATGGTGCGGCGCGACCGCATCGAGCCGGTGGTGCGGCTGGCGAACCGCGAACTCAAACGCTGGGGCATCCCCGAACCCCGACTCGCGATGGCCGCGCTCAACCCGCACGGGGCGGAGGGCGGTCTCTTCGGCGTGGAGGAATCGGCCGAGATCGTGCCCGCCGTGGAGGCGTGCCGCGAGCTGGGGATTAACGTGTCGGGGCCGTTTTCGGCGGACACGGTTTTCCTGCGCGCCTCGCGCGGCGAGTTCGACGCGGTGGTGGCCTGTTATCACGATCAGGCGATGATTCCGGTCAAGTGTCTCTCGTTCGGCGAAGCGGTCAACGTCTCGCTGGGGCTGCCGTTCATCCGCACCTCGGTTGATCACGGGACGGCGTTCGACATCGCGGGGCGCGGGCTGGCGGAACATTCCAGCATGGTGGCCGCCATCATCCTCGCCGCCGAATTTTCGCGCATGGAAGACAGCAACGAGGAAGCAGTGACAAGTGACAGGTGACAAGTGACAAGTTAAAACAAAGAAACTTGTTCTTGCTTGTCACTCGTCACTCGTCACTCGTCACTTAAAGAAATGGCAGAGCAAACTTCACAAACTCCTCGCCGCATTCTGGTGGCCGACGACGATCCGGCTATCCTGCGTCTGGTTAAAACCCTCGTCGAGAAAGAGGGCTACACGGTGGTGACGGCCGCCGACGGGCGCGAGGCGTATAAGATTCTGCAAAACGACACCAACTTCACCGCCGCCATCTTCGACGTGGTGATGCCCCACATACAGGGGCCGGAACTCGTCCGCCACATGCGGACGGAAAAACGCCTGATGAAAATTCCGGTGATGATGATGACCGCCGAGCAGAATCCCAGGCACTCCTCCGAGAGTTTCAGCGCGGGCGCAATCGTCTTTCTCCCGAAGCCCTTCACCGCCTCGCAACTACAGGTCATGCTGCGCGTTTTGATCAGCAATGCGGGCGGTTGAGTTTCGATATTTTCTCCACACCCGTTTTCGCCACCCCACGTCAAACAGGGCAACCTATGAGACACACAACCCGGCGGACGATTTTTATCCTGAGCGTCTGCGCCGCACTGTGCGCGTTCGCCGCCGGGAGCGTGCGCGGCATCGCCGCCCCGGCAGCGGAGAAGGCCATCAAGCGTGACGAGGCGCGCAAGTTGATCGCCGCCGTCTCCGTGCTCGAACTCAACAAGGAGGCGGTGACGATCAGGGAAATCTCGCCGCCCGGCGCGGTCGCGACCGTCTTGGCGGGTGTGAAACTGGGCTTCCGTTTCGTGAGAGACGAAGCGGGCGCGTGGCGCGTGGCCGATGTCAGGACGGGCGACCGCCAGTGGGAATCACTCAACCTGCTGGGGCGCGCACTCGGCGGCGTGCAGATCGCGTACACGCGCGCGGAACTCGGCGGCGAGCAGATGGCAGCGGCACGCGCGGAACTCGATGCCTTCGCCGCCGAACTCGCCGCGCTCGGCAAAAATAAGGCGGCAGCCACGGGCAATGCGACCGAGAGCCAAACTGTCGGCAACAACCAAAATCAGCCCCCGAAGGAATTGAGGCGCGGCGCGCTCTCGGTCAAGAATCCGGAGGCCGCGCTCGCGCCGATTGGCTCGATGGCCGTGGTCGAGTTGGAAGTAGAAACGTCCGTTGATTTCGTGCGCGACGCGCGCGGGCGTTGGCAGGTGGCGCGCGTGCGTTTCGGCAGCGGCGGCGGGCGCGTCTTCGAAGCGTTCGACGCCTTCGAACGCGCGCTCAACACGGAGAAAATCGCCCGCGCCCGCGCCGACCTCAGAAGTCTGGCCGCCCTGCTCGAAGTGTATCGCCGCGCGCGAGGTTTCTACGTCGTCGCCGAAACGTCCGCCGATCTCGTCGATCATCTCAACCCGCGTTACACCACCGCGTTCATTCGCTTCGACCCCTGGCATCGCCCTTACGAATACAAAGGCGGGCGCGAAGGCTTCACCCTCCGCTCGCTCGGCGCGGACGGCAAACCGAACACGGCCGACGACGTGGGAGTAGGGAGACGATGGGCGACCCTTCCGTGAACGATAAATGAAAGACAACTTGCTTTTACTTCTTCGTTCCGCGTTCCGCGTTCATCGTTTCTCTTGACGCTTCGTCGGCGCGTCTGTTAGCTTCGAATAGTGGCTTGTTTACGGAAGGACAGGCTGGTTTTGAAGTCTCACGCCCTGCGTCGTTCGTGCCACGCCTGCGCGCTCTAAAGAGCGTCGGCGAGGTTGCCGATTCTCCAACCGGACGACGCCCACCCACGAGGAGTTTAGTTTTTGCTAACGGGACGCAAACTGCTGCTCGCCGATGATTCTTTAACCATTCAAAAGGTGGTGAGCCTGACCTTCGGCGACGAAGCAATGGAGGTCACGACCGTCGGCGGCGGCGCGGAGGCTCTCGAAAAGCTGGGCGAGAGTTTGCCGGACATCGTCCTCGCCGATGTGTTCATGCCGGAGCCGAACGGCTACGCGCTCTGTGAACGCATCAAGACGGACGAACGCACGCGGCACATCCCGGTGCTGCTGCTCGTCGGCACGTTTGAACCTTTCAACGAAGCGGAGGCGCGCAGAGTCGGCGCGGACGAAGTCTTGACCAAACCCTTTCAATCCATACGCGATCTCGTCAACAAAGTCGGCGGCCTGCTCGGCGGCCAGACCGACGAAAAGACACCCGACGCCGAACGCCATGAGGAAGAGGCGACGCGTGACCTCTCGCCCTTCGCCGCCGACGCACGCGCCGCCGACCCGGCGGCCGAAACTACTCCGGCGCACGCATCCGCTCCCGCCGATGTCTTCGCCGATTTCGACATGGACGACGCAACCATCCAGACGACACCCGCCGCCGCGTTCGACGCGCAACACACCGCGCCCGACTTCTCCGAGATCAACGAAGAGGAACAATTCAGCGACCGCGGCGAGACGGAAGAGGCATTCGTCCTGGACGTAGACGACGCGCCCGACATCTCAGGTGAAGACGATGCGCCCGCGCCGGAGGTACGCGCGGCCACCGCCTCGGCGTCTGCGGCAAGTTCGCACGCTAATTCACACGCCGCCTCGCCCGTGGCCGAGTCGGCTTTCGACGCGCACGCCTCGCGCGCCGCCGAAGCCGACGACGCGCTGCTCGAACTCGGCGACATCGCGCCCTCGCGCGCGGCCACAGACGAAGCCGACGACTTCATCCTCGACATCGGCGACGACGACCCTTTCGACTTTAGCGACGCCGCGCCCGCCCACGATGCAGCCGCCGAAGCCGACCTGTTGTTCGCGGAACACGCGCCGGCAACGGTAGCGCCGGAAGCATTCGCGCTGCCGGAAGCGTTGACGGAACCGGAAGTTTTCTCGCACTCGCAGACGCCCGAAGAGACGGAGATGTGGGCGTCGCCTGCGGAAGCCGAACCGTCGGACGCCGTGGCCGCGAGCGCGGTGGCGCATGCGGGCGACATCGCCTCGCTCGGGGAATTGCCGGTGGAATTGGAAGCGCCGGAGATGTCGGAATCCCCCTCGCTGCTCTTCGCCAACGAGCCTCATGCGACGGAGGCACGCCGGCCGGAAAGTTTCACGGGGCAAGAGGGCGATAGTTCCGCACAACGCGCGCCCGTCTGGGACGGAGACCCGGTGGCTGCCAGTGCGGTGGCGCACGCGGGAGATGTCGTGCCCGTCGGAGCGTCGGGCGCGTACCAGCCGGTGGAGCCGGTCGGCGCTGATGCGAGCTTGCCTGCGTCCGCACCCGATGCGAGTTCGCCCGTCGCGTCGCCCGAATCGAGTCAGGCGGCTGCAACCGCCGCGCCGTCTCTGTCGCCCGAAATGCTGGACGAGTTGGTGCGGCGCGTCGTCGCGCAGATGTCGGAACAGGTCGTGCGCGAGATCGCCTGGGAGGTCGTCCCCGATCTGGCCGAACGGCTCATCAGGCAACGTCTCCAGGAAGAACAGACGCGCCCCCGGTAGCAGCCGACACGGCAAGCACACAAGCGGATCGAGTTCGCGGCGGAGATAGTCAAACCGCCACGCTCGATCCGTTTTTTTGTTTAGCCGTCGGCCATCGGCTTTCAGCCGTCAGTCGAAAACCGCCGCTGATTCCTTTACAATGCTTCGGAGCAACAAACTCAATGTATCTGAATGCTGAAAGCTGACGGCTAAAGGCTGACGGCTCACCCGAACACATGGACATCCCGAAGACTTACGATCCGAAACAGGCTGAAGAACGACACTACGCGAACTGGGAGGCCGGAGGCTGTTTCGCGCCCGAGATCAACCGCGACCCCGCTGCCCCCGTCTACTCCATCGTCATCCCGCCGCCGAACGTGACGGGGTCGCTCCACATGGGGCACGCCCTCCAGCACACGCTGATGGACGTGCTCACGCGCTTCAAACGCATGAGCGGCTACCGCACGCTCTGGGTTCCCGGCGAGGATCACGCGGGCATCTCCACGCAGATCGTTGTCGAGCGCGAACTCAAAAAAGAGGGCACGTCGCGCCACACGCTCGGGCGCGAGAAATTTCTAGAGCGCGTCTGGCAATGGCGGCATGAATCGGGTTCGCGCATCATGCGGCAGATGCGGCGCGAGGGCGCGTCCGTTGATTGGTCGCGGCAGCGGTTCACGATGGACGAGGGTTTGTCGCGCGCAGTCAACGAGTTCTTCGTGCGCTGCTACGAGGAGAATTTGATCTATCACGGCGAGGGAATGATCAACTGGTGTCCGAAGGATCAGACCGCCCTCTCCGACCTCGAAGTTGATAAGGAAGCGCAGGCGGGAAAACTCTACTACCTGCAATACCCGGTGAAGGACGGCGACCGCCGCGTGACCGTGGCGACGACGCGCCCCGAGACGATGCTCGGCGACACGGCCGTGGCCGTCAACCCTGCGGACGAACGCTACCGCGACCTCGTCGGCGCGATGCTGATACCGCCGCTCATAGGGCGCGAGATTCCCGTTATCGCCGACGACTTCGTAGACCCCGCGTTCGGCACGGGCGCGGTCAAGGTCACGCCCGCGCACGACCCGAACGATTACGCGATGGGCTTGCGCCACGAGTTGCCGCTCGTCAAAGTTATTGACCAGCACGCGCGGATGACGGCCGACGCGGGCGTAATATTCTTCGGACTCGACCGCTATGAGGCGCGCGAGAAAGTGGTCGCGGAATTTGAAGGACTGGGGCTGCTGGAGAAGGTAGTTGACTACGAGTTCTCGATCTCAAAGTGCGGTCGTTGCCGCACGGTGGTCGAGCCGCTGATCTCTTTGCAATGGTTCTGCCGTCAGGCCGAACTCGCGCGCCGCCCGCTGGAATTGATCCGCGAGCGGCACGAGCCACGCTTCGTGCCCGAAAACCCTTACGAGAAGGTTTACACGAACTGGCTCGAAAACTTGCACGACTGGACGCTCTCGCGCCAACTCTGGTGGGGTCATCGCATCCCCGCGTGGTATACGGAGGATGGGCGCACCATCGTTGCGCGAAGCGTTGAGGAGGCCAGAGAGCGTGCGGGCACCGACCAACTGACGCAAGACCCTGACGTGCTCGACACGTGGTTCTCTTCGGCGCTCTGGCCGATCTCGACGCTCGGCTGGCCTGACCAGACGGACGACTTGAAGACCTTCTACCCGACTTCGGTTCTGATCACGGCGCGCGACATTATATTCCTCTGGGTGTCGCGCATGATGATGACGGGCATGAAATTCACGGGCGAGCGTGCGTTCGAAGACGTGTTCATCACGGGCACGATCTTCGACAAGCACGGGCAGCGCATGTCGAAGTCGAAAAATAACGGCGTTGACCCGTTGGAGATTTTCGACAAGTACGGCGTGGACGCCACGCGCCTCGTGCTCGCCTCAATCGAGACGACCGACACGCGCTGGAACGAGAATCAGGTCGAGTCGTATCGCAACTTCGCCAACAAAATCTGGAACGCCGCGCGCTTCT
>DATHAZ010000076.1:0-2018 GCA_035296445.1 Pyrinomonadaceae bacterium | reverse complement strand
CGGATTCGAGTTTCGCGCCTTGCAGCAGAACGCCTTCCGCGACGTTCAATCGCGCGGCTTCCTGACCTTCTCCGACCGCTTCCCGCTGACGGGCAACGCCCTCGCAGACCTCCTCTTAGGCTTCCCCGCCCTGACCGGCGGAGCGCGTCTCGACAATCATCAACACCTGCGCGGCGAAAGCTACGCCCTCTTCGTCAACGACAGCTTCCGCATCACGCCGCGCCTGACCATCTCGGCCGGCCTGCGCTATGAATACAACTCGCCGCCCGTTGACGCCGAAGACCGCGCGAACCTCTACGACCCGGCCACGCGCACGCTCTCGCGCGTCGGCACGAACAACATCCCGCGCAGCGGATACACGTCCGACCGGAACAACTTCGCCCCGCGCCTCGGCTTCGCCTACACCCTGAACGAATCGGGCACGACGGTCGTGCGCGGCGGTTACGGCATCTATTACGATCAACCCGCGCTCGCCCCCGGCGAAGGTCTCTACTTCAACGCGCCCTACTTCGACTTCAACCTCTATTTCTCGCTACAGGGCTTGCCGCTCACGGTCAACAACCCGTTCCCCGCAAACTTCCCCGTGCCGCTTCCCGACACCGCGCTCGCCTTCCAGCGCGACCTGCGCACGGCCTACATGCAGCACTGGAACCTGAGCGTCCAGCAACAACTCGGGCGCAGCCGCGTGCTGGAAGTCGGCTATGTCGCTTCAAAGGGCACGAAACTTTTGACCGCCCGCGACATCAACCAGCCGCTCCCCTCGACGCTCCCCTTCGTGCTGCGCCCCGTCGCGCAGTTCGACGACATCAACCTGATCGAGTCGCGCGGCAACTCCGTCTATCACAGTTTGCAGGTGCGTCTCCAGCAACGCCTGACGCGCGGCCTCGCAATGCTTTCGTCCTACACCTACGCGAAATCCATTGACGACGCCTCGAACTTTTTCACCAGCGCGGGCGACCCCAATTTTCCGCAGGACAGCCTGAACCCGCGCCTCGAACGTGGCCGCTCGAATTTCGACGTGCGCCACCGCCTCTCCGCGAGCTTCTCCTACGATCTGCCGTTCGGGCGAGGCCGCCGCTTCCTCGGCGACGACGGCTTGATCACGACGCTCCTCTCCGGCTTCCAGTTCAACGGCATCGTGACGCTGCAATCCGGTCGCCCGTTCACCGTCGCGCTGCTCTCCGAAATAGACAACAGCAACACCGGGCGTTCTTCGCTCGGCTTCGGCGCGAACGACCGCCCGAACGTCGTGGGCGACCCCCACGCGACAAACCGCACGCCGGAGCGTTGGTTCGACACGTCGGCCTTCGCCTTCCCCGCCTTCGGCACGTTCGGCAACGCCGGGCGCAACATCCTCGACGGCCCCGGCTACCAGAACGTCAACGCCTCGCTCCTGAAAAACGCGCGGCTCTCCGAGCGCGTGAATTTGCAACTGCGCCTCGAAGCCTTCAACCTCTTCAACCGCCCGAACTTCGATCTGCCCGACAACTTTCTCGGCTCGCCCACGTTCGGCCGGATTCTCTCGGCGCGCGACCCGCGCCACTTGCAGTTCGGCGCGAAGCTGTTGTTCTAAACTCGCGCAGGAGTTTGTTCGCGCAAGGGGCGCGCGCCTAAAATGAAGCGTTCCGATTTTCAAGGGCGCGGAGGAGGCAGGGCGATGGCAAAGGATAAGGACAACGAGTACGAGCGGACCCCGACGGCGGGCAAGGGCGGCTCGCCCGCGAGCAGCACGCCGAACGAAGAGGCGCGCGGCGCGAGCGACGGCGGCGGCAAAGAGACTTCAAACTCGCGCACGCCGACGGAGAGCAAAGAGAGCGCGGGCAGCAAGGAAGGCGGCGGGCTGCATTAATTTTGCACTCGGCTCTAAAGCCCCGTCAGGGGCTTTACTTGCCTGTTCAAACGTCTTCGTCACTCGGCCAGATTGTACGCGGCCATCTCGCTGCCGTTGCGCACGAGCAGGCGGCCGTTCGCCAGCGCGGGCACGTTCCAGGTTTTGCCCGTGAGCGCGGAGAACTTCG
>DATHAZ010000075.1:0-10825 GCA_035296445.1 Pyrinomonadaceae bacterium | reverse complement strand
TTCGCGATTATTGGAGACCGGAGGGCTGGCACGAGGTCACATTGCGGCAGGTCAGAATGAAAGTTTCTGGTCAATCTGACGACGAATGCGGTCAGGTCTGACCGTGGCGCGACGCAGGCCGGAAGACGCGCGCCCGCCTCTCCCTCCGCGCCGTGCAAGGAGGCCAACAAGAAAAGGATGTGTCCGAATAGCGGGAAGCCGGATAACCGGCACGGGCAGTTTAAACGCGTGGGAAGGTGGCGAGGCGAACGTTTGAAGTCGGAGAGGTGTCGCGGCGCGAGGCTTATCAGGGCGTCTCGTCGAGCCGGAACAATTGCAGGGGCGGATGACTTGTCCGCACCGGGGCTTTGCAGGCCGCTCTCCCTCTGCCGTGTGCTTACTTGAGCGCCTGCTCGATGGCCTGCGTGACTTTCGCGTCCTCCGGTTTGTCGCCGGAATCGAAGCGAGCCAGGATGCGACCGTCGCGGCCGACGAGAAACTTGTTGAAGTTCCACTTGATCTCGCCCGCGAATTCCGCGTTGGTCTCGCGCTCCGTCAGGTACTTGTAGAGCGGGTGCTTGTCGTCGCCCTTAACGGAGATTTTCGAGAAGACCGGGAACGTCACGCCGTAATTGATGCGGCAGAACTCCTGTATCTCCTCGTTCGTTCCCGGCTCCTGCGCGCCGAAGTTGTTGGCCGGGAAGCCGAGGACGGTGAAGCCCCGATCTTTGTAACGCTCGTAAATCTTTTGCAGCCCGTCGTACTGCGGCGTGTAGCCGCACTTGCTCGCCACGTTGACGAGCATCACGACCCGGCCGCGAAACTCCGAGAGTTTCACGTCCTGACCCTTTGAATTTTTTAGCGTGAAGTCGTACACCGATTTTGCCGTTCCCTTTCCGACGCCGTTCGGGTTCACGTCCGCGCGCATCGCCTTGACCAGGAGCAGAACCATCGTCGCGACGGCGATCCCGAGCGCCATACCGATTAAAAATCTCTTCATGTCGTTTCCTTTAAACCAACGCGAGCCCAGGAGCGTGTGCGCGGTTTTCAAGTGGCCGAATTCATCTCCACCCAGTTCACCCTCACGCCGGCGGCGGCGAGCGCGTCGTCGAGCTGTTTGTCCTGGCACACGCGGATCAGACGCGAAGGCTGCGCGCGCACCCTGAACCCTTCCTCGCGCAGGTGGAGTTCGAGAAAGACTTCGCAGTCGCCGGGGCTGTCGCGCAACGCCTGCGCGATGGTCTTGCACTTCTCGCCGATGTCCACGCCCGCGGGCAGTTCGATGACGAGCGAGCGCGTGACGCGACGCGCTCCCCCGGCCGCGCTGCTTCGCGCTCCTCCGGCCGCACCGACACCCGCGCCGTCGCTGCGGTTCAGCCAGGGGTTGTGCGCCGGGATGCGCGCCTTTTCCAGCAGGTAGATTTCGTCGCAGACCACGGTCGAGGCGCTGTCGCTGTCGTCGAGTCGCCCGGTCACGAGCAGCAGCGCGTCGTTGGCCGCGTCGCGCCCCTTGCTCTTGAAGGCTTCCGGCCAGAGCACGCACTTAACGGTCGCGCCCGACAAATCTTCCAGACGGAAATAGGCGTACTTGTCGCCCTTCTTCGTGTTCCGCACCGTGAAGTCGGAGACGACGCCCGCGAGACGGACACGCGCTTCGGGGCCGGCCGCGCCCAACTCGGCCACCGTGCCGCACTTGAGTTGGCTGATCTTATCGAGAAAATCTTCGAGCGGATGCCCCGAAACGTAGAAGCCGATGGCCGCCTTCTCGTTGGCGAGCAGTTCCTTGTGCGACCATAAAGAGGCGGCGTTGAGTTGCACTTCCGGCGCGCCGTCACCGTCCCCGGCGAAGCCGAAGGCCGAGCCGAACATGTCGCCCTGCCCGTTGTCGCGCTCGCGCCGCTTGCGCCCGCCGCGCTCTAATGCGCGCTCCACCGTCGCGTGCAGACACGCGCGCCACTGGCACAAATCATCGCCCGCGGGCTTGAACGAATCGAACGCCCCGGCGCAGACCAGACTCTCCAGCACGCGCTTGCCCGCGCCGCGCTCGCCGACCCGCTCCGCGAAGTCGTAGATCGAACTGAAACGCCCGCCCTCTTCGCGCGCCTGAAGTATGGGCGCGACGGCCGACTGCCCGATGCCCTTGATGGCGGCCAGCCCGAAGCGGATCGCGCCCTCGACCGGCGTGAAGCCGGAACCCGATTCGTTCACGTCGGGCGGCAACAGCTTGATGCCCTGCGAGCGTAGTTCCGAGCCGTACTTGAAAATCTTCGTCGCGTCGTCGGCCGTGTAGGTCATCACGGCGGCGTAGAAGTGTTCCGGGTATTGCGCCTTGAGATAGGCCGTCTGGTAGGCGACGTGCGCGTAGGCGACCGAGTGCGAGCGGTTGAACCCGTAATCGGCAAACTGCGCCATCAGGCGAAAAATCTCGCGCGCCTTCTTCTTCTGAATCTTGTTTTTCGCGCAGCCGTCCATGAACTTCTGTTCGTGGACGGCCATCTCCTCGCGGTTCTTCTTGCCCATCGCGCGGCGCATGAGATCGGCCTCGCCGAGCGAGTAGCCGCCGAGACGCTGCGCGAGCTGCATGATCTGTTCCTGATAGACGAGAATGCCGTAAGTGTTCGACAGAATCTCTTCCATCTCCGGCGTCAGGTATTCGACCGGCTTCTTGCCGTGATAGCGATCAATGTAGTCGTCAACCATGCCGCCGTCGAGCGGGCCGGGGCGGTAGAGCGCGTTTAAGGCGGAGAGGTCTTCGATGGACTTCGGCTTGAGTTTGCGGCAAATCTCCTGCATGCCGGTGGACTCGAACTGGAAGACCGCTTCGGTGCGACCCAGGCCGAACAACTTGTAAGTCTTCTCGTCGTCGAGCGGAATCTCCGACCAGATGATCTCGCGGCCGTGCATCTCGCGGATCGTCTTGCAGCACTGGTTGATGATCGAGAGCGTGGTCAGGCCGAGGAAGTCCATCTTGAGCATGCCCGTCTTTTCCAGATCGGACATCTCGAACTGCGTCGTGAACTCGTGCTTGTTGTTGACGGCGACGGGGATCAACTCTTCGAGCGGCTGCGGCGAGATGACGACGCCCGCCGCATGCACCGACGAGTGGCGCGCGCAGCCTTCGAGGCGAAGCGCGATCTCGATCGCTTTTTTCGTCTGCGGGTCGCGCTCCACGGCGGCCTTGAGTTCGGGCACGCTCTCCAGAGCCTGCCCGATGGAGATGTTGCGCCCGCGCACGGGCGGCGGAATCAGTTTCGCGATCTTCTCCACGTCGGCGTAAGGCATGTCGAGCGCGCGCCCCACGTCCTTGATCGCGGCCTTCGAGGCCATCGTGCCGAACGTGATGATCTGGCAGACGGATTCGCGCCCGTAGAGTTGCGTCACGTGGTTGATCACTTCGGCGCGCCCGTGGACACAGAAGTCTATGTCTATATCGGGCATCGAGACGCGTTCGGGGTTGAGGAAACGCTCGAACAGCAGGTCGTACTGGATCGGATCAACGTCGGTGATTTCGAGGCAATAGGCGATGAGCGAACCGGCGGCCGAACCACGCCCGGGGCCCACGGGAATTTTCCTGTCCTTCGCAAACTTGATGAAGTCCCACACGATGAGAAAGTAACTGGGGAAGCCCATCCGCTTGATCATCGCGATCTCGCTCGACACGCGTTCCTGATATTCGTGGAGGCCGTGCTTCAGACAATTCTTCGAGCGCATCGGCTCCCAGACGGTCTCGCGCCGTTTCTCATACCCCTCGCGCACCACCTTCTCGAAGTATTCGTCAATCGTGATGTCGCCCTCGGCGGCCGGGATCGGGAAGATGGGAAGCTGGTTTTCGCCGAGCGGCAATTTCAGGTCGCACATCTCCGCGACTTCCATCGTGCGCGAGACGGCATCAGGGATATGACTGAAAATCTGCGCCATCTCTTCGGGCGAGCGGACGTACCACTGCGGCCCGCCGAAGCGCATCCGGTTCTCGTCGTTGACGGTCTTACCCGTGCCGATGCAGAGCATCACGTCGTGCGCTTCGTAGTCTTCGCGGAAGAGGTAGTGCGCGTCGTTGGTGGCGACGAGCGGGATCGCCGTGCGCTTCGAGAGTTCGATCAGGTCTTTGTTGATCCTGATCTGGTCTTCGAGTTGGTGATCCTGAATTTCGAGGAAGTAGTTGCCCTTCCCCAGAATGTCCTGAAACTCCGTGGCCGCGCGCCCGGCCTCGTCAATTTTGCCGTTCTTCAGGTGTGCCTGCGGGACGCCCGACAGACACGCGGAGAGGCCGACGAGGCCGCCGCTGAATTTGGCGAGCAGCTCGCGATCAATTCTCGGCTTGCGATAGAAACCTTCCTTGAACGCCTTCGAGGTCAGGCGCACGAGGTTGTGATAACCCTCTCGATCACGCGCGAGCAGGATCATGTGGTTGTAGGGCTTCTCGCCGCGCTTGGTCTCCGGCTTGTCGAAGCGGCTGCCGGGCGCGAGATAAACTTCGCAGCCGATGAGCGGCTTCACGTCGTGCGCACGCATCTCCTTGTAGAAGGAGACCGCGCCGTACATGTTGCCATGGTCGGTCATGGCGCAGGCCGTCATGCCGAGTTCGCGGACGCGCTCGGCGAGCGGCTTGATCTGGATCGCGCCGTCGAGCAATGAATAGTCGGTGTGTAAGTGGAGGTGCGTGAAATCGTGGTTCGACATAATTGACGGTCAGTAAATCGGACGGAAACCCCGGACGCGGACTTCGGGAGGCCGGTGCAAGTTTTAGGCTATCTGCGCCGCACTGTCAATTCATCCCCTCCACCGACACTAAGGAAAGCGAAAATGCCGGGCGAGTTGGAAAACTCCGCCCGTGAAACTTTCAGATGAGGGCCGGGTTCGTCTCTCTCCGAGACTGTAAGTCGAAGCCGTGAAGGTGCTCGGGAAGCCGCGCGAGCAGCGTCGCTAACCCGTATTGCGCAGACCCGCCGAAATGCCGTTGATCGTCGCGGCGAGCGCGTACTTCAACTCCTCATCATCCTCGCCGCCGCGCCGTCGCCGCCTGAGCAATTCGATCTGGATCAAACTCATCGGGTCAACGTAAGGATTGCGCAACTTGATGGAACGCGCGAGCACCGGGTTGCGCTCCAACAACTCTCTCTGGCCCGTGACGCGCAGGATCATTTCCCGCGTGCGCCCGAACTCTTCCGCGATCATTCCCCACACGCGCTCTCTCAACTCTTCGTCCTCGACCAGCAGACTGTAGCGGCGCGCAATCGAGAGGTCGGCTTTCGCCAGCCCGTTCTCGACGTTGCTGATGAGGTCGTGAAAGAGCGGAAACTTCCCCATCATCGTGCGGAGCAAATCTTCGCCGCCGTCGTGTGCCCGGCAGTAGCGCGCCAGCGCATGCCCGACGCCGAACCACGCCGGCAGCACATGCCGACTCTGCATCCAGCCGAAGACCCACGGGATCGCGCGCAAGTTTGCCACCTCGTCGCGCGGATCGGGCGCATCCTCGCCCTCCGCCGCGCGCCGACTCGGGCGCGAGCCGCTTTTCGCCAGCTCGAATTCCCGCACGGGCGTCGCCTGGTGAAAGTATCGAAGCGTCTCCGCGTTTTCCATCACCGACGCGCGGTAAAAAGCGAACGCCTCACCGGACATCTCTTCCATCGCCGCCACCCACTGCGCTTCCACGGCAAAGGCGAGGGGTCGGGCGAGGGCATCGAGCGAGGCGGCGATCATGAGTTCAAAACTGCGTTCGGCCAACACCGCGTCGGAGTATTTGAAATTCAGGACTTCGCCCTGCTCCGTGATCCTGATCCGCCCGGTGAATGCTCCGGGCGGCTGCGCCGCGATGGCGCGATGCGTCGGCCCGCCGCCGCGCCCCACCGTGCCGCCGCGCCCGTGGAAGAGACTCAGGCGCACGCCGCACTCGCGCGCGACACGGTGCAATTCGTCGTGCGCTTTGTAAATTTCCCAGATGCTCGTGATCATCCCGCCGTCTTTGTTCGAGTCCGAATAGCCGAGCATGATCTCCTGTTCGCGTCCCCACGAATCGAGATAGCGCGCGTAGAGAGGCGAAGTCCAGAGACGACGGCAGACTTCCGGCGCGTGCCGCAAGTCCTCGATTGACTCGAAGAGCGGCACGGGCATCACGCCCGGATCGTTCGGCTCAACCGTCGCCGCCGCACGCACGCCGCAGAGTTCCATGAGCCAGAGGAGCGAGAGCACGTCTTCGCCCGCGCCCGCGCCGCTGATGACGTAGGCGCGCACAGCCTGCGGCGAAAACGTGCGCTTCAGTTCGGCGACCGCGCGCAAACTATCGAGGAGCGCGGCGGTCTCCGCCGAAACGGCGGGAATCTCGCCGGGCGCGCTCGCATCGGACGACGACTGCCGGGCGTCGGCCTGCGGGTCGAATTGCAAGCCGGACGCGAGTTCACGAACGGCGCGTGCGTGGACGCGCGCGTGCTGACGTATGTCGAGCGTGTGGAGGTGAAACCCGAACGTCTCGGCCTGACGCAGAAGCGGGTCGAGCAAGCCCTCGGCCAACTCGATGCCGCTATTTTCGGCGAGGCTTTCGCGGACGATTAAGAGATCGGCGATAAGAGATGCAGCCCCGGCATAACCGTCAATGCCCGTGGGAGCGTCGCGCGTGGCTCGCAGGCGATACAACACGTAAGCGAGGAAACGCCTGTAAATTTCGGCGGGCGCGTGGCGGCCGACTTCCGTTTGCGCCCCCGCCAGCGTCTCGCCGTAACTTTCAAACTGCGCCTGCAAACGGGTCGAGACTTTCACCTGATGCGCCGAGAGGCTTAGTTGCTCCTGCAAGTAAGCGACGGCCGTCAGGTAGAAGTCGAGAATAGTGTGGCGCGCGAGGCTGAGAGCTTCGCGGGTCGTCCCGGCCGTGACATACGGATTGCCGTCGCGGTCGCCGCCGATCCAGGAGGCGAAATTGATCACGGTCGGCAACTCGTGAGCTTCGACGCGCGCCGCGTAGACGGATTCAAACCCGCTCGCCATCTCCGCGTAGACATCCGGCAGTGTGCGGATCAAGACCGAAGGGTAGTAGTCGAGTCCCATCATGATCTCGTCGGCGACGGTCGGCTGGCGACGGCGTATGTCGTCGGTCTGCCAGAGCGCGGTGATCTCGCGCCCGATTGCCTCCTCGGCGGCGGCGGCCTCTGCGTCGGAGAGAGGCAGGCGGCTGAGGCGTTCGAGTCCGTCGGCGATGCGACGACGTTTGAAGAGAATCGTCCGGCGGGCGACTTCCGTCGGGTGCGCCGTGAAGACTGGCGTGACCCCGATCTGCCGCAAGACGGCGAGCGCGTCCCGCCACGCGATGCCCGCATCGCGCAGACGCTCCAGCGTGCCGCGAAACGTGCCGGGGAGTGCGGGAAGGTTCGCGGCGAGCGTGCGCGCGCGCCGACGCTGCTTGCGGTGATTGGTTTCGGCGAGATTAGTGAGTTCGAAGTAGATCGCGAAGGCTTTGGTCAGTTGGTACGCCTCGACGACGTTCAGGCGTTTGACCACCTCTTCGGCGCGCGCCATCGGATCAACATCTTCGGACGGCGGACTCTGCGCGGCGACGACGGCGGGCGCGGGTTCGGCTTTCGTCTCGCGATGTTCGGCCGTCAAACTGCGCAGCAACTCGACGCTGTCGTAGAGCGCTTCCCCGGCCTGCTCTTTGAGCGTCCGGCCGAGCAGTTGGCCGAGCGAGCGCACGTCGCGCCGCAGGGGAAGTTCCTTCACGGCCGGGTCGCCGCTCGTCAACTCGGCCAGCCGCGCCGCCTGATTCTCCACCTGCCACAAGGACTTCGCCACTTTTCGCACCCGCCCCGGCCGTCGTTTAATTTTCGCGTGGAATTGAAGTTGATGTTACAACTGCGAACAATCTCTCAACCCTTTGCGCCTTAAGTTCCGACTTTGCGCCTTTGCGCGAACTGGTTTTCTCGCAAAGGCGCAAAGTTAAAACCGAAGGCGCAATGGAGATTTTGCAACGCGCTCTTAATACTTCGCCACCGACGGATCAACTTCGTCAGACCACGCCGTGATGCCTCCCGCAAGGTTTACCAAGCGTCCCTCGAACCCCGCCCGCTTGAGCGCGTCTATCGCCTTCGCGCTGCGGCCGCCGAGCTTACAATGCACGACGGTCTCGCGCGTCGCGTCTATCTCATTCATGCGGGCGACGACCTGTCCGAGCGGAATGAGCGTCGTGTCGGGGATGCGCGCGATCTCGTACTCGTTCGGCTCGCGCACGTCTATGATCTGTATGTCGTCGCCCCTGTCCAGCCGCCGTTTTAGCTCCGTCGCGCTGATCTCTTCCGGCCCTGCTTCGGCCTTTTGCGCCGCGCCCTCTTGCGCCGGGGGCTTGAGGCCGCAGAAGGCTTCGTAGTCTATCAACTCGGTGATCGTCGGGTGCTCGCCGCAGACGGGGCACTTCGGGTCTTTGCGCAGCTTCAACTCGCGGAAGCGCATCCGCCACGCGTCGAACAAAAGCAGCCGGTTGACGAGCGGGGAGCTTCCGCTCTCGCCGCCCAGAATAAGTTTGATCGTCTCGTTCGCCTGAATCGCGCCGACGATGCCGGGCAACACGCCGAGCACGCCGCCCTCGGCACACGAGGGCACGAGGCCGGGCGGCGGCGGCTCGGGATACAGGCAGCGATAGCACGCGCCGCGCCCCCCGTCAGCAGCCGCCCAGAAGACGCTCGCCTGCCCCTCGAAACGGAAGATCGAGCCGTAGACGTTCGGCTTGCCCGCGAGGACGCACGCGTCGTTGACGAGATAGCGTGTGGGGAAGTTGTCCGTGCCGTCAACGATGATGTCGTAGTCGCGAAAGAGCGCGAGCGCGTTCTCGCTCGACAGGCGCGTCTCGTGCGTTTCGATGTGGACGTGCGGGTTGATGTTCGAGAGACGGTCGCGCGCCGAAGCGACTTTCGGACGCCCCACGTCGCTCGTGCCGTGAATGATCTGCCGCTGTAGGTTCGACTCGTCAACCACGTCGAAGTCAACGATGCCGAGACGGCCGATGCCCGCCGCCGCCAGGTACATGCCGAGCGGCGCGCCCAGGCCACCCGTGCCGATCATCAGCACGCTCGCCGCCTTCAAACGCCGCTGCCCCTGCATGCCTACCTCCGGCATGATGAGGTGGCGGCTGTAGCGCGCGATCTCGTCGTTAGAGAGCGTGGGCAAATTCTCCGCCGCCGCTGTAACTTCGGCCTCCGCCGTCGGCGCGCCGCCCGCAATCGCCGGCACGATCAGGATCACGTCGCCGTCCTTGACGGGCGTCTCCAGGCCCCGCGCATGGCGCACGTCTTCGTCGTTGACGTACACGTTGACGAAGTTCCTCAGCGCGCCCTGATCGTTATAGAGATGTTGCCGGAGTTCGGCGTGCGTCGTCGTCAGATGCTCCAAAGCCTCGCCCGCCGTCGTCGCCTCGACTTCGATCTCCGAACTTCCCCCGGCGTACTGCCGGAGCGCGGTCGGGATAGAGATTGTGACTGTCATAAACTAACTTCCTTTCAAAATTTCCTCTTCGTCGAATCTCGAACGATCCGCGCGCATCTCCCACGAACGCAGGTCGCGCGCTTGACCCCCGCCCACCGAGACGATGATATACGACCACGTCGGCCACGCGTGGTCGAGATCAAACTGCGATGGCTCGGCCGGGTGATCCGGGTGCGAGTGATAATTCCCCACCACTTCCAGACCGCGTCCGCGCGCGTGACGCTCGCCGCGCACGTACTCGCCGGGCAGGATGAGCGAGC
Organism: Pyrinomonadaceae bacterium; assembly: GCA_035296445.1. GTDB lineage: Bacteria > Acidobacteriota > Blastocatellia > Pyrinomonadales > Pyrinomonadaceae > JAIVJZ01. The sequence continues at coordinate 1,124 of DATHAZ010000075.1, read as the reverse complement.
GGTTATGCCGCGCCTCCGCCTCGCGCGCGTTGGAGACGGGGTAGACCTCCGCGACCGTCTTACGATTGTCCGCTTCCATGCGCCCGATGAGCAGGCCGCAGCACTCGTGCGGGTATTCCGCTTCGCCGTGGCGTCGAATCGCGTCCTCCTGCTCCCGGTCGAGAACAATCATTTAAGACTGCTCCTCCCAGAAGTTTTCACTCAGGTACTTCCCTCCCCCGTCGCACAATATTGTGACGACAACCGCGCCGGGCGCGAGCGAGCGCGCGAGCCTGAGCGCGGCGAAGACGTTCGCGCCGGAACTGACGCCGACCAGCAGCCCTTCTTCGCGCGCAAGGCGGCGCGTCATCTCCTGCGCGTCTTCCGTCCTCACTTCGACGTTCTCATCCGCCAGTCCGGGCGCGTAAATGCCGGGCACGAGCGCGGACGCCATGTGCTTCATGCCTTCGAGGCCGTGAAAGGGCGAATCGGGCTGCATCGAGACGGCGCGGATTTTTTCGTCCAACTCCCTGAGGCGGCGCGTCGTGCCTACGAAGGTGCCCGAAGTTCCGAGACCGGCGAGAAAATGCGTGACGCGCCCACGGGTCTGCTCCCAGATTTCGAGAGCCGTGCCCTCGTAGTGCGCGCGCCAGTTGGCCTCGTTGTTGTACTGATCGGGGTAGAAATATTTTTCCGGTTCGGCGTCGGCCATCTCGCGTGCGCGCCGCTGTGCGCCGTCGGTCGCCTCGGCCGGATCGGTCTCGACGAGTTGCGCGCCGTAGAGACGCAGCGTGCGCTTGCGCTCGAAATTGGCGTTCTTCGGCAGGCAGAGCGTAACGGGGTAGCCGCGCGCCGCGCCGAGCATGGCGTAGGCGATGCCGGTGTTGCCGCTCGTCGCGTCGAGAATGATTTTGCCTCGTGTGAGCAGACCGGCGCGTTCGCCCGCGAGAATCATGGCGCGCGCCGCGCGGTCTTTGACCGACCCGCCGGGATTCAGGTGCTCGGCCTTCGCGTAGATTTCCACTCCCGCCGGCACGTCGCCCGCCACACGCCCGAGACGCACGAGCGGCGTCCGCCCGATGTTCGACATCAGATCGTCCGCGCCCGTCGCGTCGGGAGTGTGTGGCTCGACCCGGGAAATACTC
>DATHAZ010000074.1:0-3447 GCA_035296445.1 Pyrinomonadaceae bacterium | reverse complement strand
CTTGCGTAAAGAAGCGACGGAGCGCGCCGGTGCGGAAGCGCAGGCCGGGCAGATGACCGCCCTGCGCCTGAACTTCGAGCGCAAGGTCGGCGAACACGGCATGCTCTACGGCTCGGTCACTTCGATGGACATACAGGAAGCCCTGAGAGAGAAGGGCTACGAGTTCGACCGCCGCCGCATACATCTGGCGGAAGCCATCAAGGAGACGGGCGAGTTCTCCGTGCGCGTGCGCCTGCACCGCGAAGTGAACGTCGAAATCCCCGTCGTCGTGACGGCTGAAGGCGGCGCTGCCGCTACGGCGGCAACGGGCGAGACTTCCACAGCGCCCGCCGCGGAAGCCTCCACCGCGCCGGAAGCGACGGCTGAGACTTCCACCGCCGACACGGGCGACGCGGAAGAATAAAATCCGCACAAAGGGCGGGCGCGACGACTAAACGTTGTCGCGCCCGCTTTGCCTATAGTATGCTGTCGGCGCGTCGCCCTCGCAGGTTCTTGTCTCCAGTCGAGAGCGACCCCGATGCGCCGCTTGCAGCAATTTTTTTATCCGTTCTTCCTGCTCTGCTCCCGAGTCTCTCGATGGTCAAAAATTTCGCCGATTCGACGCGCGATCAGATGCTCGAACGCCCGCTCCCGCACAGCGCGGAAGCGGAGCGCGCCATACTCGGCAGCATCGTGCTCGACAACGGCCTCGTCAATCAGGCCATCGAACTCTTAAAGCCCGACGACTTCTACGTCCGCGCTCACTACCATCTCTTCCGCGCCATGATCTCCATGAGCGAGCGCGGCGCGGAAATAAACCCCATCCTCATCGGCGAGGAACTCCGGCGCGACGGCACGCTCGAACAGGTCGGCGGCATCGCCTTCATCTCCGAACTCACTTACGGCCTGCCGCACTTCACGAACATCGTGCACTACGCCAAAGTGGTGCACGACGCCTCGATGCTCAGGCAACTCGTCAAGGTCGCCAACAAGATCACGAGCGAGGCGCTGGAAGCGGAGGACGAGGCCACCGTCATCCTCGACCACGCCGAGCAGATGATCTTCGCGCTCGCGGACGAGCGCACGCGGCAGGGCTTCTCACACGTCAAACCCGTCGCCGACGGGATTCTCGAAAAGATTCAGGAACTCGGCGGGCGCGGCGCGGTTCTGACCGGACTGACGACCGGCTTCGCCGAACTCGACACGATGACATCGGGGCTGCAACCCTCCGACTTGATCATCGTCGCGGCGCGCCCCTCGATGGGCAAGACTTCGCTCTGCCTGACGCTCGCGCAGAATGCGGCGATTCAGGCCAACGCCGTCGTCGGCGTCTTCTCGCTGGAAATGTCGAAGGAGTCTCTGGTGATGCGCATGCTCTGTTCCGAGGGGCACGTGGACGCGCATCGCTTCCGCGCCGGTTTCCTGTCGCGCGACGAATGGGCGCGGCTCGCGGGCGCGCTCGGCACGCTCTCGGAGACGAAAATTTTCATAGACGACACGCCGGGCATCTCCGTGCTGGAGATGCGCGCGAAGGCGCGCAGGCTGGCGGCCGAACAGAAGCGGCTTGATCTGATCATCGTTGACTATTTGCAGTTGATGTCCGGCTCGTCGCGTCGCTCGGAGTCGCGTCAGCAGGAGGTGTCGCAAATCTCGCGCGAGTTGAAGGGGCTGGCGAAGGAATTAAACGTGCCCCTCGTCGCGCTCTCGCAACTCTCGCGTGCGCCCGAAGCGCGCACAGACCACCGACCGCAACTCGCAGACCTGCGCGAATCGGGCGCAATCGAGCAGGACGCGGACGTGGTCGCCTTCATCTACCGCGAGGAGCAATACAACCGCACGGAAGAGAACGCAGGGATCGCCGAGGTCATCATCGCCAAACAGCGCAACGGCCCGACGGGCACGGTCAATCTGGCTTTCCTCAAAGAGTTCACGCGCTTCGAGAACATGTGGAAAGAGTAGGGCGACCGCAAGCGAGAGGATGTAAAAGTTTTCGTCCCGCGAGCGACGTTTGAACGTTCGATTCAAACGTCGCTCGCGGGACTTCGCTTTATGAATCATGCCGGACGAAGACCAGACGCAAAAAACAGAGACTGACGCCGCCGCCGGAGGGTTCGCCGGGCGACCGACGTGGGCTGAGATCGATCTCGATGCGCTCGCCGCGAACTTCCGGGCGGTGCGCCGCCGCGTCGGAAATGAAGTTAAGGTGATGGCCGTGGTGAAGGCCGACGCTTACGGGCACGGCGCGGTCGCGTGTGCGCGGCGGCTGGCGGCCGAGGGCGCGGATTGGTTCGGCGTCGCCCTGCCCGAAGAGGGCTTCGAGTTGCGCGGCGCAGGCGTCGCACAACCGATACTCTGTCTCGAAGGATTCTGGGAAGGTCAGGCGGGCGCGCTCGTCAGAGACAGGCTCACGCCCGTCGTCTACCGGCTCGACACGGCGGAAGCGTTCGACCGCGCGGCGCGGCTTGAGGGAGTCGTCGCGGATGTCCACGTCAAGATTGATACGGGGATGGGGCGGCTCGGCGTGTGTCACGAAGAGGCTGCGGAGTTCGCACGCTCGATTAAAAATTTCGTGAACCTGCGCGTTGACGGCTTGATGACACACTTCGCCGCGGCCGACGACGCGGCGCGCGATGCCTTCACGGAAGAACAGTTGGCGCGCTTTCGTGCGGCGCGTGATGCGTTTCGCGACGCGGGACATGCGCCGACCTTCTTCGACATGGCGAACTCTGCGGCCACGTTCGCGCGCCCCGCCGCGCACGGCAACATGGTGCGGCCGGGCGGCGTGCTCTACGGCCTCTGGCGCGACGTGCTGCGGCAGGCGCAGGAGGAAGGGGAGGATGGCTTGCCGGAGTTTCGCCCGGTGATGTCTGTGCGTTCGCGGATCATGTTGTTGAAGTGGATCGGGGCGGGCGAGACGCTCGGTTACGGCTGCACGTTCGAGGCGACGCGCCCGACGCTCGTCGCCACCGTGCCCGTCGGTTATCACGACGGCTACGCGCGGGCCCTCTCGAATCGTGGGCGTGCAATCGTGCGCGGCTGCTTTGCTCCAGTCGCCGGCCGCATCTCGATGGATTTGACGCTGCTCGACGTGACGGGCGTGCCGGGCGTCGAACACGGGGATCAGGTGACGCTCGTCGGCGCGGACGGTGAACTCTCAGTGCCCGCCGAAGAGATCGCCGGTATCGCGGGCACGATCTCATACGAGATTACCTGCGGCATCAGCAGGCGCGTGCCGAGAAGATTCAAAGAAGAATGGGAAGGGGAAAAGGGTAAGGCGTAGAGGTCGGAAACAATGCCACGCGCTCCGGCGAAGCTGTTTTCCCGCTTTTACCTTCCCCTTTCCCTTTTCGACGTTTGTACCTTCCTGAATTTTGCTATGTGCTCTCCGAAGTCTCCTTTCTTTGCGAGCTATTGAAGGATGAAGTTGTAGGTGATCACGCCGGACACTTTGACGGGTTGGCCGGAGAG
>DATHAZ010000073.1:0-22933 GCA_035296445.1 Pyrinomonadaceae bacterium | reverse complement strand
AGATGAGTAGCCCCCGCGTTCCAACTTACCGACGCGGAGGGCAGAAACGGGAAGCCCCTCTCTAGTGGCTTTTGACGGAGACAATAGAGAGGGGCGTGGTAAGTCTTTATTTAGAAGCCTCGCCGGTTGCTGAAACAACTTGCGAGGCTGTTAAACCACACAGCAAAAGCTATATGGCCTAGACACCCAAGATTATACGCTTTTTGCCGTGTGGACTCAACCAAAAACAGGAGTCCACTAATGAGCATCAGACAGCAAAAAGGCAAAGAAATTGCTAACCGCACAACCATCATTCAAGACGGCAACCTCTGGCTAGTTCCTTCACAATCCGGCAAAGGCAAATACAAAGTTAATCCTGAAAAGCAATCTTGCTCCTGCCCTGACTTCGACTTTCGCCGTCAGAAGTGCAAGCATATCTTTGCCGTCGAAGAAACCATCGAACGTACCAAGACCGTTGTTGTCGAAGATGGTAAGACTACTGTTACCGAGACGGTGAAAGTCACGCGCAAGACTTACGCGCAAGTGTGGCCTGCTTACAACGCCGCACAGACCCAAGAGAAGAGGTTATTCCAGTACCTACTACGTCAGTTATGCGAAGGCGTAGGAGAGCCTTCACAGACGAACGGCAGACCCCGCCTACCTATCGAAGACATACTCTTTTCAATGGCCTTCAAAGTTTACTCAACTGTGAGCGGTCGCCGTTTCATCTCCGATCTGAAAGACGCACACGGCAAAGGCTACCTATCGAAGTTGCCCGCCTATAACTCTATCTTCCGTTACTTTGAAGATGAGATGTTGACGCCTCATCTGCAAATGCTGATTGAAGAGAGTAGCTTGCCGCTGGCGTCTATTGAGCAAGACTTCGCCGTTGACTCGTCCGGTCTTTCAACGTGCCGCTTCGTTCAATGGATGCACGCTAAATACTCCGATCCGCACCTGATTGAAAAGAAGGACTGGATCAAAGTTCACTTGATGTGCGGCGTGAAAACCAACGTAGTAACCGCTGTCGAGATTACAGACCGTCATGCAGGGGATAGCCCCCACTTCAAGCCTCTAGTTGAGGCTACGCGCCGCAACTTCGTGATGAGGGAAGTGAGCGCAGACAAGGCTTACTTGTCGAGTAAGAATCTCTCCGTCGTGATTGATAATCAGGCTATGCCGTACATCCCTTTCAAGTCGAATAGCCGGATCAATGACAAGGGACAAAGCCCTCTCTGGAAAAGGATGTATCACTTCTACTCTTACAACCAGGAACGGTTTATGAAGAACTATCATAAGAGGTAAAACGTCGAAACGACGTTCCACATGATTAAGAGTAAGTTCGGGGATGCGCTTCGTAGCAGGACTAAGACGGCGCAGATCAACGAAGCAATTTGTAAGGTGCTTTGCCACAACATCTGTTGCCTTATTCAGTCTATGTTTGAACTTGGGTTGAAGCCTAAGTTTTGGGCATAAGCGGCGTAGCAGTGGCGATAGCATAACAAGAGGGCGGTGGGATACATTACCCACCGCCCTCTTGTTATGTGCCATAATATCTGACGCCTACGAACTTGGGATAGAACCTACTTTCTGGTCTGAGTAATATCCTCAGCCTGCTTGTTTTCTCGTTTCTCTCTATCTTGTTTCTGTATGACCTCTGACCTTCTAAATCTCTCTCGGATTGTGAGCGTGGCAATAACTATCAGTCCGATTGCGAATATGGTTAATGCTATGGCAATAGTCCAATCCAACCTGTCGGCCAACCAATCTAATCCATCACCTATTGAATTAGCGGACAGAGCGCAAAGACGGATATTCGTTGCTTCTATTATTTTCGGCGTTGTCGCCGCGATAGTGGCGGCAATCCTCGCTACATTGGTTTGGAAATCCAATAACACATACCAAGCGGCTGTTAAGTCAGATGCAGATGCCCGTATCGTTGAAGCTGGGGAGCGTGCGAGTAAAGCAGATGAACGAGCAGCAGAAGCAAACTTGGGGGCAGCAAAAGCAAATGAGGGGTTAGCGAAATCAAATGAAGAAATCGCGCGTCTTACGGCTGAAGCAGAATCAGCAAAAGGGGAAAGAGCGGAGGCCGATAGGCAAATTGCAATCGCTAAAGCCAACGCAGCAAGAGCAGATGAAGGGGCAGCTAAAGCCACAGCCGAGGTAGCACGTTTGCAAATTGTAGTTGCTAATGCTGAGACAAAACGTGCGGAAGCAGAGCGTGCATTATTGGAACTGCAAGAGCGTATGCGCCCGCGCACAGTGACGCACGTGCAGCGCGTGAACCTACGTGCAATATTGAGCGTGCATCCCAAAGGGGAAGTTGAAATAGTAAGTTCGATAAACGACCAAGAAGCCCAAACTTTCGGGTGGCATCTATATAGTGCGTTAACTGATGCTGGATGGACAGTACATAAGGTGAGACAACAGAATTTTGTATATCCGCTAACGGGTATTGCCGTCGTAGCATCAAACCCCGAGTCTAATATGATGGCCGGAGCGTTGCAGAGGGCACTGATCGGTGTCGGCATCCCTACGGGTGGATTAATAGACCCCAAATTGCCAGCAGATTCAGTAGTCTTGGTAGTCGGCAGCAAACCCCAACCCTGACAAACCTTTTGTACAGCAAACATGCTTGCCCAAAAAGTCCACAGTCTGCCCAATAAGTGCTTAAGTTTTAGGGGGTTTTTAGGCAAAGCCTCGCCTATGTATACCGCGTAAACAGTGTATACCTGATAATCACTTTTCTTGATTAGCTAGTTTTCTTGCATTTGCCTTTGAAAGCGGGCGCATTGGCATTGGGGGGCGAGAATGTGGATACGTCGTATCCATTTCTATGGGTTATGGGGGGAAATTTGAAGGGGAGTCGCGTGTGGCAGTAAATCTTATTATTTCTTCAATTAGTGGGATAGTTGAGGTGTCTGCCGGAGTGGCATAATTTTTGTAATATGGAGGAGCAGATCGTTGACAGGGAAAGGGCCGGGAGTAACGCGGCCTTCACTCTTTGGCCTGATGCCGGTGTTCCTCACGCACATGGCATTAGACCTGTCAGCGGTCTAAATTAATTTGAAAATTGAAGGGTTGTCTACACTGTTCCCCCGGTCATCTCTCAAGACCCCTACGGTGCAGACAAGAAGAAGGGAAAATCTCATGTTGCGTCGTATTACAGCTTGCCTCAATGCCAGTGCCCTCGTGCTGGTGTCTTTACTCCCCTTAACCGCTGCCGCTGGCAAAGCCCATGCAGCGACGACACAAGTCACCCCATCCACGAAAATTGCCCCCGAGCTGCTTCCGTCGAGCACTCCCGGCGGTGTTACAAACCCCTCGTCAGGCACCTCAGTCGGTTCTCAGCTTGGGAACGGCCCGATGGTTCGCGTCGTCCTTCAAACAAAGGGTCGCCCGACCGCCGAGCAGTTGGAGGCGATCACGTCCGTAGAAGGAGAGATCAGCCAGAGCTACGAAAAGCTCAACACGCTTATCGCGCGAGTCCCGCGCGGTTCGCTCGGCAGCCTCGCGGCGCGCAGCGACGTGGCCTATATCTCCTCCGACCGCGTGTTCAAATCACAAGTGAGTCTGGCGGGCGACACCGTCGGCGCAACGGAAGTGGCATCGGGTCTGGCGCAAACGCCGAAACTCACCGGCAAGGGCGTGACCATCGCCATCATGGACAGCGGCATCAGCACCACCCACGCCGATTTCGGCAAGAACAAAAACAAGTCGCGCATCCTCGCCGCCGTTAATTTCACCGGCAGCGGCACGGGCGACGACAACGGCCACGGCACGGGCGTGGCGAGCGTCGCGGCCGGCAACGGCGCGGCCGGCAACGGCGCGACGAAGCACGTCGGCATCGCGCCCGACGCCAACCTCGTTGACCTGCGCGTGCTCGACGCGAACGGCGTCGGCAAGACCAGCGACATCCTGCGCGCCATCAACTGGGCGATCCTCAACCGCGAACTCTACAACATCCGCGTGCTCAACATGAGCATCGGCGCTCCGGTGCGTGAATCCTTCCGCCACGACCCCGTGTGCCGCGCCGTGGCCGATGCCGTGCGTGCCGGCATCGTCGTGGTTGCCAGCGCCGGCAATTCCGGCCGCACCGAAGAGACCGGCGCTAATGGGCCGCTCCATCGCCTCGTCTACGGCACGGTCAAAAGTCCCGGTAACAGCCCTTACGTGATCACGGTCGGCGCGACCGATTCGCACAGCACCGCCCGACGTTCCGACGACACCGTGGCCGACTGGTCGTCCAAAGGCCCGACGCAGTACGACCGCTCCGCCAAGCCGGATGTCGTCGCCCCCGGCCGCCACGTCATCGCGGCGATTGACCCGAACTCCACGCTCGTCAGGCAGCATCAGGAAAAGGTGCAAAGCCCCGACAACAACTACTTCAAGTTCTCCGGCACGTCTTTCTCCGCCCCCGTCGTCTCCGGCACTATCGCCTTGATGCTGGAAGCAAACAAATCCCTCACCCCGACGCTCGTTAAAACCACTTTGATGCGCACCGCGCAGACGCTGCCCGGCCAGACCTTCAAGACCAGAGCGCATCGCGTGTTCACGCAAGGCGCGGGACTCGTCAACGCCATCGGCGCGATCAAGATGTCACGCGCTATCGTCCCCAACGCCGACAAGCTCGTCGCGGGCGACAAAATATTCAGCAGCAACCAGAGCTTCACTTCAATCGGAGACTCCGTCGAGGTCGCGGGCGAGACCGTCCCGCTCAGCCGCAATCTGATCTACTCCTACGGCATCATCCTCGGCGACCGGCCGGTGCTCACCAACGGCATCGCGTTCGGCGAAGGCATCCTCATGTCCGACGGCATCCTCATGTCGGATGGCATCCTGATCGCCGACGGCATCCTGATGTCCGACGGCATCATGAAGACGGACGGCATCGCGTTCGGTGAAGGCATCGCATTCGGCGAAGGCATTGCCTGGAGCGACGGCATCGCCTGGAGCGACGGCATCGCGTTCGGCGAGGGCATCCTGATCGCCGATGGCTTCATGACCACCGAGGGACTCGGCCTGCAACTCAGCGACGCCTACTCTCGCGGCGAAGGCATCGCCTGGAGCGACGGCATTGCATTCGGCGAGGGCATCGCGTTCGGCGAAGGCATCGCGTTCGGCGAGGGCATCCTCATGTCCGATGGGATCGCCTTCGGTGAGGGCATCGCATTCGGCGAAGGTATCGCGTTCGGTGAGGGCATCCTCATGTCCGACGGCATCCTGATCGCCGACGGCATATTGATGTCGGACAGCCTCAAGATCGCGAGGGGCATCACCCTCAGCGACGGCATCGCGTTCGGCGAAGGCATCCTCATGTCGGACGGCATCCTCATGTCGGACGGGATCGCATTCGGCGAGGGGATACTCCTGAGCGACGGAATCCTGATCGCCGACTAAATTCCTCATAAGTTGGCTCTCGCACGACGACGCAACCGGGCGGGAATCAGCTAAAGCGGATGGAGACGAATACTCGCCTCCGTCCGCTTTATTTTTTGTGCAAAACGGAGGACGGAGCAGGGCTTGAATTGCTGCCCTGCTCCGTCCTCCGTTCGCAACTTGTGCCGACCTTTTAGGACTGGCCGAAACGGCTGCGATACTCTTTCGAGTTGACGAAGCCGTTGACCATCGTGCGGAAGTCGTTGGAGTTCGCGTTCAGGTAGTTGAGCCAGGCGTTGAATCCTTCGGGCTCCGGGTCGCGTTTGAGATAGCCGAAATACTGCATGGCGACGAAGGCCGGGTTGAATTCTTTGCTCTCGACCGCCGGACTCTCGACAATCGCGCGCAACACCTGCGCGCGCGTCTGCGTCCCGGCGTTGAGGTTGTTGACGAGCTGATCGCGATTCGAGATGGTCACGCGAGCCGTGCGCAGCAACGTGTCCACGTAGTCGGCGTTCGACAAATGGTCGTAGATGCTGCGGAAGGCCGGACGCTGCGCGAAGGCGGTCACGTAGGCGTCGCGTCTCGCGTTGACCTCCTCGGCCGTCTGTCCCGTCACGAATTGCAGGTCGGGGATGATCTCGGCGTACTTCGGAAGGCGTCCGAAGGCCACCGCGTAGAAGCGATAGATGAAGGAGCCTTTGAGTTGAAACTCCTGCGAGCGGAAGAACGCCGACGAGACCGTGACGCGGTCGCACTCGGACGAGGGCGCGGCGGCGCAGCGGTTCAGGACGCCGAGCCACGCGTTGAAGCCGTCCGTGTCCGGCTCGCGGAAGAGGAAATCTAGATACTGCTGGCGCACGAAGAAGCCGTTGTTCTCAAGCGGGTTCGACTCGACGTAGCTGGTGTAGGGGTCGAGCGCGAGCGCGCCTGACAGGTAGGCGGTCTCGCCCGCGTTCGAACGCAGGCGCAGGGTGTAATCGCCAAACTTCGCGCTGTCGGCGACGACAAGATTGAAGCTGACGATACCGAAAGTCGGGTCGGTGAAGCCGTAGTTGGCCGGGTCTTCGCGCGCGAAACTCGCCGGGTCAATCGTCATCGAAGGCGAGGTCACGCTGAAGCCCGAAGTCGTCAGGGGGACGCTGGCGAGGTTGTTGCCGCCGACGGCGAAACGGAAGACGCGCCCGGCGGAGAGTTGCACGGGCGTGGCCTGTAGCGCGCCGTTGACGCCCAGAATGCGCGGGTTGATGGACGGTGCGCCGACCGTGATGATCGGGTTCAGGAACGTGGTGTTTCCAGTCGTGACGCTCACCGGCGTCGTCGTCTCCGTGGCGCGAAATGCGGGCTGGCTGCTGATGCCCGCGTAAGGCGGCGAGAACAAGATGTTGTTCGCGGCGACCGGCTCGTTGAGATACTCTACGAAGACGCGGTAGTCGCTCGTCGGCAATTGGTCGATCCTGTACGTGCCGTCGGACTTCGTGATACTGCTTCCCTCCACGCGCCCCGTGTAGAAATTCTCAGCCCACACGTGCGCGCCCGCCCCGTAGTTGACCTGCCCCGCAATCGAACCGACGTTGGCCGCCACACGCTGCCCATAGATGGAGCGGATGCCGGCGATGTCGTCGTCCGAGAGCGTGCGAAAGGTGAAGGCCGGGTCGAAGAAGTTCAGACCCTGAACGGGCTGCATGGTCGCGCCGATGACAGCGGAGTGATCGAGGCCGAGGAGGTGTCCGAGTTCGTGTACGAAGGTTGATTCGAGGTCGTAGGTGTTCGACGTGCCGTCGGTCGAAAAGGGCACACGCGGGTTGATCGAGAGGTCGGCTTCGAGCATGCGCCCCGTGCTGTCGAATTGGACGCGCGTGCGCCCGAGCCTGCGCACGCCCCCCTCGTTGGTGAAAGCGTCGTTCGTCGCGGAGGCCGACACCGTAATCAGGTTGATCCCGTCGCGCACGTTCTGAGGGCTGACCGAATCGGCGGCCGTAGATGTCTCGACAAACTGGATGTTGGTGACATCAGACCAGCGGCGCAAGGCTCTGCGAGCCGCCCCCACCACGTCGCTGCCGGCCTTGATATTTGCGGGAGGCGAATTGAGCGAAGTGGAAAGCGCGATGGTGATGGTGTTGGTCGTCCACCTGGGTTGCACGGACGAACTGCTGTACTGATAGGTGTAGCTGCGCGCGGGCACGGCCGTCAGCAATAGTAGCGCGGACAGGACGAGAGAAGTGATAAGTCGAGGCATAATGGCTCCCTGCTGGTTGATTAATATGATGAGGGGAAAGTTTTGATGCGAACGGGGCGCGATGTGTTGGCAAATAAATTCTTCCGACTTAGTCGCGCCGGGGGGCACTTAAATTTATAGCAGGTGCGCTCAGACCGAGACAAGACTTTTTCTCGGCCTCGCCGATTCTCGAACTTCAAGCCACACGCGAAACATGAAAACGCACCCGGGTTTCAATGCTCCGAAGCAACATCAAAACGCCCGCGCGTGCATCAAACGGGTACAGGGCGACTGCGTCGGAGGTCTGGTTGTGTAGAATTTCATTGAAATATTGATGTCTTGCTGCTGGCACGATGTTTGTTTAAAAGGAACGAGGAAGCGCATTGCCGTCGCGCGCAGTCCCGCGGGTCATTCCCCTATCTTATGTCCACGGAGGCCATTAAAAGCCAGATGAGCACCCAGGCAGTTTCGCAAAACGAAATCATACGCCAGAACATCGCCGCCATCTCCGAGATGCAGCGCAAGGACGTTGCGACACGTAAGCCGCAGGAACGTATCTCCGATACCATCACGCGTTTTTCCGGTTCGACCGTGTTCGTCCTGATCCACATCGTCTGGTTCGGCCTGTGGATTCTGCTGAACGTCAATCTGATCAACGTGCCGCGCGTCAGCGAGTTCGACCCGTTCCCCTTCGGCCTGCTCACGATGATCGTCTCGCTCGAAGCGATCTTCCTCTCGACCTTCGTGCTCATCTCGCAAAACCGGATGTCGGCCCTGAGCGAGAAACGCGCAGAACTCGACCTGCAAGTCAACATGCTGGCCGAGCAGAAGGCGGCCAAGACGCTCGAACTGCTCGAACACATCGCGCAGCAACTCGACGCCGTGTACGAACGCTTCGATTACAAGACCGACCCCGAAATCGAGGCGCTCAAAGTTTCGCCCAAACCGCACGAGGTGCTGCAAGTGATGGAAGACGCGGTCAAAGAGGAGGCCAGAGAGGCCGCGCGCGCACTCAGGGAAGAGGTCAGAAAAGACATCACGGGCGAGGTCAAAGCGGCGGTCAGGGACGTGACGGGCGAGGTCGAAGCCGTGCGCGGCGACGTGCAGGAGATTGACGAAGAGGTCAAGCGAGTCGCAAGCGACGTGCGGGAAGTTAAGAAAGAGGTCAAGATGAGCACGCCCGGGCGAATGTAGGTGCTACGTGGGACGACGCTGCGACGACGACGCCCCACGGCTTTACCTCTAACGACCGGCGCTGCGGCTGTGCGGCGACGCGCAGGCAATGAGCGCGCAGGTTAAAAGCGTAGCCCGTTCAATCTAAGTTGAACGGACTACGCTTTTTGTTTCCACCACGCCCCACGCGTGGATGCGCTCTCATCAAGAGTAAACTTAACGCTATCTCGCCGAACCCCTGTCGCCGCCCTGCGCGCTCAACCCGTCTGCGGCGGCGGCCGAATCGTCGTTGGGCGCGGGCTGCGTGAGAGGTCTCTGCGCGCCGCCGAGGTCGGCCATTGCCACAATCAACAATAGCGCCGTCACGCTGAGGGTCGCCAGCACGTAGAGCAGCGCAACCTGTTCCGTCCAGATGAGGGCGACGATGATCACCGTCGCCGCCGCGATCCAGAGAAATGTCGTCCGGCGGTTGTTTTTGCGCCCGCCCGCTGCTGTTGTAGTTCTCGGAGCCATCTTAATTCTCCCGCCTTTGTTCTAAGTAAGAATTTGAAAAGATAACCTGACGTAACGCCGGACACCTTAAAGACGCGCGGCGCGTCCGCGCTCGACGGCAAAACGAAAGGTTGGCCGTATCCCACAGCCAACCTCTCTGTAGACAACTCGCGCCTTTAGTAAAGTATCCGCAGCGGGGCTTGCGTTACCAGAGAAGTCGCGCCGCCCGTGGCGAAGCCCGTCAGCAACTTGGCGATGCCCGCGGGAGAGAACTTGCCTTCCTCCGGCACTTCGATGATGTCGTATGGCTGGAGGGCGACATCCTCTTTCTTGCCTTGCTTGATGGCCTTGTAGTCAATCGTCAGCGTCTCGGACTTCAACCCGCCCGGCTTCTGCCGGTAAATCCGCACCTGGCTCTCCTTGGCGTTCTTCGCGCCGCCGACGATGCTGATCGCGCGCGAAAGCGTCATGCCGTCTTTCAAGTAAAGGTTGGAGGGCTGCACGACGTTTCCCGTGATGTAAATCGGTAAAGCCTCGGCCACGTAGATCACGTCGCCGGGGTGTATGTACGGGTTGGCCTCGCTCTTGCCCATCTTGAGTTCTTCGACCTTGTAGATGGTGAACGGCACGCCGACCATGTCCTCGCCGCGTTCGACCTGCGCGACCTGCGCCTCCTCCGGTTCGGGACACAGGAGCGGCTGCGTGTGGAAAATCTGGATCGTGCCGCTCTGCTGTTCGGTGACGCCGCCGCTCTTTGAGATGAGTTCGAGCAGGCGCGCGGGACGACGCATCTCATAAGGGGCGGGCGAGCGCACCGCGCCGTAGACGACTGCGGGCGTGCGGCTCCTCTCCTCCTTGATGGTCATGTAGATGCGCGGGTGTTTGAGGAACCTGGCGAGCACGCCCTCCACGTCCCTGCGCACCTCTTTGATACTGCGGCACTGCGCGTTGATCGGCTCCTCGACGAACGGCACGACGAGTTTACCGTCGTTATCCACGACGAACGAGCCGTCGAACTGCGGTTCGCCGAACACCCTGAGTTCGACCACGTCATTCGGGCCGAGCAGGTATTCGCGCCGCGCCGTCATCGTGCCGCTGGCGATGTCGGCGGCCGGCCGCGCGGCCGTCGCCGTCTGTGTCGGCGTCTGGGTCGGCGTTTGCGGCTGCTGCGCGTGAAGCGGCAGAATGAAGGTCGCACAGATGGAGGCGGACAGAAGTGTGGCTCTTATTGCTCTCATGATTTTGTTTCCCGTATCGTGAATGTCAGCGCGGTTGACCCGTCGAAATTTCCCGTGCGTCTCAAGGGGAAGAGTTATAGATGTCCGAAAGAAGCTGAAGGGCTGCCTTAACGCAAACTCTTTATTTGTCGGGGTGGGATTATCGTCTCGCCGCCGTCCAACTTCGCCGTCAACTCTTTAAGCCGTCCAACGCGCTAATTGTCGCACAGAAGAGACCAAACGCCAATTCGCCCCCGGGGCAGTTTCAAGGCGAAAATCGCTTTCGCGCGGGCGATTCACAGGCCGTTTAAGCAGAGTTGCTCCTCCCCGCGCGACCGTCATTCCTTTTTTTCGCGGGACGCCGGAGCAGTTGTTCTTCTTCCAGACCGCCCATCGCCAGACGCGCCCGCAGCATCTCGATCTCGCGGTTGATGCGTTCGGCGGCTTCTTCCCGGGCGTCCTCGCTCATCTCGGCGCGGGAGAGGTAAAAGAGCGCGTCGCGGTAACGCGCGATGGCGCGGGTGTAGCGTCCACGGAAGGCGGCGCGCTCGGCGAGTTCGACCCAGTGGGCGACCTTCACGGTGGCAATGAAATTGTGGACGGCGAGCGCGGAGTCGCGCAGTTCCGGCTCGGCCGGATAGAACTGCAACGCCTCGTTGATGACATCGAGGGCGCGCATCGCCGTCTCGATCTTATCCGAGACGCTGACCCGGCGTTGCGCCTCGTGCGTCAGGCGTTGCGCCTCGCCGCGCACCCACGCGAGGAGATGATGCTTTTGCAGGCCGCGCACGCGCTCTTGTCCCGCGCGCAGGGCGACGCGCACGTCCGCCGCCGTTCCCGAAGCGCGGATCGTCTCTTCGGTGCTCGACAGGTATTGTTCGCACAGGCGGAAGGCTTCGAGGTGGGCGGCGGGTTGCAGCACGCCCGATTCGTCGGCCAGCGCGAGTTTGTGCTGCAAGGCGCGCAGCGAAGTGGCGGTCTGGCGCACGCTCGCCTTGCGCTCGGCGGGGCGTTGCAGACCCCCTGAAGTCGGCACGACACCCTCGCTGCCCATGCGCATTTCGAGTTCGTGCGTATAGCGCGCCCAGGCGCGGCGCATCACCACCTCGCGCGCCCCCACCGCCACCAGCAGCACGACGCTGGCGGCCAGCACGGCGGGCAGGAGCGGGGCTTCGTCGCCGCTCGTTGCGAGCAGCCACCACAAACTGAAAAAGATGACGACCGAAACGACGACCGCCGTCAACATAAACCCGGCCGACGAGGGCATCCGCGGGCGCGCGGGCGGACGCCTGCGCGGCTGTCCGACGGTGGCCGGGCGGGGTTGGCGATTTGCGTCTGTGTAGTTTGCCGATTCGCTGGGCAAGCGTTCTCTCCGGGAACGAGGGACAGGGCGACTCGCACCGCTCTCGACGGAGCGGCTCGCGTGTGCGTGAACTTTCAGAAACGCACACGGCGCGGGCGCGAAAGCTAATCAAGTCGAGACAAAAATTATAGTCACCTTTTCAACCGAGTCTGTCAACAGTTGACACAAGCGTCGGCGCGATTCCGAAAGGGCGCGCCCGCTCGAAATTCTACTGGAAGTAGGGGGCAAATCTGTTTATACTGGCGCGCGCCTGCGGAACATTGCGCGCGCCCTTTGATCGGACGGCCGACGTTCGATCATCCCCGAATTCTTCAATACCGCTCAGTCATCAAATTTACCGTCGCGGGGCAATCGGCGCGAAAGCGTCGCGCCGAAACGGCGGGCGGATCAAGTCAATGGTCAATTGTCCCAAGTGCGGCACGGCCGTGAGAGAGGAGAAGGCGTTCTGCCACAACTGCGGCGCGCCGATGGACGCCGCCAAGGCGGAGCGCGAAACTCCCCTCCCGGACTTCGGCGCGACCATCCTCGAACCGCCACCCCGGCGCGCGCCGCCACCGCCGCCGCCGCAATCCTTCGTGCCCCCGGCCCCCAGGGAAGTTCAACCGACGGCGCGCCCGCCCGCGCCCGTTTCGCCTCCGCCCGCGGGCGTCGCCTTACACACGCTTCCGGGCACGCCGCCAGCCGCGCGGCGCACATCCGCGCGGAAGATCGGCATCGGTTTCGTCTTACTTCTGCTCTTCCTGATGTTTCTGGCGTTTGTGCTGGCGATCATGGTTGACTGAACGCGGCGCGCAAGTGAACCCTCGAAAAAGTGAACCCTCGGAAAGAACCTTCGACGCTTCGATGAACGAATTCGCAGGCAGCCCACAGACGACGCCCGCCGCGGCGACCATTGTTCCGGCGCGTCCGCGCCGCAGCCTCCTGCGCGCGGCGGCGATTACTTTCGCGTCGCTCGTCGCGCTGCTGCTCGCGCTCCTGCTGCTGTTGCTGATGGGACTGGAGACCGGCCCCGTCGCGCTCCTCATCGGCCTCGTGCTCGCAACCCTGCCCGCGCCCCTCTACATCGCGCTGGTGCTCTGGATCGACCGCTACGAATCCGAACCCGTGTGGACACTCGTAACTGCTTTTACCTGGGGCGCGGTCGTGGCGGTGTTCGTCGCCTCCTTCGTCAACACTATCGGCAGCCTCATCGTTGCTTCGCTCGTCAACGACGAAGCGGGCAATTTCTACGGCGCGGTCATCTCCGCGCCCATCGTCGAGGAGAGCATGAAGGCGGCCGCGCTCTTCGGCCTCTACTTCTGGAAGCACGACGAGTTCGACGGGGTGATCGACGGCATCGTCTACGCCTCGATGGTCGGACTCGGTTTCGCCATGACGGAGAACATCCAGTATTACGGCAAAGCGGCTTTGGAGGGCGGCGTCGGCGGGGGCATCGTGCTCTTCATCCTGCGCGGCATGATGGCTCCCTTCTCGCACCCGCTGTTCACAAGCATGACGGGCATCGGTCTCGGCCTGGCGAGCCAGACGAAAAGCGGCCTCGTCAAAATTTTCGCTCCCGCCTGCGGACTCCTCTTCGCCATGTTCCTGCATAGCCTCTGGAATTTTTCGGCCTCGACGAGCGCCGCGCTCTACTTCATCGTTTACTTCCTGATCATGGTTCCGACGTTCGTGGCCGTGCTCGTCTCGATCTACTTCGCGCTCAGGCGCGAGGGGCGCATCGTGCGCGAGCAACTCAGGCACGAACTTGAGCGCGGCCATCTGACCGAGTTCGAACTGGAACTGCTGTCGAGCGTGCGCGGTCGCATGGGCGCGTCTTACACGGCTCTGACGAAGGGCGGGTATCGTTCGTGGCGCACCCGCCGCGAGTTCAATCGCGTGGCGAGCGAGTTGGCCTTTCATCGTAATCGCGTCGCGCTGGGGCGGGTGGTCGAGGGCGGCGCGGCCGTCGAGGAATTCTACGTCCGGCAACTCTCTGAGTTGCGCGGCCGGTTCAACATCTCTTGAAGCCGAGCGAAACTTAAAACGGAAATCCCCCCGTGAAAATCCAACTTCTTCCCAGCACCTTCGACACGAACGGCTGTGCCAGCCAGGAACAGCGGCTCACCTGTTTCGTTATTGACGACCGCGTCGCCGTGGACGCCGGAAGCATCGCCCTCGGCCTCTCCGACGAGCAGCACGAAAGCGTCCGCGACATCATCGTCACGCACCCGCACATGGATCACATGGCGACGCTGCCCATCTTCATAGACGATCACTTCGCGCTCCTGACCGAACCCGTGCGCGTCCACGCCACCGCGGAGGTCATCGCCCTGCTCGAACGCGACGTGTTCAACTGGACGGTCTACCCGCGCTTCTCCCAACTGAAAAACGAGCACGGCTTCGTGATGGAATACGTCCCCTTCCGCCCGCGCGAAGAGTTTCGGGTGGCGCACCTGACGGTCACGGCCGTACCCGTCAATCACATCGTCCCGACCGTCGGCCTCGTCGTTTCGGACGGGACGACGACCGTCGCCTTCAGTTCCGACACGGCGGCGACCGAAGAGTTCTGGCAAGTCGTCAACCGGCGGCCGGACATCTCCGCGCTCTTTATCGAATCCTCGTTCCCCAACTCGATGGAGAAGCTCGCCGAAGTCTCCGGCCACCTCACGCCCGAAGGCGTCGCCGCCGAACTGCGCAAGCTCTCGCACAGACACCTCGACGTGCTGGCCGTCCACCTCAAACCCTCCTACCGCGAAACCCTCGTCCGCGAACTCGATGCCCTCGGCATCCCCCGCCTCTCCGCCATGGAGGCCGGACGCGCCTACGAATGGTAAAGCGCGGCAAACCCTCTTGCGTTGAAAATCAAAAGCCGCCCCAAGTTAGATAGAAATAGGGATGACGCCGATCAAAGCGTCGTCCCTATTTCTATCTAAACACGAAAGTCAGATGCGATTTTATTTTCGCATTCTTAGATCATACCCGAGCTGGCATTTGGTGTGAGATTTCGCGTGATGAAGTTTAGGGATGAACTATCGAGGTGGTTGATTAGTTTGTAAATAGCAGTTCACTCTTTTTCATGCTCACTCAAAATATTTATCCACTTCTTCCATCTTCCTCTGTAAGAATGGTTTCTCCACTTCCTTAGCATCACTGTCTCTGATACGAGATTCTAACTCAGAAGAAATAGATTGAATCATTGCTTCATCAATAGATTGAGCTGTATATATATCTTTCAAAGTCTCATAGTCAATAAGTCCAGCCGCATAGGTACTAACATAAACTCCTGCTGCATAAGCAGACCTCGGATAGCTGAGAATTGAGCAAAGAGCGTTTAGATCAAATGGCTTCTTTTTAGTACAAGCTAAGGAAAATGCGTAGAGAAAGATCAATCCAGTACCAGACATACGACTAATAAATGGATTCATTATATCTACTGCTGCTCTTTGCTCCTTTTCGCTCGGAAGTGGCTCATCCTTTTTCTCGGAGTATTCCTGGAGCAAGACATTAGTCCTCTCCACTTTAGCCTCAACACTCTCAAGCTTAGATGGGATCGCTTCAATCTTTTGAGTCAAAGTAATTGCCGCTTCTGAGATATTCCTTGCAGTATTAGATACATCCTTAGAAGCATTATTCAGCGTAGAAATGTTTTGTGAAAACGAGGTGTTTGAGTAAACCGCATAGGCAATAGCAAGAATAGCAAGGATGAGGGATGTTACTGTTAGTGCAAATGTTATGCGATCAGCTAGATTCGGAATCTCACTCCATTGAACAGTTATTAAAACGACTATAATGGCAAACAGAATTCCTAGGACGTAGACGGCATGAATCTTGTACTTTTCATCCATAATTTAATTAATCTGTAGCCATTTACGCTTATTAAACCACTACTAGCCCTCTAATACCATTCAAGGCTGACTTTATATAATGAGAAGCGACTCGCGCGTAGTTGATTGAGATATAAAGCGTCAGTTCATCACTCGCAGAATTCCCCGCCCGCCGTCGTAGCTTCCGAGTTCGCCATTAAGCCTTCCATGTGCTGCCGTGCTTTCCACGCGCCCGTGCGGTTCGCCACCTCGATGCCTTCCGTCCAGGCGAGCCTCGCCTCTTCGCGCCGCCCCTGATTCGCGAGCGCCGTGCCGAGCATCTGGTAGGCCGCCGTGAAGTCCGAGTTCAACTTCAAGACTTGCCGGAGCGCATCCGACGCCTCGTCCCAACGCTCCAATTTTACGTACTCGTTCGCCAGCCCGTACCAGACCATCTCCTGCTCCGGCTCGGCGGCGACCATCGCCTTGAACGCTTCGATTCTTTCCTGTGACACCCCGGCTCAACCTTCCCGCTTCGACTTGAAGCCGCTATCCGAATTTACAACTCAGCGCGCGTGTTCGAATTCGCTCTCCGTGTGTTCGCCCGCCACGCCTTCGAGCCGGACGCGCCCGCTCGGCAACAACTCCGCGACGCGAAACGTGCGCTCCGCGCGCTGGCGACCCGGCATCAGTTCGCCGCGAAAGGTGACGCTCATGCCGGGGCGCGCCCAGCGGTCGAGGCCGCGCCCGCGCTCCGCGACTTTCGCTTCCCGCGCCGCCCGCCGACGCCCCAGGAGCGCCACCGCGCCGACGCCGCCGACCGCCAGCGCCAGACCACCCAACAGACGTTTCGCGGTTTTTCTCATCTGTTCAGCCCTTTGCTTCCCGCCCGCGTGCGACGCGCCCGCCGCCGTAGAGACGACGAAGCGCAAGCCTCTCCGCGCGTCGAGAGGCTTGCGCGCCGTCTTTCCTGCTGGATGCACGCCGCCCGTGCGACGCGCATGAGTGCCGTCTGATCCCCGCCGGACGTCAGCACAACGCGTCGAGTTTTTCGCTCTGGATCGGCAAGCCGGCTCTCAACGAACGGTCGGCGTTGATCTCTGTATAGTGCGCCCACTCCGCCGGCACTTTATCTTCGGCGAAGATGGCCTCGACGGGACATTCGGGCACGCACGCGTCGCAATCAATGCAAGTCTCGGGGTTGATCACGAGCGCGGCCATCTCGTCGTCGAGGTGAAAAGCCTCTACCGGACAGACCAGCGCGCAGTCCGTATAACGGCAGCCGAAGCAGGGTTCGCACACAACGTAAGTCATTAAACTAGCCTCCTCAAAAAGTGTATAACGACAGCCGCGCGAAAATTCGCGTCATGCCTGTGAGCGCATGCGCGCCGGGACACGGCGGCAAAAACACAGAAAAATCTACGAGCGCGCTATATTAAGCACGAACCGGTAAGATTGAAAAGCAAAATTTTCTCCGGGGCGGAACGTCCGTTACCCGTCCCCGCCCGCAGGCCGTTTATGTTTGACTTTGCGCTCGGCAGGGTGCGCGCGTTCCTCCGGTTTGGCGCGTGTGAGCGGGTGGCCGGGCGAGGCGAAAGGCGTGCGGAGCGCGACGGTGAGAGGGCGTTCGGTTCGCTTCTTCGAAGGCTTCTTGGTGTTTGACGACATGGCGTTTGGCAAGCCTCTTTTTCGGGAATGGCGCGATGCTACGCGCGCCAACCTCCCGTGTCAATGGTCTGCAGGCGGGCGCGCGATTCTTTTGTTCTTCGTGTGAGGGGGCGTTGCGGATTTGATGTGTGGCGTCGCGCGGCCGGGATGCAGGCCGCAAAGAGTTTGCGCCCTATCGTCTCGCAGGGAGACGATAGGGCGCAAGAGAATTGCTCCGGTTGTCGGAAAGTTATGCCTTGCTCGGCTGCGGCGACCCGGTTTCGCCGAAGAGCGTCTTCAACGCCTGCGAAGTTTCGGTGCGACGCTTTTGCTGGAACTCGTTGACCCACTCGGTAACGGTCGCCACCACGTCGCGCGCGGCTTCGTGCGTCGTCTTCTTCTGTTCGATGTTAGCGGTTTCGGCGGCGGCTTCCAGCGCGGCGCGTTCCCCACGTTTGATGATCTTGATAGATTTATTCGTTGTCATGATTGCCCTACCCGCCTTGTTGTGTATTTTCTTTCGTAACTATAAGACGCCGGAAGCGTCGGAAAAGTTCCAATTAGTTCACATCACGCGTGCGGCCTCGGAACTCGTTCACAGTTATAGCAAATCGAAGGCCACAGGTTTCAAGACACCTCGGGAGCCTGCGAATCTTGGGCGGGAGAGAGATGGCGAGCGCATTTTGGCCGCGTTTCAAATGCGCTTCACACGCGCGCAACTTCGGCGTGACAATTCGACAATCAAGCCGCCCGCGCACGGGATAGTTTCCCAATCGTTCACTCCCACACTATCTGCGCCTTTTTCTGATACGCTTTCGGACACTCTCAAGTGTTAAAGCCGCGAAGGAGGCGAAAGGTGAAACTCCCTTCGCGTCCTTCGCGGCTTTGAACTCCCGCGCGCTTACAGCGCGGGGGCAACCCTTCGGGCTTCGACGCCACCTGACCGGGCGGCGAAGCAACCTCCGGCGCGCCGCTAGTCTTTCTTCCCGAAGATACCGCCGATGCCGCCGAGCACGTTCTGCGCCGTGTCGGCGACGCCGCCCGCGACATTCGCGCCGCCGCCGAGCGCGCCGTCAATCATTCCGGAGGCGGAGGCGGGCAAACGGTCGCGCATGTAGCCCATCACGGTGTCAATCGCCGTGCGCGCCTGCGTTTCGGTGATGCCGGTTCGTTCGGTCACTTGCCTGATCAACTCTTCCATTTTCTTCTCTCCTCTTGTCGGGAATGTGCCGGCGGGACGCGGCTGCCGCTCTCGCCCGGCGTGCTAGATAAAGACGACCGACTGCGCGTTCGGGATGTCGAAACGGCGACGGCAGCGCGGGCAGTCGAGCATGTCGTCTATGCGCACCATGTAGTCGCGCGAATTGCGAAACCGCGCGCGATCCTGTTCACTCGCACCGCGCGGCAAGTCCTTTTTCTTCGTGCGCCTGAGCCAGCGCACCTCGTAGTCGGCGCGCTCGCGGCAATGCGGGCAACTGTAGGTGGCGCGCTTCGCTTCCTGTTGCTCGTTGAAAAAATCTCTCTCGTTCATAATTTAAAAATACGACTCATCGCGCGGTTAATTCAAGTGCGCTCGGTCGTGAGTCTCCCGGTGGCCTCGCCCCCCTGCTTCGTCCCCTGCTCCCGGCGTTCGCGCCGCCGGTGATGCAGCACTATGAAGAGACCGGCCAGCGCGTTCACCAGCATGATCGCGTTCGTGACGACGAAGACCCAGTTGCCGACCAGCCAACTGTAGATCGTGAAGCCGAGAGACGCCGCCAGTTGACCGATGAACAGCCACTTCGAGACGTTCTCGCTCGATCCTTCCTTCCACTGTTTGAAAACCTGCTTGCCGATGGTCAGCACGAGTATGAGCGAACTGATCCACCCGATAGCTTCCTGCATTTTGCCCCCTGGTTCTAAACATTTTCCGCCGGCACGTCCGCGCCGCGCCCTTCCGACAACAGCCGCCGCACCGTCTCCAGCAAACTCACGGGATTGACGGGCTTCGGCTCGTAAGCGTCCGCGCCCACGGCGAGCGTGAAGGTGGCGTTGCCGGTTCCGAATCCGGTCGTCACGACGATGGGCGTCGCCGCGAGCACGCCGGTGTCGCGCACGCGCCGGACGAAGTGTGCGCCGTCCGCCCCCGGCATATTAACGTCCGTGATGATCAGGTCGGGGTGCAGCCTCAAGGCGAGGTCATACGCCGCCAAACCGTCCTCCGCCGTCACCACCTCGAAGCCCTGCCGCTCCAACGTCATGCACATCAACTGGCGCGCGACTTCGTCGTCTTCCGCCACCAGAATTTTCTTCGCTTCAGTCATAGCTGGTGAAAAGTGAATGGTAAATGGTGAATGGTGAAAAACGGATTTCCCTATATACCATTCACTATTTACCATTTACCGCTGTTCGTTCTGTTCGCACAGTTCGCGCAGGAGGCGAAAGCTGTAGATGCCCGTCTGATGGCCGTCGCTCCAGCGGAAGGTGAGCGCGTAGCGGCCTACGATGTCAACGCTCTCGATAGCGAGGTCGTCAGGAATAGATTTCGGATCGAGCATCCGCTGCCCCGTCATTTCGTTGACGCACCGCGCACACGGGCAGACGCGCCTGAGCGCCGCCGCGCCGTAACCGCACACGCGCCCGTCGCCCCACTTCACGCGCAAGCCCGCCGCGCCCTCCTGCACGATCTCATGCGGCTCAATGGCAGGCCCGCGCCTTCGCATCATCTCGTTCATAAAAAGACTGTCCGTGGTCAGTTGTCCGTAGTCAGTTGTTTATTTCTTGCCCGGCTGGGATTTTATCTTTAGTCGGCCGCTTATGAACCACGTAATAACGGACAACTGACCACTGACGACTGACGAGTTTTCACGCGTTCTCCCGGACAGCTTGTGCGACAGCCTCGGCCGTGATGTCGAAGTGAGAGGCCGACCAGACGGCCTGACCGTTGCGCAGGATGATGGCCTGCGGCGATTCGTGCCGGATGCCCATCTGCTCGGCCACGCGGCGCGAGAGTTCGCGCGCGCTCTGCACGATGACGAGCGACACCTGACCGGCGACGCCGACCGGCAACTTTGACATTTGATGATGCGCGCGCGCGCTGATGGGACACGTCGTGCTGTGTTTGAAGAGGATAACGGGCGCATCGTGCGAGCGCGCCACGAGTTCGTCTAACGCCCCGGCGTCCGTCACCGGCTCAAAGTTCGTCTGCTCTTCCGAAGTCTCCGGCATTTGAAAATAGCCTCCACCAGTCAGAAATTGGCGCACCTTTTTCCACATAAAGATATTTAGTTTGCTCTCGCGGGGAACGCCCTGATATTAACGCACCTGCGCCTCACGTACAAACAACGCGGGCAGCGGCCGTGCTCTGACATGAGAAGGCCGCGAGCATAAATCCTGCTCGCGGCCTTCTCATGCGGCGTTAAAGGCTTGCCCGCTCTCTAGCGCCAGTCGCCGACGAGGACGAAGGGCGCCCAGTAGAACGGCGCGCTGTATTTCTTCCCCTCGATCATCGCCAGTTGCGACGCGCGCATCGCGGCGGGAGGCGCGGCCGACTGCTTCGTCAGCAGACGCTTGTAGAAGTCGGTCATCAAATCCGCCGTTGACTTGTCGGAGACAGACCACAAGCTGACGCCGACTGTTGGCGCGCCTGCGTACATGAAGGCGCGCGTCAAACCGATGACGCCCTCGCCCCTGCGCTCTTTGCCCAGCCCCGTCTCGCAGGCCGACAGCATGACGAGCGGCGAGCCGAGCCGCAGGTTGAAGATTTCATCCGTGCGCAGGAAGCCGTCGCCGTCGCGGTTGCCGACGAGCGAGAGGACGACGCCCGTGAACTGCGGCCGTTCCGTGTTCAGGAGGCCGTGCGTGGCGACGTGCAGGATGCGGTACTTGCTCACATCCGTCGTCTTCACTCTGTTTTCGCTGGCGTCGAGGTCGAGCCAGATGTCGGGCGCGAGGCCGGACGTGCGTGCGAAGGCGGCGATCTGCTGCGCCTCCGCGCGCGTGCCGTTCAAGCGCGCGAGTTTGACGTTGCTGCTGCTGCTGGCGGCGGCCGTGTTCGACGCGCCCGTCAAATCGGCGACCGCGCTGTTGACCGCGAGCATCTCGCCCGACTGCCCGCCCGCTGCCGCCGCGCCCACGCCCTGCAAAAGTTTCGCGCGCGGGTCTGATGCGTCGAATATCGGATCGGCGACGAGAAGCAGGCCGCGCGAGTTCGCCGCCGCCGCCGCGCCGCTCGCCGCCTGCTGCCTGATCGCGGCGACGACCGACGCCGAAGGCGCGTAGGCCACTTCGTTCGTCCTGACGAGATAAGGCAGCGTGGAATAGTCGCCCCCGCCGCCCGTGGCCGTGACTAACGACTCGAACGGGACGTAGTTGAGCGCGCCGTCGGCGACGACGAGCAGGCGCTTGTTCGCCACCAACGAGGCGGCGGGCGCGACCGTGCTCTGGTAAAGCGCGTTGGAGGTTTCGGCGAAGGCGGCGACGTTGGCCGTGGTCGCGTTATTGGACAAGGCCAACCCGCGATCATCTGACAAGCCGCGCGTCTGGCCGCCCGCGTCGAGCAGCGAGCGGCGCAAGCTCGACGGCACGATCTTATCGCGCAAAGCCATCGCGAGTGCGTCTAGTTTGTCGCGCGCGGGCAACTGGCGCAGGGAGACGCTCGTCGTCGTCACCGCCCACAGGTACGACCGCTCGCGGCCGAGACTGTATTCGAGCAGCACCGTGCCGGCGTCCAAGACCTTCTGTTGCACCTCCGCGAGCGAGAGCGGTTGCGCGGAGGTCAACGCGCCGTAGCGCGGGCTGGCCGCCCTGATCTGATTTTCGAGACTGTCGTATTCGACCGAGAGCGTTTCGAGTTGTTCTTCGAGTTGCTCGACGCTCTCTTTGGGCGGCTCGCCCGTCGGGCTGACGCCCGTGATCTGCTGCGCGATCTCCTGCTGGCGTTCGATGTTCTCCTGTTTGCGCCGGAGAAGTTCGGCGGGGACGCCCGCGGTGATGGTTGTGCCGGTTTCGCTGAGCATGTCGAGGAGCGAGCGGGCGCGCCCCTGCTCGACGATGCGGAAAGACTCCGCCGCGTAAGCGAGCGCGTCGCCCGCGAGCGGAGCGTTTTTGTCCGTGGCCGCGTTGAGCGCGGCGGCCGCCAGCGCGCCCGACGCTTCGTCGAACACGTCGCGGGTGGAGGCGAGAAAAGTCGTGCGTGCTTCGTCGGCGCGCAGCGAGCCTTGCCGGATGGTCTCGATGGTTTGCAACGCCGCGCGATAGGCCGTGAAGGCATCCTGCAAAGCTTTGGCGCGCTTCGCCGCGTCTCCGGCTTGCGCGGCGAGCGTGAGGTTGGCTTTGCCGACGCCGCGCTGCGCAGGCCACTGGAGGTCCGGACGCCGGTCGGCCTGCGCGCCTTTGGTCGCATCGGTGTAAAACTTGAGCGCGTCTTTGATGTTGCCCTGCCGGAGCGCAACGTCGCCGAGACTCGTGTTGGCGGCCACGCGGAACCGGCGCATCTGCCCGATCTTGCCGATGAGAGGGATGGCGCTGCTCGTCGCATCGAGCGCGTTGGCGAAATGTTTGCGCGCGTCGGCCAACTCGTCGTTGTAGTAGTTGACGCGGCCGAGGCCGAGTTCGTTGGTGGCGTAGAGGATGCTCTGGCGGTAGAGTTCAAAGGTCTGCTGCACCTGGCTGATCGCGCCGACGGCGCTCACGCCCGTCG
>DATHAZ010000072.1:0-31673 GCA_035296445.1 Pyrinomonadaceae bacterium | reverse complement strand
AGATTTCTTCTTTCACTTCGGGCGGGAAGCACACGCGGTCGAGTTGGTAGCGTTGCAGGCCGCGCACCGCGCCGCTCACCTCGCTGATCTCGCGGATCGTGGGGCGCGCGTAGCCGTCTTCGACGTAGATGCGCGCTTTGGGTTCCGCGCCCTCGGCCGTGTAGTAGTTGTAATAGGGCACGTCGCCCGCGTGGTCTTCGATGAAGTAGAAGCGCGGCTCGAAACCGGCGCGCGCCACGCAGGCGCGCGCGGCGGCGAGAAACTGCGCGCGCTCGCCCGCCGGCATGTCGAGATCAATGGCTTTGAAGAGGCGGCGCTCGATGAAGCGGTGGCTGAGATCGTGCAGGATCGTGTCTTTCGCGCGCCGCCATTGCTTGAGGTGAAAGAGCACGTCGGAGTCGTCCATCTCCAGATGATCCTGGAGCGTCAGCGTTTCGCGATTCAATACTTTCTCGAAGGCCGTGCCGGGCGCGCACCACACCTCTTCGCCCGCCGCGACGAGTTCGAGCGCGCGCCTGAGCGTCGAGCGCAAGACCGCTTCCGCCGAGCGCAGCGTGCGGTGGAAATAGACCTGCCGGAACATGTAATAGCGCGCCTGTAAATATTCCTCGACGGCGTAGAGGCCGCGCGCCGCGACGTAGATGCGGTCGTTCTCCTCGTCCACGGCCAGCGCGTTGATGATCCATTCGAGGTCGTAGATGCCGTACTTCGCGCCCGTCATCAGGGAATCGCGCAAGAGGTAGTCCATGCGATCCACGTCCAACTGCGACGAGACGAGTTGGCCGAGGAAGGCCGGCTGGAACTTGCCCTCGATGATGTCGGCGACGCGTTGCGGGAGCGAGGGCGAGAACTCGCGGAGCACCCGATTGATCTCCGTCTCCTCGGCGAGCACGGCGCGCACAGTCCATGTCTCGTGATGAAAGCCGAGGACGTGCTCCATAACGTGTGAGAACGACCCGTGCCCGACATCGTGCAGCAGGGCGGCGGCGCGCGCCGCCGCGCGATCCTCTTCGTTGATCGAGTAGTTTTCGCCGAGGCGGTCGAGGACGCGCGTGATGAGGTGGAGGACGCCGAGAGAGTGTGCGAAGCGCGAGTGTTCCGCGCCCTGATAGGTGTAGAGCGCGAGGCCGAGTTGCTTGATGCGGCGCAGGCGTTGAAACTCAGGCGCGTCAACGAGGCGCACGAGCAGCCGCCCTTCGCGCGTGTCTGTGCGCAGGCGGATGATGTTATGCACGGGGTCGCGGTAGATGCGTTCGCTCATCGCAACCCATCCTAAAGCGTAAATGATAAATGGTAAATAGAGCGTGAGGTCTTCGCGCGCCCGGAGCGATTGTTTAAGGCCGCTTATTTTCCGAGATGTATCGCTCCAGTTTTTTCCTGTCGGGATGACGAGGGCGCTTCGCGAGAAACTGCTCGTACTCGGCCGCCGCCTTGTCGCGCAACCCGGCGGCGTGGTAGAGCAACGCGAGCCGCAGGTGAGCCTCCGCCCTGCCTTCCGGGTCGAGACGCAACGCCTCGGTCAGATAACCCACCGCGACCGAGCCTTTTTTAATTTGCAGGTATGCTTCGCCCAGATAGTAATTCGCGCTGGCGGACTGCGGGCGCGTCTTCACCGCTTTGCCGAGCAGTTCGATTGCGCCGTCGTAGTTTTTCTGCGCGAGGCGCAGGCGGCCTAGATTCACCAGCGCGAGGATGAATGCCGGGCGCGCTTCCAACGCGCGCGCGTAGGATTTTTCGGCCTCCGCCATGTTGTTGCGGATGAGATAAGCCGTGCCCAATTCAGTCCACGCCTGAAAATCGCGCGCGTCGGCTTCGACTATTTGTCGTAGGAGCGCGATGCCCCGGTCGTACTCTCCCTTGTCCATCGCCGCGCCCGCCTTGACGAAGAGTTTCTGATTTGACGTGCCGCGTTCATATAGATCATCTACGGAGACGGTGGCGGCGCGCGCCGGACGCCGTGCCGCATCTTCGTTCCACTCCATCGCGATGTCCTGCCGAAAGTCGTTCCTGAAGGGAGAGATGACGCTGACCTGGCGGATGCGCGCCACTTCCATGCTCTCGACCTCGACGACGATGTCATACCTTCCATCGCGCAGGTTGATGAAACGAAAGCGACCGCCGTTGGCGACGCTCTGGCGCGTGATGAGCGTCCCGCCTTCGGCGTAGAGCAAAACGTCGAAAGCGAGCGGTTTCAGTCCGGTCGTCTTGCTCTCGTCAACCTTCAAATCGCCATAGAGCGTGTGGCCGCCTCCGAGTTGCGCTCGGGCTGCGGCGGCGCATAGCAACGCCGCGAATAATATCGCCGCCGCTCTCATCGTGCCTCCGGCGAAAAACAGGCGGCCTCGGGTCGCAACGGACAATAGCCCGCGAGTTGCTCGTCTGACAGAGACGGCAGACATAGACGTTCTACACATGACCATTCCTCCGTGGCGTGTTGATTTGATTTGTCCGGCCATCGTCGCGGTAAAAAAAGGCGGGTCGAAAGCCGGAGCTTCGACCCGCCGCAGTAGTGTTCGGCAACAGGCAGGTTTAAAACTCGAAGCGGAAACCGAACTGCATCACGCGCCGGTCGCCCTGAATGCCAGAGAAGTTAGACCAGTTCGAGGGCGGCGAGTCGTTCTGCGGATCGAGCACGAGGCCGTAGCCGTCGCGCCCGCCCTTCAGGCTTCCCATCCGCTGCGTGTTCGTTACGTTAAACGCCTCGAAGCGAAGTTGAAGCTTCTGCGTCTCGCTCCAGGGCATCCCGAACGTCTTGCTCATGCCCATGTCGAGCACGACGTAGCCGGGGAGGCGGAAGACGTTGCGGTCGCCGGTTTCGCCGGGCTTCGGATTGCGGAAACTCTGGTAGGCGGCCTCGCGGTTGCAGAAGACGGCCGGCGCGTCGGTTCCGCCGCGCGTCGGGCAGGCTTCGATGGGACGGGTGCGCACGCCGTTGCTCTGGACTTGCCAGTTGGTCGCCCAGCGCGCGTCGTCGAACGGAGCCGAGAGAGGCAGGCCGGAATTCCAGCGATAGATGCCGGACATCTGCCAGCCGCCGACGACGGCGTTCACGAACTTGTTCTCAATATTGAGCCAGCGACCGCGCCCGACGGGCAGTTGCCAAACGGCATTGGCGTTGATGATGTGGCGCACGTCGAAGTCGGAGACGGAATAGTTGTCGCGCTGGCGCAGCGGGTTGAGGATGAACGCCGCGCCGAAGCTGCCGCCGTTCTGCAAGCCGGAGGCGTCGTCCATTGATTTCGACAGCGTGTAGTTGAAGTCGGCGGTAAGGCTGTTGCCGAGCCGCTGGCGGATGGAGAGCGTGCCCGCGTGGTAGTCCGAGTTGGCGATGGTCGAGAAGGCCGAGAGCGCGCCGTACTGCGATTGATAGAACAGATGCCCCCGCCCGGCCGCGAGCAGCGCGCCGTCAATGTCTACCTGCGTCAGCGACCAATCGTTGCCGTTGAAGATAAGCGCGTCGGCCAGGACGGCCTGCGTCGCGTTCAGGGGAATCGTGGAGCGGCTTCCGCCGAGCAGGCTGCGGGCGAAGCTGTTGAGGGGAATGCTTCCGAAGAGGTTCTCGAAATAGGGAATGGCGGCGATGCTCCTGATCGCCTCCTGTTGCACGGCGCGCGGCGAAGAGCCGGTGATGCCCTGATTCGCAAAATTGCGGCGGATGTCTTCCAGCATCCCCGCCGCTGTGTACCAATCCATGCTGGATTGCGGGTCTGTGATGTTGTTCGGCATCATCACGTCGCGCGAGGCGAGCAGGTTGCGTCCGAGGCGTCCGACGTAGGCGGCCTGCACCATCAGTCCCTTCGGCAACTCACGCTCGAAGGTGAGACTCCACTGGTAGTTGGTCGGCGACTTGATCTCTTCGTCGAGCGACGACTCGATGCGCAGAGACAAATCCTGCGGTTGGCTCTGCGGGAACGTCAGGCGACCCGGCACGGCGATGCCCGGCAACCCGCGCACGTCCTGCGAGAAGGAAGTGAACAGCGGGCACGGCCTGTCCGTCGTGTTGCATTGTCCCGGCGGGCTGGTGGTCTCCGACGAGAAGCCGAGCGCGTTGTTGAGGTCGAAGCGCACGGCCAACGCCTGACCGATATAGTCGTTAGTGATGGCGAAGCCGCCGCGAATCACCGACTCGCTGTTTCTGCCGAACAGGCCGCCGAGGAACCTGCTCTTGAAATTGGGCGACCACGCGACGCCGAGACGCGGCTGGAAATTGTTCTTGTCCCACGGATACATGGATTCCTTACCGTTGACCGGGCCGGACAATTCGACCAGCAGCGGCTCGTCGTAATTTTGCCCTTGCAGCGAAGCGGCCTGCCGGCGACGGAAATACTCGGAGAGCGCGATGTTCGGTTTCGTCTCGTATCCCTGCGTTTCGTAGATCGGGCGGCTGAGACCGTAGCGCAACCCGTAGGTGACGGTCAGGTTCGGGCGCACCTTCCAGGAGTCCTGCCCGTAGAGGTCATACTCTTCGGTGGCGAACTCGCGATTCGTGGGAGTGCCCGGCGGAAGGGGGTTGCCCGCGAGATCGAAAGTGAAGCGCGCCGTGTACTGCGTGAGCCGTCCGAGCAGCGCCGAGACGGCGTTCTGAATGACGGCGGTCTGGCCGTTGCCGGCGGGCGAGAAGGCGTTGACGGAAGTGAACAGCGGCGTGCCGGAGTTCGCGTAATAAGAGGGATTGGTGAGCGCCACGTCGAAGGCGTTGGCGAAAGTGGTGCGGCGATTGCGGATGATGCGAATGTTCGTGCCGAACTGCGCCGTGTGGTTGCCCGCGACCCACGAGAAGTCGTCGGTGATGTTATGCGTGGGCGTGGTGCGGTTGATGGTGCGCGAGTCGAGCACCGGGAAGAAGACGAAGCGGAAATAGACTTCATTCTTCGCGGCGTCGCCGCCCTGCGTGAAAGCCTCGCGGGTCAGACCATAAGTGAAGCGGTTGACGAAGCGGCTGCTCAGCGTCCACGTATGACCGACGGCCAGTCCCCACGGGTGCGACCACGTGTCCGGGCGCGGCGTGTCCGGAAACACGGGAGTGCCGGCGATCAAATCGTAGATCACGTTGGCGCGCGCGAAGACGGTCTGGTTCTTGGTGAGGTTCAGATCGAAGCGCGCGACGTGAGAGTTCAGGTCAATGGGCTGAGAGGCGTTGAAGCGGTAGCCCGCGGTGTTGAGCAAGACCAGCCCGCCCGCGCCGCGAAAACTGTCGCCCGTCGAGCCGAAATCGTTGGCCGGATACCGCGCCGCGGCGGCGGCGAACACGGCTTGCGCCGCCGGGTTCACGCCGTTCAGGCCGGGGAATATCTGGGCGATGTTTGCCGCCGTCAGCGTCGTGATGCCGCCCTGCGCGTTCTCGTAGCGCAACTCGCCGCGCCCCAGGCTCGCCAGCGGCACCCTTGAGAGCACGCTCGTCTGGCTGCGGTCGCGCCGCCCTTCGAAGCTGTAGAAGAAGAAGGCGCGGTCTTTGATGATGGGGCCGCCGAGCGCGCCGCCGAAAGTGTTGCGGATGAGCGTCGGGCGTTCGATGCCGCTGCGGTTGTTGAAGAAGTCGTTGGAGGTGAGAATCGTGGGGCGGTGAAACCAGAAACCCACGCCCCTGAAATCGTTCGAGCCGCCTTTGGTGATGAGCGAAATCTGCGCGCCCGAGGAGCGGCCGGCCTGCGCGTTGGCGTTCACCGTCGTGACGCGAAACTCTTCGATGGCCTCGGCATTCAGGCGCAGCACCGTGCCGGACGAGGGGTTGGTGTCGCTGCTGCTGTCAACGCTTCCGATCTGGTTGTTCTGCGCCTCGTTGATGTCAACGCCGTCGAGCGTCACGTTCGACTGGTCGCTGCGCGCGCCCGCCACGTAACCCGTGCGGGTGACGCCGGGTTGGAGCGTGAGCAGAGAGGCGATGTTGCGCGCTTCGAGCGGCAACTGCGTGATCTGCTGCGACACGAAGTTATTGCCGAGCGTCGCATCCTGCGTGTTGAGCAACGCTTCGTTGGCGTTCGAGGCGACCGTGACCGTCTCGGAGACGTTGCCGACTTCCAGCGCGAGGCTCACTTCCGTCGGCTTGGCGACGAGGGCGCGCACGTCGGTCACGACCGTTTTCTTGAAGTTCGGGGCTTCGGCTTCAACCCGGTACGTGCCGGGCGGGATCAACTCGAAAGCAAATGAGCCGTCGTCGCTCGTCGTCGTGGTGCGGCTGAGGTTGATGTCCGTATTCAGCAGCGTGACGGTTGCGCCGGGGACGACGTTCCCCTGCGGGTCGGCCACCGTGCCGCGCACCGAAGAGGTGCCGGTTTGCGCCGCCGCGCTGACGACCAGCAGGAGAGAGAAGATGAATCCGCGCAATGCGAGGGCGACGCATCTTCGAGCAGAAAACATATCTTTCATTGGGGCCTCCAATTAGGGTTAGGGCAACCGGCCGTCGCGTGTGCTCATGACCGGAGTTGAGAAATTCCGAAACGATAGCGATGAGGTCTGAATTGCTAAACGCGAAAACGCCCGACGAGTTTGTGGGTCGCAACTTGAAACAGGTCGGCAAACCCCTTAGTCCGATGAGAGCCTGATTGTAAGGATGTTGCTTGTGCGAGTTCGAGCGGTGGCCGGGTTCACTTTGGTCAACCGCTGCTGCCGATAAGTGACGCTCGCTAATATAAGGAATAGCCTGTCGAAATTATGCAGGCAACGGGCGTTCCACTGTCGCCGCGTAATTTCGCGCGCAGAATAAGTTGGTTAGATAAGGAAATTTCTTGCGGGCGGGACGAGCGGCGAGACTGGCTATACAAAAAAATAAAGGGCGCGGATTCAAAAATTTGGATTAACGCCCGAGGGGCGCGCGCAAACAAGATGAGGATGAAAGCAAATGGCGCTTCCGGTTAGCCTCCCGTCCCGCGAGGCCGCCTCGGGACGGGGAGCTACTTGATGCTCCCCTGTTCGATGTTCTCAAGCAGGTGGCCTAACTTTTCTTTCTTCGTGCGCATGTAATGAGCAGCGGCTTCCCCGTGTGCGACTTCAATCGCCACGCGCTCGACGACCTGCAAGCCCGCTTCGGTCATCGCGCGCAGCTTCAGAGGGTTGTTCGAGATGATGCGCACGTGACATAGCCCCAGATCGAAAAGTATCTCGGCGCACTGCCGGTACTCGCGCAGGTCAACGGCGAGGCCGAGCCGCTCGTTGGCCTCGACGGTGTCCGCGCCGCCGTCCTGCAAAGCATAGGCGCGTATCTTGTTGATGATGCCGATGCCGCGCCCTTCCTGCATCTGGTAGACGATTGCGCCGCGCCCCTCGGCCTCGATCATACGCATGGCCTGATGCAGTTGCGCGCCGCAGTCGCACTTGAGCGAGCCGAACACGTCGCCCGTCAAACATTGCGAATGAATGCGCGCCAGCGTGGGCGTCTCGCGTGCGATCTCGCCTTTGAAGATGGCGACGAACTCCTCGCCGGATTCGCGCGAGCGGTAGCCGGCAATCCTGAACTCGCCGTACTCGGTCGGCAGGTTCGCCACCGACACGCGTTCGACGGAGAGTTGGGCTGTCTCCCACTGGCAACTCGTGTTGGTCTGCGATGCTTCTTCCAAAGCTTCTCACTCCTCGGACGACCGGCAAAATGTTTCGGACGACCTGCCCGAAAATGAGGCCGCCGGTCGGGTGTCTTGATGAACGATTAATCTGCCTCGAATTATAAGTTCCCACGCGGGCGGCGACAAGCAGGCGTGCGCGCGCCGGAGTGCGTCGAAAATTGTGAGAGCGCGAGTTCGATGTTGATCTTTTTCTGTTCATCCAGCATCCTTTCCCCGTCGCCGCCGGACGAGTTATGAAACAGGAAGATTTAGAGATCACTGTCCCCGCCGCTCCGCCCACGTCGCACGAACGCCGCCCCGCGCTCGTCTTCATGCGCGGCGAACAACTGGCCGCTCCCATCCCGCTCGAACGCGACGAGGTGGTGCTCGGCCGCGCTCTCGAAGCCGACGTGCGCGTCAACGACGCCCGCGCCTCGCGCCTGCACGCGCGCATCCGCATCGAACAGGACGCGGAGACCAACGCCCCGCGCTACCGTCTCACCGATCTCGGTTCGACCAACGGCACGCTCCTGAACGGCCAGCCCGTCTCGGATGCCTTCCTGCAACACGGCGACAAGCTCAACATCGGCGAGCACCTCATCCGCTTCGACCTGCTGGACGATTTCGACCGCGAGTTTCAACGCCAACTCTACCGCCTGATCGCACACGACGAACTGACCGGACTCCTGACGAGCAAGTCTTTCTTCTCCGAACTGCGCCGCGAGGCCGCGCGCGCCGAGAGCGAGGGTCGCCCGTTCTGCGTGCTGATGATGGACCTCGATCATTTCAAGCGCGTGAACGACACCTGCGGCCACCTCGTCGGCAGCCAGACGCTCGAAGAGATCGGCGGCCTCATCACGCGCGCCCTGCGCGCGGGCGACGTGGCCGCGCGCTTCGGCGGCGAAGAGTTCGCCGCGTTCCTGCTCGACGCCGACTGCGCGCAAGCCCTCGTCGCCGCCGAACGCGTCCGCAGCGCGATTGAGGAGCACGCCTTCTCGGCCACCAGGCGCGTCGCGGGAGGGGAAGAGAACCGCACGCTCCGCATCACGATCAGCATCGGCGTCGCCGCCTACCCGGACGACGCGCGCGACCCCATCGAACTGATCGAACTGGCCGACACCGCCCTTTATCACGCCAAGCAGTCAGGCCGCAATCGCGTCAGCGCGTTCTGCCTCGCGCCCGACGACGCGACCCCGCGCGAACTTCTCCCGCGCTCTGTGCCGCCGCGCGGCGAGTCGTAAAAGTTGTGGCGACCGTCAAACCCATCTGTTATGATGCCGTCACTCCAGCAATCCCAGAGTCCCCAAGCCCCCAATCAGTAGTCTTAAAGCCCGCGACGTATTTTGCCGCGCGCTTCCGAAGGAGCAAGAGCGTGTCGAAGCCCGCAACACTTCTCGCGCGCGTCGCGAACTGCGTCGCCGCGCTCGTCTGCGCCGCCGCCAATGTCGCGGCGCAGGCGCAACCGA
Source organism: Pyrinomonadaceae bacterium (assembly GCA_035296445.1). Taxonomy (GTDB): domain Bacteria; phylum Acidobacteriota; class Blastocatellia; order Pyrinomonadales; family Pyrinomonadaceae; genus JAIVJZ01. Next base: position 22,672 of record DATHAZ010000072.1, on the reverse strand, counting down.
CGCCGCAGAGACGTGATGCGCCGCCCGCCGCCGCCGCGCCGTCGCCGACTCAGTCGCCATCTGCCGCGACGAATTCGTCGGGCGAACCCGATCTCTCGATCACGGCGAACGTCACCGCGCGCGAGTTGCTCTTTGAAGTCGTGCCGACGCCGAAGGTCGAGTTTCCGGGACGGCCGCGCCGCGACACCGTATGGGAGGCGGAGCGCACCAACCTCCCGCCGCAGGTGCAACCCGGCGTCACCTACCGCGACCTCGGTATCCGTCTCAAGATCACGAGCGTCTTCGCGGACATCGAATGCATCGTCGCCGAAGCCCTCGGCGAAATCCCCGCGAGCGATGCGGACGCCCCGCCGCAAACAGATTCAAACGAGAACGCCCAACCGCCCGTCGGCGACGCGCGGGCGACAAACGCGGCGGCGCAACCTGACAACGCTCCGCCGTCAACATCTTTAACGCAAACTTCGCCCGCCGCACCGTCATCGCAGACGAGGCGTGCGCGCGGTCGAAGCGGCGGCGCGGAGACGCGGCGGGAGAGGCCATAATGAATCGAGTTATGCGCGGGGGCATTGCCGCCGCTTTCATCGTCGCCGCGCTCTCGGTCTCCATCGCCGCGCAGCAACAGCCGGGCGACACTCCCGGCGAACGCGCCCGCCGCGTCGCGCCCGTCGCCTCGACGCCGGCGACGGGCACGCAGTCGGACGTGGACGAAAATTTTGAACTGAACATCGCCGAGCGGCGCATCAACGAGCGCGACTTCTTCGCCTCGACCGGGATTGAAGCGGGAGAGGCGAGCGCGCGCGGGCTGTCTCTGCGCGTCGGCGTCGCAGTCGGCGCGAGCGAGATCGACGTGCTGTTGCGCAACGTGCAGGGGCGCGTGCGCTTTCGCGGTTCGCTTGAAGCCTTAAGGCGCGTCCTCGACGCGCGTCGCCCGGCGGCCGTGGCGCGACCCGACGTGCCCTGAAGCATTTTTACTCTCCCGCACACTGGTTAGTGAGATGGACGGAGTCTTATCCCGACCTTTCGCCTGAAAGCCGACACTCGTATTCATCAAACTTTTTCTGAGGAGAACAGCCCATGAACAAGCTCTCGTCTCTCGGGGTCGCGATCATCGTCGCCTGCGTCGCCTGCGCCGCTCACGCACAGACCCCGGCCGCCGCCGATACCACGACGACCTCGCGGGGCACGGACAACGCCTCGATCTTCGCGCGCACCGCCACGCAACAGCCGCAGCCGCGCGCCACACCTTCGCCCGTCCCGACCGTGCGCCCGCTCTCGCAGGAGGATCAGCAACGGCAACAGGCCGCGAGCGAGCGTCGCCGCCAGTCGGCCTCGACGGGCGACCCGGACGTGTTGCTCGACGTGCCCAACCTCTCGGTCGAAGAGATCACTCTGGAAGTGGAAAATTTGCGCGCACGCGTCTCGCTCGATGCGCGTCTCGCCAACCTCTTGCAGTTGACCGCCGGGGCGGACGCCGGGATTGATAAAGTGAAACTCACGATCAAGGGCGTGCGCGCCGAGTTGCTCCTGAAGGTGCGGCTCGACAACGTGGCCGCCATCATTGACCGCACGCTCACCACCATTGATCGCAACCCGCAAATCCTCGAACGCCTCTTGCAGAGCGTGGACACGACCATGGGCACGGTGGGCGGCGTAGCCAACACCGCGCTGCAACCGGGCGGCGTCGTTGACCGCACGGTCGGCACGGTCGGGCAGACCGTAAACAACCTCGCGCAGCCGGGCGGCCTGCTCAGTTCGACGGTCAACACGCTCGGCCAGACGTTGCAGCGCACCGTTGATCGTTCGGGAAATATCCTCGAACGCACGCTCGACACGGCGGGCACGGTCGTCAACCAGCGCACAGTCGGGAACGTTTCGAACCTCTCGACCGTGAGGGAGACTACGGGCGCGGGCGGCCAAATCCTGCGCCAGGTGCGCGACACTTCGGGCGCAATCATCGAACTCACGCTCGACGCCGCCGGCCGTGTCACCAACTCGCGCGTCGTCAGTCAGGCGACGGGGACGACGCCCCGGCAATAGCGAGGGGGGATTTTTTGAAGTCGAACGGGCGGCGCGCGGTTATTTTCGACCGCGCGCCGCTCGGTTCGTTCGATAGTTTTGCAACCCGGCGGCGGCGGGCGCGTGTAACTCGTGCGGCGTGTTCGGGCGCGCGTGACGCGTTGCGCGACCGCGCCCTGCGCGTTATGCTTTCCGTAAATAATTCGAGTGAAGACAACCCGACCCTCGCTTGATGATTTCGCGTGTCTGAGAGACGTTAAAAGTAGTGATTGAAAATCTCAACCTCGCTTCCAACCCATTTCGCAATCGCACGCTGCCGTGGACGGTGGCGGCCGTCGTCGCCTGCGTCTCTTTGGCGGCGTTAATCTTTACCGTCAGCCAGTTCAGGCAGACGCGCGACCGCGCGAACCTGGTCGAGCGCGACGTGCGCGGCTTGCGCACAGAGGAAGATTCGCTGCGCGCGAAGGCCACGGCCGTCACGCAGTCGCTCACGCCCGACCAACTGCGCACGCTCGAATCCGCGCACAGCATCATTGACCGGCGCAACTTCTCCTGGTCGCGCCTGTTCGCAGACCTCGAAGCCGCTCTGCCGCAGGGCGTGCGCGTGTCGCGCATCGCCGTGCGCGACGTGGCGCACAGCGGCGGCGCCGAGTTGGAACTGGCCGTCGTCGCGCGCAACACCACGGACATCACGGGCATGCTCGGCACGATGGCGCAAGGCCGCATCTTCTCGGCCGACCTGCTGACGGAAAACAAGAGCGACAAGGGCATCGAATCAACCCTGCGCGTGCGCTACACGCCGGGCGCGCGCCCGTTGACGAATGCCGTCGAGAGCGCGTCGCGCGCCGATGCGGACGGCCGCGACGCAACTTCCGGCGCGCACGGAAATTCAGGACAAGGGGGCGCGCAATGAAAGACCGACGACCGGCCGCCCCGGATGCGCAGAAGGCCAAACGTCGCGGCGTCGTGCCCGCGCAACTACGCGCGCGCTTCGCGCCCTCGCGGAGCGGCGGCGCGCGCCCCGCCGGAACGATCCGCGTCCCGGAGATCGTCGCCATCACGCTGGCCGCGCTGCTTTTGCTGCTCGCCGTGGGCGCATACTTCTTTCTGCTCGCGCCCGAACGCTCGCGCCTCACGGCCTTAGAGACTGAGCGCGCCCAGTTGCAGGCGAAGCTGCGCGCTTCGAGCGAGGGCGTCGAGCGCAACGAGAGCACGCAGGCGAGCGTGGATAAGATCGTCACGAGCCTGAGCGACTTTGAGACGACCGCGCTCGCTTCGCGCGACCCGCAAACCACCACGGCCGTCATCGGCGAGTTGAACGAGAAGACGCGGCGGCACAACCTGGCGCGCGCGCAGTTCTCCTTCAGCCACCTCGACGAGGCCATGCCCGGCCGGACTGCCGCGCAGGCTGCGGCTGCGCGCGCCGGAAACGCCTCCAAGCGCGAGAGCGTCTTCCCGGCCATTGACATCAGCCTGACCATCGAAGGGCCTTACGGCAACCTGCGCCGCTTCATCCGCGACATCGAGCAGAGCCGCCGCTTCATCGTCATCAACGGCATCCAACTCGAAGGCGTCTCGGATTCCGGCAACAGCGCGCGCGCCGCGCTCGTCAGCCTGCGCCTCGACATGTCCGCGCACTTCCGTCGCAGCGGCGCGGCGCTCTCGGGCGGCGCAACCGCCGCGTCCGCCGCGCCATCTCAGTGATGGCCGAAGCCGAAAATTTTTATGGCACTCCTTGAAGGCAAAACTCCTGCTGAACGCAACAAGATGATCGCGGCCATCGCGTTCGGCGCGCTCGCGCTCCTCCTGCTCGGACGCATGTTCTTCGGCGGAGACGACAAGCCGCCGCGCCGCCCGTCGAACAGCAACAACAGAAACACGAAAGCCGCCACCGGCGGCGCGCCGACGGCGGACGGCGTCAATGGAATCTCGCAGGCCGGCGACCCGTCGCTGCAAATTCCGCGCGAAGTCGTCTACACGCCAGTCAACTACAGCGTGCCCGACGCCGGGCGCAACATCTTCGCCTTCTATGTCCCGCCGGTGATGAAGCCGACGCCCGGCCCGGCGCAAGTAGTGACGCCGGAGCCGACGCCCGTGCCGACGCCGCCCATGATGCTCAGCGGCGTCTCGCCCGCGAGCGTCATGGCGCGCACCGGCGACTTCACGCTGCAACTCTCCGGCGACAAGTTCACGCCCCTCTCGCGCGTCTACGTTGACGGGCAGGAACTCCCGACAAAATTCGCCAGCGCGCAGCAACTCTCGACGACCGTGCCCGCCGCGCTCATCAGCGCCCCCGGCGCGCGCCAGATCGTCGTCCGCACGCCCGATAATTCGCTCTACTCCAACGAGACCGCGCTCAACGTCTCGGCCCCGCCGACGCCGCAGTTTACCTACGTCGGCATCCTCGGCGGCTCGCGCTACAACGACAAAGCGATCCTGAAGAACCAGAGCAACGAACTCATCACCGTGCAGCGCGGCGACCTCATCGCCGGCCGCTTCAAGGTGACGAGCATCTCCACGCGCGCCGTCGAGTTCACGGACGCACAGTTGCAGATCAAACACACGCTGCCTTTCGTCGAAAACCGCACCCCGGGCGCGAATAATCCGACCGGCCCTCCGAGCCGCCAACAACCTCCCAAACCGCCCGACGACGACGGCGACGACGATGAACCCCAAGATTAACGGCGACGCACACGACTCTTCATCCACGGCGCGGCGGCGCGGCGTCGCCGACGCGCGCGCGGGCGAACGCGGCTACACGCTCGTCGCCCTGCTCGCCCTGATGACGATTCTCGCGCTCGCGCTCACGGCCGCCGCGCCGCGCATGCGCCAGCAATCCATCCGCAATCTCGAACGCGAAGCCATCGCGCGCGGCGCGGAAGTCGCGGAAGCCATCGCCCTCTATCAACTGGCGAAGGGGACTCCGCCAAAGAGCATGGACGAGTTGCTCGAAGGCGTCGAGAAACGCGCCGGCGATTTCAAGAAGATTCAAATTCTGCGCCGCTCGGCCGCGCGCGATCCGCTCAACAACGACGGCGAGTGGAAACTCATCCGCGCCGACGACCGCGCCTTCCTCGATTTCAAACAGAGCGTGTTGAAGTACAACGGCGGCATCCCGCCCGCCACCAGCGCGCGCTATAAAGTTTTCCAGCCGCTGGGCGCAATCGCCGGCGGTGCGATCCTCGGCCTCGACGACGAGAGAGACGATGCGGACGCAAGTTGCGATCTGGATACCTCGCCGAACGAAACCGCCACGCCCTTCATCGGCGTCGCCAGCCGCAGCCGCTGCCCGTCGGTGATCACCTACTATGGCATCGGACGGCACGACCGCTGGGTCTTCACACCGGTCTACCGCTAACCACCTTCAGTCACATTTTCAACTTCGCGGAGTGGGCGTTGGTGATCATCAACGCCCACTCCGCGCGTCTGCCATACGCCTTCACCGGCACGCGCTCACTTATGACGCGCGAAAAAAAGTAATGATTAAGAATTAAGTTATTGACAACTGATCGCTTTATGTTTATAAGTCCAACATGTTGTGCGCCGTTTAATCTAGGCCACAAGATGAAAATCAACACAGCATCTTGTGGTCGCAAACAACCAAGAGGAAAAGGAGCAACGAAGACTTATGGCAACTAAGAAAGCTGGTGGTTCCAAAGGCGGCGGTTCAAAGGGCGGTTCCAAGAGTGGCGGCGGCTCGAAGGGCGGCGGCGGCTCGAAGGGCGGCGGCTCGAAGGGCGGCGGCGGCTCGAAGGGTGGCGGCTCCAAAGGCGGTTCCAAGGGCGGCTCGAAAGGCGGCTCGAAGGGCGGCTCGAAGAAGCGGTAGTAGTCAGTTCAACCCGAGTAACTCAACAACCTTCACAAGCGCACACAAAACATTCGGTCTCAAACCGAGACCATTCAAAGGGACGGCGAACGCTACTACAGCACGCCGTCCCAATTCTTTGACGGCAGAGGTTAGAGATCAATAGAAGATGATCGTTGTTTTAACTAACCTCCGACCTCTAAGCTCCGACCTCTCTTGTTATGATCAACGTCGCCCTCGTCGAACCGGAGATACCGCCGAACACCGGCAACGTCGCCCGCCTATGCGCGGCGACGCGGACGCCTTTGCACATTGTCGGCGTCGCCGGGTTTCGTTTAGACGACCGCGCGGTGCGGCGCGCCGGGTTGGACTACTGGCCCGAAGTGCAACTCTCAAGGCATCGAGACCTCGACGCGTTGCGCGCCGCGCTCCCCACATCGCGCTTCGTCTATCTCACGACGAAAGCCCGCAGAGCCTACACCGATTGGCGTTACGCGGACGGCGATTGTTTGATTTTTGGCCGGGAAACGCGCGGTTTGCCGGAAGAATTGCTCCGCGCCAACGCCTCGAACTGCGTCACGATCCCGATGCCGAACCCACGCGTGCGCAGCCTCAATCTCGCCACCTCCGTCGCCATCGTCCTCTATGAAGCGCTGCGCCAGACGGGCGCGTTCGAGTCGTCGTAACGAGCCTCCACCGACGCGCCTGACTCCCAACCTGAGTCACAAACCGCTTTAATCGAACTTCCAGCCGCAGCCACGGCGGCGACCTTTGCGCGCAAGGATAATCGGGCGGCGCGTGTTATGATATGCGGTTTGATATGGCGCGCCGAAACGCGCCGTTTTGACCTATAGGGGAGTTATGACAGAAGAAAGAAAAGATATACGCAATATCGCCATCATCGCGCACGTTGATCATGGCAAGACGACGCTCGTTGACGCGATGCTCAAGCAGGCCGGCACGTATCGCGAGAATGAACATATCATTGATCGCGTCATGGACTCGATGGACCTGGAGCGCGAGCGCGGCATCACGATCATGGCGAAGAACACGGCGGTGCGCTACGGCGACGTGAAGATCAACATCCTCGACACGCCGGGGCACGCCGACTTCGGCGGCGAAGTAGAACGCGTGTTGAAGATGGTTGACGGGGTGATGCTGCTGGTGGACGCGGCGGAAGGTTGTCTGCCGCAGACGCGCTTCGTCCTGCGCAAGGCGTTGGAACTGCGCCTTCCCGTCATCGCCGTCGTCAACAAGATTGACCGGCACGACGCGCGCCCGGCGGAAGTGGTGGACGAAATCTACGAACTGTTCCTCGACCTCGACGCGACGGACGCGCAGATTGAGTTTCCCATACTCTATGCCGTGTCGCGCGACGGCGTGGCGAAGAAGAATCTGACCGACGAGTCGAGCGATCTGAGACCGCTCTTCGATCAGATCATCGAGACGATCCCCGCACCGCGCGCCATCCGCGAAGACTCTTTGCAACTGCTCGTCGCGAATCTGGATTACAACGAATACGTCGGGCGGCTCGCCATCGGGCGCATCTTCTCAGGCGAGATCGCGCAAAACGAGACGGTCGCCATCATCAAGCGCGACGGCGCGGTGCAGAAGACGCGCGTGTCGAAGCTCTACGCCTTCGAGGGATTGAAGCGCGAACCCGTAGAGCGCGCGGGCGTCGGCGACATCGTCGCGCTCGCGGGGATGGAAGGCATCGAGATCGGCGAGACGATTTCGAGCGCGGACAATCCGAGGGCGTTGCCGGTGATCGCCGTGGACGAGCCGACCATCTCGATGATCTTCAGCGTCAACAACTCGCCGTTCGCAGGGCGCGAGGGAAAGTACGTTACGTCCAGACAACTGCGCGAGCGGCTCAATCGCGAACTCCTGAGCAACGTCGCGATCCGCGTGGAAGAGACGGAGACGCCGGATCAATTCAAAGTTTCGGGGCGCGGCGAACTTCAACTCGCGATCCTGATCGAGATGATGCGGCGCGAGGGCTACGAATTACAGGTGTCGAAGCCGCAGGTCATCACGCACCAGCGCGACGGCAAGACGTTAGAGCCGATTGAACTGGTCGTCGTTGATTGCCCGGATGAGTTCATCGGCGTCGTGACGGAAGCGATGGGGCGGCGCAAGGGGCAGATGACGAAGATGGTCAACCACGGCACGGGGCGCGTGCGGCTGGAATTCGAGACTCCTTCGCGCGGCCTGATCGGTTTTCGCAACGAGTTTCTGACGGAGACGAAGGGCACGGGCTTGCTCAACACTCTATTCCTGCGTTGGGGCGAGTGGCAGGGCACGATGCGCGGGCGCGCGACAGGCTCGCTCGTCTCCGACCGGATGGGCGAGACGACCACCTTCGCGCTCTTCAATTTGCAGGAGCGCGGCACGATGTTCGCCCGCCCCGGCCAGAGGGTTTACGAGGGCATGATCATCGGCGAGAACGCGCGCGCCGTTGACCTCGACGTGAACGTCATCAAGGAGAAGAAACTGACGAACATGCGCGCCGCGAGCGCAGACGAAGCGATGCGCCTCGTGCCCGTCAAGGAACTCTCGCTCGAACAGGCTCTGGAGTTCATCGCCGACGACGAACTCGTCGAGGTGACGCCCGAGACGATTCGCCTGCGCAAGCGCGTGCTCGCAGCGAACCTGCGCCCGAAGAAGAAAGAGGCGGAGGCGAAGCAGGCGTGAAAGCGCGTGCGAGGCGGAAAGTAAAGAGGCCGCGACATGCCGAGTGTCGCGGCCTCTCGCCGTCAGTGCCGTGCGTTTATCTGGTTTGAGCCGGTGAGCCGAAGGCGCGGAACGGTCTTATCCGCTTCACGAAGCCGTCGGCGATCTGGTGCTCGACCGACCCGCCGAGCGAGCCGATCTTACCGCTCAGCAACACACGGTTCGAGCGCGGGTCGAGCACGCTGTAGACGAACCTGTTGGTGAACAGTTTGCGGTCAACTTCGATGATCAAATCGGCGTCCGTTTCGTCGCGCGAGATCACGATGCCCCAGTGTTGAACTTCGCTGCGGTCGAGCAACTCCTGTTCGAGGGCGGCGGGTTTGAAGTAGACGGACTTCGTGCGGATGAAGATGGTTTGCGCGGAGCGCAGCGTCTCGGCAGGCGTCGTCCTGTCGGCGGCGTTCCCGGGATTTTGTCCCGCGCTCGCTGCCGAAAGGCTCGCGAGCGTGCAGAAGGCGGCGACGATGAGCGCGCAGAAGCTGCGAAGGCGCGGCGGCATAATTTGTTTGCTCCCATTTGGCAGGTGAAAGTTGGCTGTCACCCGTACAAGGTAACGCACGCGGGCGCGCGGGTTGCCGCCGCTATGACACTTTGCCGATTGTCACACGATACTCTCTAAAGGATGGAAACTCCGGCGCGGCCTTCATAAGGCGATCTTATCCGCGCCGGGGGTCGTCTTCGCGCGCGGCATCCTCGGCGTCGCGCGCGGCCTCTCCGGCGTCGCTCTCGTCCGGCTCGTCCGTATCCGTCGCCGGGTCGTAAACCTCGTAGCCAGTGCCGTCGTCGTAGTAATAATTGCGTGGGGCGCGTTCCGGTTCGGGCGGCGCGTCGCGTTCGCGTGGTTGTGTTGTATCATCTTGCCGTTCGCTCATTTCATCTCCGTTTAGGGCATAAATTATGTGTCGCTTTCTGGCGTATGCGGGCGCGCCGCTCTTGCTGGCGGACTTATTATACCGCCCCACGAACTCGCTGATCATGCAGAGCTACAAGGCGCGCGAACGCGCCGAGCCTCTGAACGGCGACGGTTTCGGCGTCGGCTGGTACGCGCCCGAGGTTGACCCGACGCCGTGTGTGCAGCGGACGGTGATGCCCGCCTGGTCGAATCGCAACTTGCAGAATCTCGCCGTGAAGATGCGCGCGACGCGCCTGTTCGCGCACGTGCGCGCCGCCTCGCCGGGGATGGCCGTGATGGAGTCTAACGTCCACCCGTTCGCATACGACCGTTTCATGTGGATGCACAACGGCGGGGTCGCCGGGTTCGAGCGCATCAAGCGAAGTTTACGCGAGAGTTTGAAAGACGAGTTTTACAACATGGTGATGGGCACGACCGACTCGGAGCACGCCTTCGCGCTTTTCCTCAATAGCTTGCGCGTGCCCTTCGGCGAGGCGCGCGGCGAAGACATGCGCGCGGCCGTCGTCGAGACCATCGCGCTTTTGAACGAATGGACGGGCGCGGCGGGCGTGGTCGAGCCTTCGCATTACAACTTCGCTGTGACGGACGGCGAATCAATCGTCATCTCGCGCTACTGCTCGGCCGAAGGTCTGGCCGGGAACTCGTTGCACATCTCGCGCGGCAAGCGTTTCGAGTGCCTGCCCGGCGGGCTGTGCGACATGCACACGGTCAAGGAGCAGGAGCAGGCCGCGGCCGTCATCGTCTCAAGCGAGCGTCTGACGGATGACATGGACGACTGGCTCGACGTGCCGGACAACCACACCGTCACGGTGACGCCGGATTTGAACGTGCGGGTCGAGGCAATTAATCTTTAAGCACAAGAAAGCGGGATATGAAAATCAGCATTAACCGTCGCGCGCTGGCCGCGCTCTCGGTCGCCCTCCTTCTCTTACAACAAACAATCCCAAACGTCGCCGCGCAACAAACGACGCCGCCTTCTAAGAAGTTCGAGTTGACGGTTGACAGCATCATGCGCGGGGCTGCGCTCGTCGGCTACACGCCGGGCGACGTGCGCTGGTCGCAGGACGGGGCGCGCGTCTATTTTCGCTGGAAGCAGGCGACGGACGCGCGCCTCAAGGACATGGACACTTACGTCGTCAACCGCGACGGCACGAATTTGCGCAAGCTCTCGGAGGAAGAGGCGCGAAACGCGCCGCCCGCGTCGGGCGAGTTGTCGAAGGATAAGAGGTGGACGGTCTTCACCGACGAGGGCGACGTTTATCTCTACGAGCACGCGCGGGGCGAGCGAAGGCCCTTGACACGCACCGTCGAGGCCGAGACGAACCCGCGCTTCACGCGCGACGGGCGACGCGTCTACTTCACGCGCCAGAACAATCTCTACGTGCTCTCGCTCGAAGGCGGCTTGCTCGAACAGTTGACCGACATACGCGTGGGCGGCGGCGGTGGTGGCGGCGCGCAGCCGGAGCGCGGCACGGAGAGCCAGGAAATTTTGAAGAAGGAAGAGCGCGCTTTGCTCGAAGCCGTGCGCGAGCGCGCGGAGCGACGCGAGGAGCAGGAGACGAAACGCAAGGCACGCGAGCGGCGAAAACCTTTCAACATCCCTACGGGGCACAACGTCACGAATCTCACGCTCTCGCCGGACGGCCGCTACGTTGTGGCCGTCATCACGGAGCCGGCGGCGGCGGCCAGGCAGACGATTGTCCCGAACTACGTCACGGAGTCGGCCTACACGCAGGACATACCGGGGCGCACGAAAGTGGGCGACGCGCAGGGGCGCACGCGTATGACCGTCATCTCGGTCGAGACGGGCGAGGCCAGGAACGTGGATCACGGGCAGCGCGCCGAGGCCGCGCCCGTCCTGCGCACGCGCACCGAGCAGAACGCCACCGAGCAGGCCGAGCGCGAGAGCGGCGCGACGCAGACGCAGCAGGCGCAGCAACAGACGCAAGGACAGGCGCAGCAGACGCAGCAGACACAACAACAGGGACAGCAACCCCCGCGCACGCAGACCGAAACGACCGCGCAGACGACGGCGCAGGCAGCACGCGAACGCGACGTGCAGCTTTTCCAGTTGCAATGGTCGGAAGACGGGAAGCACGCGGCGATGCTCGCGCGTTCCGCCGACAACAAGGATCGCTGGGTGCTGCAACTCGACCCCGCGACGGGCAAAACGAAAACGCTCGTCGCGCTGCACGACGACGCCTGGACAAACGGCCCCGGCGCGTTCACGCTCGGCTGGCTCGCCGATAACCGGCGTGTCTATTTCGAGTCGGAGCAGGACGGATTCGCGCACCTCTACACAATTTCGGTTGACGGCGGCCAGCCGGTGCAGTTGACGCGCGGCGCGTTTGAAGTCTCGGACGTGCGGCTCTCCGAAGACAAGACGAAGTTCTATTTCACCTCAAGCGAGGTCAGCTTCGCCGAGCGACACCTCTACTCGATGCCCGTCGCGGGCGGCGCGCGCCCGACGCGTCTCACCGCCATGCCCGGCAACAACGCGGCCCACATCTCGCCCGACGAACAAATGCTCGCCATCGTCCGCTCATACAGCAACAAGCCGCCGGAACTCTACCTCGCCGCGAGCGCGCCCATGTCGGACGCGAGACAGGTGACGACCTCGCCCACGCCTGAGTTCTTCACGCACAACTGGATCGAGCCGCCCATCGTTGCCATCAAAGCGCGCGACGGGCAGACGGTGCAGGCGCGTCTCTACAAACCCGCGCGGCCGAACGGCGCGGCGGTCGTGTTCGTCCACGGCGCGGGCTATTTGCAGAACGTACACAAGTGGTGGAGCAGTTATTACCGCGAGTACATGTTTCATCACCTGCTGATGGAGCGCGGCTACACCGTGCTCGACATAGACTATCGCGGCTCTGCCGGATACGGGCGCGACTGGCGCACGGGCATCTATCGCCACATGGGCGGCAAAGATTTGACCGACCATCTGGACGCCGCGCGCTACCTCTCCGCCGAGCACAACATAGACCCGAAGCGCATCGGCATCTACGGCGGCTCTTACGGCGGCTTCATCACGCTGATGGCGATGTTCACCGCGCCGGACGTGTTCGCGGCGGGCGCGGCCCTGCGCCCCGTCACCGATTGGGCGCACTACAACCACCCTTACACCGCGAACATTCTCAACCTGCCGCAGACAGACCTCGAAGCCTACAAACGCAGTTCGCCGATCTACTTCGCGGAAGGCTTGCGCGGCGCGCTCCTCATCTGCCACGGCATGGTTGACGTGAACGTACACTTCCAGGACTCCGTGCGCCTCGCCCAGCGTCTCATCGAACTGAGAAAAGAGAACTGGGAACTCGCCGCCTACCCCGTCGAAGACCACGCCTTCGAGCGCGACACGAGTTGGGCGGACGAGTACAAGCGAATTCTGAAACTCTTTTCAGAATACCTACACCCTAACGCTAGCTCACCACCTGCCGGACAGAGCAGTAACTCAGGTAAGAATTAGCTGATAGGGGCTAGCGGAACTCAACCAATAGTAGGAGATTCAAATGCTAAGGGCAGGCATTGGCTGCCCTTATTCTGGCTTGCACTTGCAGGCACACATAACATCCTATCCATTGGGGCAAAACTCCAACTCCATTAGTTTTTATTTTAAGGTCTAGGCAAAACTATTAAGACGAATATTCAGTCCATCAAACCTATTGTGCTACTGGTCACAGAATGTAGTCGGCTTGTCACATTGTTTTTCTTATCTGTACCAATAAACACTAATATTACTCCGTGCTGGTTTCACTAATCGGAAAATAAATATGTTAATGACAAAGTTAAATGACGAGCTTGTGATTCATCAAGCGTAAAGATTGCTTCGGAGATATATATCGCTGCTACAAATTATATGGGAGTAATGCACTTGACCGCACTCTTAACTTGTGGTAAAGACACGCAGTTTTATCTTTAGCTTAATGACTTCTCAGAGAATATCGGGCTGCGTCTCCTCTGGATTTAACGGCAATGACTTTAGCGACAGTTACTATCTTAAAGGTCTTTCCAAGGAACATCGTTTGTATGAACGCTTGAACTAACCAAAGGAATATCATTTTGGAGCGTGCAGGCAAACACAATAAATTTGGTCATCTCACAGCCATGTTATGCAAAGCAATTTGCCCAAGCATGCAAAAAAACCTTGGTCCAATTTTTAAGCTTATGTGGATGTTTTTGCATCCAAATATGACCCCAGTTAATCGGAGGCGCTTTAGTGGCGTCCCTGTTTTGCGGGAAGGATGGCAGAAGTATCTTGTTTTCTGAGAGTTACAGTAGTACAATTTCAGTGCGTGTTGGTGATACTCCGGCATGCATCTTGCCGCTTTACCTCTCAATGGCAGACATTTGACGCTGGTAACTCTATTGTTGTAAGCAAAATACCGCTAATGACAAAATAGGTAAGGTATTCTATTAATGTGCGGTTTTGCTTTAGTGTAGGGAGGTGAGACAGTGAGGTTTAGAAACAGTACGTTAGTTAAATCGCTACGATGGGTATCCGCTATTACCACGGTTATCTATCTTGCGATGTTCGTAGTAAAACTCTTCTCCCGTTATCGTACACTAGATACAACGGGGGTTGATATTGACTGGTCTGTGCCAGCTAACCCGCAGTCAATGATTGCACTCTGTTTAGTCACTGGCACAATCGCTCTTGTGTTTTTGCGATCTGGAGGGATTATTCTCTCTACTCTGTTATTCGGAGGTGTTATCGGATTTTATGTCCAGTGGGCATTACTCACTAAGGCAATTCGATTCAACACCGACATGGCGACTATCCCTCAACAAAGCTGGCTGGGTAACATATTAATTGGTGCGGGAGTCGTTGATGTTTTTGTGCTAGTTCTTGCGACATTTATGTTCTTCGCTATGCTCCTTGAGGTTTGGAGGCAGCGAGAATCAATTTTCAATCTGAGGCATCTGAAGCAGGAACTACATCTGGGCTAACGAGTACATTCCGTAAGCGCTTACGAATTTTTTTATACCGTCGGACGAGCAGAATAAGTATAAGGGCAGGTATTAATACAGCTAGGAACCATATAGTGGTTTCACGATACCCGTCTAGCTTTTCTCGATTAACGAATGCTCTGTATTCCGGTAGGTAAACAAGGTCATTTTGGGCAAATGTTATCTTTGAAGGATAGTCTCCAGGCACATTCATGGCATGGAGCAGTTCGTGGAATAGCGTGAGTCGCAAGCTGTTTCGGTCTTGAAAACTCACTGAGTTCAGAACGATTCGCGGCCTTCCATCAAGTGTTATTTGCGGAAGACCCCCTTTATCTCGAAGGGTAAACCCTCCAATATCTGAATCCCCCTTAGCACTATTAGATTCCTTCCAACCAGCATATGTAATTCCTATCTGATCATTATTGTCAATCGTGATCAAAGCCCACGCCGGAACTATTACTACCTTCAACTCATGGAAAGATATTCCGAATTTTTCCTTCAACTCAGACTGCAAAGCTTGGTCTTTTAGAAGAGATTCCTTAACCTCTTCCAAAGTCCTCAAAGGCTTTTCACTGAACATCCGAAAGACTATGCCGGACGGTTGCTTTTGAGCACCTAGTTGATCCTGAAGCTTACGGCAATGTTCAATGTGAGCACGAATTACGTTCGTTTCCGGGCGAGGTAAGCTTCTAACAAATAACTGGGTCTGAAAGAATCCACCAACCATCACCAGCGCAGATAATAGGATGCCAACCTTAATTTTCCATAATTTGTGTTTATCCTCTGGCTCAATAAAAGACTGAGTATGATCATCTATAACTGTCATATGACTCTGAATATCCTAGACTAAAGGAGTGAGTGAAGCTTGGTTCTAGAATTAGAGCAAAACAATTGTATGAGCATAGATTGTACAGCAAAGGTTGTTAGCGCAAAAGCGTTTTCTCCATTTAGCATAAAGCTTAAAGAGTTAATTAGTTTCGGATTGTCTGAAAAACTTCCGCCCCAAATAGATCCCCATGGGTCGTTAATCGCGCCGGGCACGGCCGACACCGCCCGCGCCCCGTGTCCCTTGACACGTTCCGGAGGGCGCGTCTAAAGTCGTGCCCTCTCATCTTCCGGGCAACGGCCTGACGGCGCAATCGCCATCAAGGCTCGTTCCCCTCGTCCCCAACTTTCAGCCCATAGTTCGGAGGAATTTTTCAATGACAAGAAAGCTGCTCGCGTCCCTCTCGCTTCTGTGCATGGCGCTCGTCGTCGCCGTCGCCAGCCCGTCGCTCTTCAAACGCGTCCACGCCGGGAACGCAGGCGGCGGCGACAAGACGCTCGTCCAACCCGACGCATCGTTCAACGCGCAAAAGACCGCCAAAGGCGAGACGCGTTCGCAGCGCGACCGTTGCGCCACGCGCGACCTCGACGAGACGACTGCCTCCACCTACGAAGCCGCGCTCAACGATTTCAACAACAAGCGCAGCCCCGGCCAGATCAGGAAGTCGGGCGCGGTGACGATCCCCGTCTACTTTCACGTCGTCAACAAGGGCGCGGGCGTCTCGAACGGCGACATCACGGACAAGATGATACGCGCGCAGATAGACGTGCTGAACGCCGCCTACGCCGGTGCTACGGGTGCGGGCGCGGCCAACACGCCCTTCCGCTTCGCCCTCGTCGGTGTGACGCGCACGACCAATCTCGCGTGGTTCAACGCCGCGCCCGACACGGCCGCCGAGCGCGAGATGAAGATCGCCCTGCACACGGGCGACGCGACGACGCTCAACTTCTACACCAACAACGGCGGCGGCTATCTCGGCTGGGCTACCTTCCCCTTCTGGTACGCGGGCGACCCCTCGATGGACGGCATCGTCTGCCTCTATTCGAGCCTGCCCGGCGGCACGGAAGTCCCTTACAACGAAGGCGACACGGGCGTGCATGAGGTCGGCCACTGGCTCGGCCTCTTCCACACGTTCCAGGGCGGCTGCGCGGCCGTCTACAACGATTTCGTCGCCGACACTCCCTCCGAACGCTCGCCCGCCTTCTACTGCCCCAAGGGGCGCGACTCCTGCCCCAAGACCGGCATAGACCCTATCGAAAACTTCATGGACTACACCGACGACCCCTGCATGTACCGCTTCACCGGCGGCCAATCCGCGCGCATGGAAGCCCTCTCGCTCCAATATCGCGGGCTGTAAAGTCGTCGCTTGTTAAGTTGATTTCGGGAAGAGGGGCTTGCTGCAAGCCCCTCTCTTATTTTGCGGAGTTGACCCTGAGCCATCTGCGATAGTGAGCGACACATGGCAAAGCCAGGCGCGGCTGTTCGCGGCGCGGCGGGCGGCGTCAGGGCAATAGGCGGCCGAGGAGGTCTATGAGCCAGTCGAAGTCTACGGGTTTGGTGAGGTAGGCGTCGCAGCCGGCGGCGAGCGCCCGTGCGCGGTATTCGGTTTCGTGGTGCGCGGTGAGGGCGACGATCAGCACGTCGCGCATGGTGTTGTCGCCCCGTATGCGGCGCGTGGCCTCGATGCCGTCAATGAGCGGGAGGCCGATGTCCATGATGATGATGTCGGGGCGTTCGCGCGCGGCCAACTCGACGCCCTGCTCGCCGTCCATGGCTTCGACGACGCGGAATCCGCGCTTCTCCAGTTCGAGGCGCATGAGGAAGCGCGTGTCCTCGAAGTCTTCCACGACGAGCACCTTGAGCGGCGCGGCCATTCGGAGACTGTTTGAACCGGTGCCTGAAGTTTCCTGACTCACTTGCCCCTCGTTGCCGACGCGCCGGTATAACGTTCGCCCGACGGTTGCGCGCCCGGCGGAACGCGCGACGAATGAAATTGCGCGGGTAGTTTTCAACATTTCAACCTCCGAGGTCAACACGGGAAACCGCGCGCGGCGGAAAAACCTGCACCCCCGCTCGACACTCGTGGCAATTCTCAGGCAGGGACTAAGAACATACCGCCCGAGTGCGCGAGCCGGTGAAGGCGTGCGGAGGGCGGGCGAAAAATATCACGTAGTACGAAAGTTTTCGTTGACAGTACGAAACGCTTCGTAGTAAGGTGTCGCCCGTCAGATTCGAGGGCGGGGAAAGGAGTCTGGAGAATGCCGAAACGAGACGTGTCGCGGCCGACCGACGCGGAGTTGGAAATCTTGAACGTGCTGTGGCAGCGCGGGGCGTCTACGGTGCGCGAGGTGCATCAGGCGATCAGCCGGACGAAGCCGGCGACCGGCTACACGACCGTCTTGAAGTTGATGCAGATCATGGCCGAGAAGGAGTTGGTGCGGCGCGACGAGAGCCAGCGCGCACACGTCTACGAGGCGAGCCTCGCGCGCGAACAGACGCAGCGGCAACTCATCGGCGACCTGCTCGAACGCGCCTTCGACGGCTCGGCGACGAAGCTCGTGATGCAGGCGCTCTCGGCGAAGAAGACCTCGGCGAAAGAGTTGTCAACCATCCGCAAAATGCTGGACGAGTTCGAGCGAGGTGAGTCATGAGAAACGCGCACGCGCTCTTGGCGCACCCCGTCCTCCAAACACTCGGCTGGACGCTCCTTCATTTCATCTGGCAGGGCGCGCTCGTCGCGTTTCTGTACGCAGGCGTCGCGCTGTCGCTCCGGCGCGCGACGGCCAATTTGCGCTACGCCGTCGCCTGCGCCTGCATGCTCCTGATGCTCGCGCTGCCCTTCGCCACGTTTCTCCATTTCAACTCGCACGCCGTCGCCACGGCCTTCGACCAACGCGCTCCGCAAGCCGCGCCCGCCGATACGTCCGGGGCGCGGGGGACGGCCGCAAAGCCTGCGAGCGCGCCCGCGCGGCTCTACGCGAATTTCCTGATCGTGCCGGACGACGAAGGGGCGTCCGCGCCTTTGCAGCGTTGGGCGGAAGACCGTTTTACCTCCGCGCTGCCGTGGCTGTCTCTGTTCTGGTTGGCGGGCGCGCTCGCCTTGACGCTGCGGCTGCTCGGGGGCTGGGTGTTGACGGAGCGACTGAGGCGTGAGCGCGCTTGCGCGCTCGGGCGCGAGTGGCGAGAGACGCTGGCGCGACTCGCTCGGCGTTTGCGCGTTTCGAGACCAGTCCGCCTGTGCGAGTCCGCGCTCGTGGAAGTGCCGACCGTCATCGGATGCCTGCGCCCGGTCATACTCGTGCCCGCGTCGGCCCTGACGGGTCTGAGCGCGCCGCAACTCGAAGCCATACTCGCGCACGAACTGGCGCACATACGTCGCCACGATTACCTCTGCAACCTCTTGCAGAGCGTGGCCGAGACGGTGCTCTTTTATCACCCGGCCGTGTGGTGGCTCTCCGGGCGCGTGCGCGTCGAGCGCGAGCACGCCTGCGACGATCTGGCCGTCGGCGCGACGGGCGATGTGCTCGTCTACGCGCGCGCCCTCGCCGCGCTCGAAACTCTGCGCGGCCAAAATGTGAACGCGGGCGCGCTGGCCGTCGCCGCCGACGGGGGCGTCTTGTTGCAGCGCATCCAACGTCTGCTCAAAGTCCAGCCCGCGCCCGCAGGGCGGTCGCCGGTGCTCGCGTGCGCGGCGGTCGTGCTCGTGGCACTGGCGGGCGTTATCGCATGCGCGCAAACTTTCGCTCTCGGACAGAACAAAGAGATGCGCGCGCCGCGCGACGTTCCGGCGAAGGAGGCGCGGGCAAAGCGGAAAGTGGCCGTCACCTTCGTCGCGCTGCCCGCCGTCCACACCTTCCACAATCCGCAGGCGGAGCGAGAGACGCGTCGCCTGCTCGCGACGCTCGCCGCCGACCGAATCCGCGCCGTCGGCTTCGTCAACGAAAACCAACTCTATGACCATGAGGCGGGAGGGCGTCTCGACGAAGAACGCGTGCGCCTGCTCAACCTCTGGCTCGACGCCGGGCACGAACTCGGCACGGAAACCCGCGCCCACTCGAACCTCTATAAAACTCCGCTCGCGGACTTTCAACAGGACGTGATTCGCGGCGAAGAGGTGACGGGCAGGTTGATGTCCGAGCGCGGCATGCGCCCGCGTTACTTCAGCTATCCCTTCCTCAACACGGGGCCGAACCGCGAGACGAAAGAGGCGGCCGAAGCCTTTCTCGCCGCGCGCGGCTACCGGATTCACCAGGTGACGATTGACAACGCGGACTGGCTTTACGGTCGCGTCTACGCGCAGGCTCGCCGCGCCGGAGACGAAGCGACGATGCGGCGCGTCGCCGACGAGTACCTGCCTTACATGGAGCGCATGTTCGAGTATTACGAAGAACTCTCGCAAAGGACTCTCGGCTACGAACTGCCGCAAGTCCTGATGCTCACCGCAAACGCCTTGAACACACTGAAGATGGAAGACCTCGTCGCGATGATGAAGCGGCGCGGCTACGAGTTCATCACGCTCGAAGAAGCCTTAAAGGACAAAGCCTATCGCGGCCAGCCCGCCAACTACTTCGGGCCGGGGGGCATTTCATGGCTGGAACGCTGGGCTTTGGATAAAGGACAGCCACTCACGGACGAACCAGATGTCTCGCCCTTCATGCGGCAGTTCGACGTGAGCCGCGGCGGGATTGATTACGCCAAACTGTTCAGAGCGAAAAACTGAGCGTCGCGGCGAGAGAAGTTCAAGCCGCGCGAAAGATTGTTTTGACGGGACGAATCAACGGGCGCAAAGCCCGCAAAAGGAGTTTGACATGAGGGCAGATCAGCCGTGGTTAAATTTGATCTTTATCCTCACGCTGCTCGCGTCGCCGGCGTCCGGGTTCGGCCAGCGCGCGCGGGAGGCCGGCGGCGCGCATCCTTACGCGACCGCCGGGGCTACATCCGCGCCGCGCCTCTTCGCCGAGGGCGTCGTCAACACGAGCGCGGACGAGTATGGCCCGGCGTTCACGCCCGACGGGCGCACGGTCTATTTCGCCAGGCGTTCGGCCGACCGGAAGATGGAGCACATCTACTTCTCGCGCTTTGACGCCGCAGGCCGCTGGGGCGAGCCACAGGTCGCCCCGTTTTCGGGGAAGTATTTCGACAAAGAGCCGTTCATCACGCCCGACGGCTCGAAGCTGTTCTTCTCCTCCACGCGACCCGTCGCACCGTCCGCGCCGAATCGCACGGACTTCAACCTCTGGGTGGTCGAGCGCACGGGCGCAGGTTGGGGGGAAGCGCGGCCTCTCGGCGCGGAAGTCAACTCCGAAACCTACGACAACTACCCGGCGGTTGCGGCCAACGGCAACCTCTATTTCTCGTCCACGCGCGCGGGCGGGCAGGGCAGCAACGACCTCTATCGCGCGCGCCTCGTGAACGGTCGTTACGCGCCCGCCGAAAACCTCGCGAGCCTCAACACGCCGCAGTCCGACGCAGACCCCTACATCGCGCCCGACGAAAGCTACATCATCATCTCCACGACGCGCGCCGGCAGTTACGGCGAAGGCGATCTCTACGTCAGCTTCAACATGGGCGGCCGTTGGACACAGCCGCGCAACCTCGGCGCTGGAGTCAACTCGGCGACTTACGAGTACACGCCGCTCGTCTCGCCCGACGGCAAATACCTCTTCTTCAGCCGGGGCTGGGGCGACATTTACCAGTTGGACGTGAGCGCGCTGCCCTTGCGGCGCGAGGCCGCAGACCGCGTCGCATCTAACGAAGCGCCGCGCCGAAGGGTCGCCGTCACGTTCGACGATCTGCCGTTCACGGGCGACGGCGGGAAGACTACGCTCAGCGAGCTTCGCGAGTTCACGTCGAAACTTCTCGGCACGCTTGCGTCGAACAAAATTCCGGCCATCGGCTTCGTCAACGAGAGGAAACTGCAACACGAGGGCGAGCGGGAAGCGCGCATCGCCGTCCTCAAGATGTGGACGGACGCGGGGCTTGAACTCGGCAACCACACCTACGGGCACGCCGGTTTCTACCGCACGCCGCTCGCGGCCTTTCAGCAACAGGTGGTTGACGGCGAACCCGTCACGCGCTCGCTGCTCGCCGCGCGCGGCATGAAGTTGCGCTATTTCCGCCACCCCTATCTCAACACCGGCCCCGACCTCAAGACCAAAGAGGCGTTCGAGAGGTTTCTCGACGCGCGCGGCTACCGCGTCGCGCCCGTGACGATTGACAACGCCGAGTGGATTTTCGCCGCGGCCTATGCGCAAGCCCTGCAACGCGGCGACCGCGAGACAGCGCGCCGCATCGCCGACGAGTACGTGCCTTACATGGAGCGCATGTTCGAGTTCTACGAGGGCATGTCAATCGAACTCTTCGGGCGCGAGATTCAGCAAACGCTCCTCGTCCACGCCAACGCGCTCAACGCAGATCACTTCGGACGCGTCGCCGCCATGTTGAAGCGGCGCGGCTACGAGTTCGTCACGCTCGACGAAGCCTTGAAGGACAAAGCCTACGAGCACCATGACACTTACACGGGCGAGATGGGCATCTCCTGGCTGCAACGCTGGGCTATCACGCGCGGCGGCAAGTTCAAAAAAGAGCCTGCCCTCCCGCCCTACGTGCAACAGTTCGACCCGGAGGGAAGCGGCTCGAATTTCAAGACCGCGAAATAGAAACGATGAACGCGGAACGCGGAACGATGAACTGAAGCAGGAGACAGAAAACAGAATTCAGGAGTCAGAATTAAGCACCTCTGAGTCTTCCTTCTGACTTCTGAATTCTGTTTTCTGTATTCTCATTCATCGTTCCGCGTTCCTCCTTCATCGTTTCCTTTTACGCTCGCCCCGCCACCTCGCCCGTCTGCGTGTTGACGCGCACCGTCTCGCCTTCCTTGATGAAGAGCGGGAGGTTGACGCCGAGGCCGGTTTCGAGTTTGGCTTTTTTGCTCGCGCCGCCGGCGGCCGTGTCGCCGCGCATGCCCGGCTCGGTTTCGGTCACGACGAGTTCGACGTACTGCGGCAGTTGCAGCGAGACGGGCGCGCCGTTGTACTTGAGGATTTGCAGCGAGACGCCTTCCTTCAAATAGCCACGGTCGTCGCCCACCTGCTCGCCCGTAAACATGAACTGCTCGTAGCTCGACTCGTCCATGAAGTGAAAGCCGTCGCCGTCGGAATAGAGAAACGAGGCGGGCACGTATTGCACGTCCGGCTCGGCAAACTTCTCCGTCGCCTTGAAACTTTTTTCCAGCACCGCGCCCGACAGCAGTTGGCGCAGGCGTGTGCGCACCATCGTCGCCGCGCCGCGCGCCGTGGGCGACGCGAAGAAGACTTCCAACACGACGTAGGGTTGGTTCTCGACCGAAATCAGCATTTTCCGTTTCAGTTCGTTCGCTCCGACGAGTGCCATTGGTTTATCCTTCTCGCTCGATAGTTGATTTCAGATAATT
>DATHAZ010000071.1:0-1831 GCA_035296445.1 Pyrinomonadaceae bacterium | reverse complement strand
GGTGTATGAATCTTCCTCTCGCGCCGTTGCGCCTTACTACTTATGTTTGGTCGCGCTACTCTTCTTTCTCTTTTCCCAGAGCCGGGTGTCGGTAAGTCGCGGCCAGCGCGAGCACGGCGGCCACCGCCAGAATGCCGGGTGCGAGCAACGGGTTCGCGCCGCCGAGCGCGGCGAACAGCGTCTCGCCCGCCGCCGCGTTCGGACTGATCTCACGTTGCAACGCGAGATTGCCCTCGACGTGCAAATAGATTCCGAGCAGCGTGCCCGCTACGACGAGCGCCATGCATACGCGCAAGGCACGGAGCGTGGCGCGTCGCGGGCGCAGCAGCACGCCGAGCGCGGCGAGCATACCCAGCCCGCACAACACGAACGGGATGAACTGCACGGGGTCTTGCATGTGCTCGATCAGCCACAACTCCAGCAAAGCCCCGCCCAGCAGCACGACGGAAAAGACTAAAAGGAATCGCCGCAGGCGCGACAGTATATCGGCGGGACTCATTGGCCGCCCAGATAGGTTTTCGCCACGGCCAATTCTTCCGCCGAAACTTTCTCGGAGAGTTTCGCGAGAAACGCGTCGCGCGAGGCGTAAGGGCGACCGGCGACCAACGCTTGGGCTTCGGCCGCATCGAGGCCGGGAATCTGTTGCAGCGTCGCCGCGTCCGATTCGTTCTCAGCAATCGGCACGAAGACGTATTTCTCATACTCCGCGATCTGTTCCGGCTTGACGTACTTGCCCATCTCGCGCCGGAACTGCTGCACGCTCTTGTAGGGACGATACTCCTCGAACTCATGCACCATCTTGTTGCCCAGACCCGGAATCTGCGAGAGGAAATCATTTGACGAAGCCGTGTTCAAGTTGAGTTTCGCCTTCGCCGCAGTGTTCCCGGCGGAAGTGTTTCCGGCGGCATTAGTGTTGCCGGCGGCAGTGTTGCTGTTGGGTTGATTGGCGTTGCCGGCGGCAGTGTTGGAGGCGGCCGTGTTGTTTGCGGCGGTCTTCTCACCACCTGAGCTGCACGCGGAAAGTAGGAGCGCGCACAGCAGGATTGACGATAAAATGACGGGACGGACGGTTGACGGTCGAAGCATGTTTAGTCTTCCTTTCGAGTGATGAACCTTAATGTAGTTGATGAAGATTATTTCGCCTGACCATTATAAGCATTTTTGTTTTTTTGTAATCTGCCGCAAGCTCAACCAGACCGCGCGACAATCCGCCTCTCACTTTGAATTAAATCCTGACACGTATGAGGCGCGCCCGCGCGAACTTTCGAGAGTTCGCGCGGGCGCGCTTCTTTTACGTTGTGATGTTCGTTTAAGCGACGGCGGCCTTCTCTTCGGGTCGCCAGCGGAGGACGGGCTTGCGTGCGGCGGCGGCTTCGTCGAGGCGACCGATGCGGGTGGTGTGCGGTGCGCCGGTGACTAGGTCGGGCGTCTCCACGGCTTCACGCGCGATGGCGCGCATGGCTTCGATGAACTGTTGTATCTCCTGACGACCGACGGATTCGGTCGGCTCGATAAGCATCGCGCCCTGCACGATGAGCGGGAAGTAGATGGTCATCGGGTGGAAGCCGTAATCAATGAGACGCTTGGCAATGTCGAGCGTGTGGACGCCCTTGCGCGCCTGTCGCTTATCGGTGAAGACGACTTCGTGCATGGGCGGGGCGTCGAAAGGCTTGTCATAGTCGCTTGCCAGCCCGTGCGCGATGACGCGCGCGTTCAGGACGGCGGCCTCGGTCGCTTCGCGCAGGCCGTCCGCGCCGTGCGTCTCAATGTAGGAGAGAGCGCGCACGGCCATGCCGAAGTTGCCGTAGAAGGCTTTGACGCGGCCGATTGT
>DATHAZ010000070.1:0-12587 GCA_035296445.1 Pyrinomonadaceae bacterium | reverse complement strand
GAGTTTGTGGACAAGCGCGAGGTCGTGCCGCCGCTGCTTGAATTGCAACAGGGGATCGCGAACCGTCTCGTCTTCTCGAAATGGCGCGAGGGCGTGGGCGGCCGCCTGCGCTTTTTCGTATCGGGTGGCGCGCCGCTTTCGCCCGCGCTCTCCTACGCGTTCCTCGCCGCGGGCATACCGATCCTGCAAGGCTACGGCATGACCGAGACGTGCATCACTTCGGCCAACCGCCCCGAAGACAACAAGGTCGGCTCAATCGGCCTGCCGTTCCCCGGCATCGAGATGCGTCTGGACGAATCGGGCGAGATACTCGTGCGCGGCCCGAACGTCATGCGCGGCTATTACGAGCACCCGCGCGAGACGGCCGAAGTGCTGGACGCCGCAGGTTGGTTTAAGACGGGCGATGTCGGCTACAGAGACGAGCACGGGCACTTCTTCATCACGGACAGGAAGAAGGAACTCTTCAAGTTGTCGAACGGGAAATACATCGCGCCGCAGCAACTCGAAAGCCTGATCAAGCAGAGCACGCTCGTCAATCAGGTAGTCGTCGTCGGCGCGGGGCGCAAGACGCCCGCCGCGCTCGTCGTGCCCGACTGGGAGGCTCTACGCGGCGCGCTCGCCGACGCCGGAAACTCGAAGGAGCGTGCGGAGCAGAAGAAGTTCGGCAAAAGCGAGCAGATCGCGCTCAGCCGCGACCCGGCGGCCGTCAAACTCGTGCAGCGAGAGGTCGCAGCCCTGACCGCGTCGCTCCACGATTACGAGCGCGTGCGGCGCGTCGCGCTCCTGCCCGAAGAATTTTCGATTGACGGCGGGGAGATGACGCCGACGCTCAAAGTTAAGCGGCGCGTGATTGACGAAAAGTTCGGCGCGTTGATTGACGAAATTTACGACGGCGGAAATTCCGCCGGAAGTGCGGCAACAGACGAGTAGGGCGCGGAGAGAGTTTATAAGTTGAATCGGCGGTGAGAGCAGCCCGTTCAGCACGAGACGGAAGCGAGGGGGCGAGGGAATTGGCGTCAGAGAATTTGCAGCCTCGCGAGCGGTGCGGCGACTTTAGGCGTCGGTCAATGACAGTCGCTCCCGTTCGTAGAGAATCTCCACGGCGCGTCCGGCGGCGTTGGTCGAGACGGAGAGCACATCTTTGGCGAGGCGATAGAGGGCGAAAGGGACTTTGACCGACGGGCAGACGGTCGCGCCGACGGGCGGAAATTTGGAGAGCAGGTAGAATTCGGCGTCACAGAAGTCGCAGGCGTCGAGGTGAGCCGATAACTGTTGCCGCAGTTCGCGCGCGAGCGTCGCACGCGTGTAGCTCAGAAGCATTTCGGCGGACGGGCAGGTTTTGTGTTTGCAAAATTTGGCTGTGCTGACAGAACCCATGGTTCTTCTCCTTCTTCATCGCCGACCGAGCCTGACGCTCAAACTACGCGTCCCATGCATTGCCGCAGACTCTTGTCGAAGCGCGCCGCACGTTTCCAATGCCCATCATTAACAGGTCGAGGGTGGCTGGCGAGGTGAGAGGCACGGCCTTAAAACCCTTGTCAATGGGCGCTTCGCTTGGTCTCTAAAGAGAAATCGTCAATAGCCTCAAAGTTCCACAACCGGGAAGGGTCGCCGGGGCGATTTCCTCATTTTTTTCAACGCCTTGGGGCGAGTGTAAAAAGATGTTGCTCATTCTGCGGCTAACTGCTAGTATTATTTTGTCGTCAGGAGACGCGACAGTTTCCTGATTCCCTTCGTGGCTGACCGCGCCAATTCCCCTTTGCGGTCATCTGGCACGGTCTATCCAGATTTAGCACTACCCAACAGAGCATGCGGTTTGTTACACTTTTCGGTCTCTCCCCGAAAATCAGGAAGCGCGAGCCTGCGACGCGCGAAGTTTCCCGGCGCATGTATTGCTCGGACGGGGCCGCCCCGGGTCTCCGTCACTTCGGTTCTCTAACCTGAGATGGGAATGTTGCTTATTGCGTTTCACGCCCCTCCCATAGATAATGAGCGACAATTCGATCAAGGGTGAACGGAGAATGGAGCAGGTGGAGCTTTGACAATTTGGGTTTTGCCCGTCCGGCAGGCTAACCGCCCGTCGCGGCGTCGGCAACTCGGTGAGAGGACACGCGAAACCGTGTGTCACGGAAACCTTCAGCGCACGCGCCTTCAAACGCAGAGGAGCGTCGAGCCGCATCCAGCCCCTTGTGGAATAACTTGCCTGAAGCAAATCGCCTCACAGTGCCCACCCGAAAATTAGCCTGATAGACTCTACATTAATAACATGGCTGCAACATCTGCCGATCATAATCACCCATTCGATAATCACATGACCAGCGCCACCGAAGAAGAGTTGCACGCGCCGGCACAGCAGGCTTCGTCTGCCGTCGCCCCGCGCCCCGCACGCGGGACGAACGCCCACTGGGTTGATTCCCTGCGCCACTCCGACGTGACACGCCTCTGGACTGAACTACACCGCATCGTGTGCAGCCACCCGCTCGTGCGCGCCTCGCACAGTGCCGGACTGCTCGTCGAAGGCGCGGAGCGCGGCAACGCTTACGTAGACCTGACGCAGGAACTCTTCGTCACGCTCCTTAGTAAAGCGCGCTTCCAGCATTATCTTGAGACGGCGATGACCGACGCCGAGATCGAATGTGAAATCAGCCAGATCGAACTGACCAATCTGCTGACGGCCGAACTGCGCAAGCGTCACCCGGAATCCTATCGTCTGGCGCGCCGCATCTCCACCATCATCCAGTCGAGCGCGAACTTCCGGCGCTTCGACGGCGGAGCCGGAAGCGTCGAGGACGAACCGCACCGCCGCCTCGCCGACCGCGTCTACGGCCTCGGCGAATGGCCGGCCACGAAAGCCCGCCGCAACTCACAGGAGTTGGAGCAGCGCATCCAGATGATCCCCGTCCACCAGCGCGACACGCGCATGGTCGGCTGCACGGGCGACTCGCAGATCATCATCAGCAATTCCGACCTCGAAGATTTGATCATCTCCATCCTCGAAGCGGCCGACGCGCCCGTGGACGTGCGCAGTTTGCGCAGCCTCGTTATGTCGCGCCTGCCCGTGATGGACATTTACCTCGTGCCGCTCGGCGGAGGCGACGATGAAGAAAACGGCCGCATCTTCGAGCCGGTTGACGGGCGCGAGAATCCCGAACAGGGTTTGCTTCGCCGCGAGTCCGAGGAGGAAGCCGTCGGCTACGTCGATCTCTTCCTGCGCGCACTGCACACGAGCGTGCGTGGCAAGACCAAACAGTACGACCGCATGCTCGGCGTCCTCTGGCATTGTTACCTCAGCCCCGACCACGTCACGCAACTCGAAGCCGCCGCGCGCCTCGGCGTCTCCGACTCGCTCGTCTCGGACTATCGCCGGCGCATCGAGCAGGAGTTGCGCGCCCTGGCCTTCGGCGAGATCGAACAGGCGCGCCGCTTCGAAACTTCTCTGCGCGAACGCGTGCGCGCGCTGGTGCTCGATGGCGAGGAAGAGCGCGTGGCGGTTTAAAGCCTTCGCGGCGCACCACGCCCCGGCGACCTGCCGGGGCGCGCATGAGAGCGATTGAATTTGGCAAAACTTTCCTCACTTGACGGTGTTCGCTCACCCTGCCTACAGTGGTTAAAGGAGCGACGGGGGAAGCGTTTCCCCCACGCAAGTGAAAAAGAGATCGGCTGCTTCCGCCGCGGTTTGCCCCCGCGCCGGAAGCGTTGACGATTGAGCGGGAGTCGGGCGCCTGACGGGCGCGCTCCCGTTTATTCGACTCGCGCGCACGCGCTGGTCGCGCCCGGTACGCTCGGGCGTTCCTTCGACGCGAAAATCTTTCGGCGTCTTTTGCGCGCGCGCGGCAGTTGCCGTTCTTAAAGAGAGTGCCGTTTGATGCCATACAGCCGCCAGACCAGTGATTACGAGCCTGTGACATCGTCATCTCCGCGCCGCGCCTCCTTGCGCGAGGGCGAGGGCGAAGACCGCACGGGCGTCCGGCCTGCCGCTCCTGCGCGACGCGCTCATACGGCGGAAAATGACGACGATGTCCGCCTCCTCGCAAAGCGGACGCACCCCGCGGCACAAATATCCGACACGCCCGATGCCGAAACGCTCGACACCCGCGCCGCTCAGGATAAACTCGCCTGCAAACTCAAACGCGGCCACCTCGTCAGTTTCGCCGGGCTGTTTCTCTTCACCGTCGTCCTCTACTTTCGCCCCTACGAACTGATCCCCGCGCTCTCTTCTCTGACCTCGATGGCATACTTCGTCGCGCTGGCGACGGTCGTCATCTTCGTGCCGTCTCAATTCGCCCTCGAAGGCACGTTCACCTATCGCCCGCGCGAAGTTAATCTCGTGCTGCTGCTCTCGGTTGCCGCGCTGCTCTCGATGCCGTTTGCGCTCAATCCCCTCGAAGCGTGGGACACCTTCAACAAAGAGTTCATCAAGGCGGTGGTGATGTTCATCGTGATGGTGAACGTCGTGCGCACCGAGCGACGGCTGAAAGCTCTCTTCTGGCTCGCGCTCACCGTGAGCGCGTTCCTGTGCGTGCATGCCATACAGGATTACAGTTCGGGGCGGCTCGCGCTCGACGGTCAACGCATCGCCGGCCTGATCGGCGGCATGTTCGGCAACCCGAACGACCTCGCGCTCCACCTCGTCACGATCATCCCTATCGCCTTCGGCCTCATGCTGACGACGCGAAACCCGTTCCTGAAACTGCTCTACGCCGCGTGCGCCGTGCTAATGGTGATCGGCAACATGATCACTTTCTCGCGCGGCGGTTTTCTCGGCCTGATGAGCGTGATGTGCGTGCTGGCGTGGAAACTCGGGCGGCGCAACCGTCTGGTCGTCGTCGGCCTGTTCGTGTTGATGGTGTGCTTTTTCGCCTTCGCGCCCGGCGATTACACGTCGCGTCTCGGCTCAATCGTCGACCACAGCCGCGACGCCTTCGGCTCGGCCGGGCAGCGGCAGGAGCTTTTGATCAAGTCAATCATCGTCTCGTTGATGAACCCCGTGTTCGGCGTCGGGATGGGCAACTTTCACATCGTCTCGATCAGGGAACTCGTCAGCCACAACGCCTACACGCAAGTCTCCGCCGAGATGGGGATTGCGGCGATGGTCATCTACATCATGTTCATCGTGACGCCGCTCAGGCGGCTCCGCCAGATCGAGCGCGAGACCTTCGCAACGCGCAAGGGGTCGCATTTCTACTACCTCGCCATCGGCCTGCAAGGCAGTCTCATCGGCTTCATGGTGAACAGCTTTTTCGCCTCCGTCGCCTATCAGTGGTACGTCTATTACCTCGTCGGCTACGCCATCTGCCTGCGCCGCCTGTACGAAGCGGAGGTCGGCCACAGGGTCGTGCCGCAGAAGAAGCAGAAGAAGCAGGGAGCGTTGACGCAACACCCGGAAGACATCTCCGGCGAGACTCAAGGCGACCCATCTTTCGACGCCTCCGGCGAAGACACCCTCGGCGGGCAGCATCGTCCGGCATTCGGCGAGGCCGCGCGCTAACGCCGCCCATTACGTCAAATGATCACCGAACAGGCATCAATACTACCGGACAAGGCCGACCATCGCGCGCGCGCGGCGAATGCTACGGCGCAGGGCGAACTGTTGCCGTCGGCGGGCGCTCGGGCGGCGGATAACGCATCGTTGCCGTCGGCGGGCGCTCGGGCGGCGGCGGCGTGCTCCGTCTCGGTGGTGATTCCCTGTTACAACGAGGAGCGTTTTATCGGGAAGGCTCTGGAAAGTTTGATCGAGCAGTACGACGCCGAACGCTACGAGATCATCGTGGTAGACGGCCGCTCGGAAGATAAAACGCGCGAAGTCGTGGCGGAGTTTGCCGCCGCGCACCCGCAGGTCGCCGTCCGCGTGTTCGACAACCCGCAGCGCAGCATCCCTGCCGCGCTCAATATCGGCATCCGCCACGCGCGCGGCGAAATCATCGCGCGCATGGACGCACATTCCGCCCCGGCGGCCAATTACGTGCGCCGCTGCGTCGAACTGTTGCGCGATGGAGGCGCGGCCGTGGCGGGCATGTCTCTGAGCATCCGCCCCGGCGACGCCACCCGGACGGCGCGCGCCGTCGCACTCGCCGTCGCGCACCCGTTCGGCATCGGCGACGCGAAGTATCGCACGGTGCAGGGCGCGTCGGCGCGGGTCGTTGACACTGTGCCTTTCGGGGCGTTCCGCAAGCGCACGTGGGAGGAAGTCGGCGGCTTCAACGAGGAGTTGCTGACGAACGAAGACTACGAGTTTTACTACCGCATACGACAGCGCGGCGGCCTCGTGGTGATGGATGAATCGGCCGCCTGTTTCTACTTCGCGCGCGCGACCATGACAGACCTGGCGCGGCAGTACGCGCGTTATGGCGGCTGGAAGGCGCGCATGATCAAAATGCACCCGCGCTCGATCAAGCTCCGGCAGATGGTTGCGCCCGCCTTCGTCGCCGCGCTTCTGGTGCTCGGCGCGCTCGGCGCGTGGTGGACGCCCGCGCTCCGGCTCCTGCTCGGCGCGGTCGTCGCGCCTTACGCCGCGCTCTCGCTCTACTTCGCCTACAGGCTCGCGCGCCGCGCGGGCGAGTTGAGCCTGCTGCCGCTTTTGTCGCTCGCATTTTTTGTGATTCACACAACCTGGGGGGCGAGCTTTCTGTTCGGGCTGATTCGTTCGCCCAAGCATTAGATGGAGAAGAGGACTGACCGGGGGATGAACGGGCAACAGGTTAACAAGGCTTTGCGAACTATGCGCTGGCTGCCTTTTTACGGCTGGCAGCGCGTGGTGCGCCGTCCGGCGAAGGGGCAGGCGCGCCCGCTCCACTTGATCTTCGCCGTCGCGGATCACTTCGAGCCGTCCATCATCCCCGATGCGCCGCCCTCGACTTTCGCCCCGCTCGACGAACAGGAACGTCGCGTCGAACGCTGGTGTCTGGAATATCCGAAATCGCTCGGCGCGTGGCGCGACGCGGACGGCTTTCCCTTTCGT
Organism: Pyrinomonadaceae bacterium; assembly: GCA_035296445.1. Lineage (GTDB taxonomy): Bacteria > Acidobacteriota > Blastocatellia > Pyrinomonadales > Pyrinomonadaceae > JAIVJZ01. The sequence continues at coordinate 5,629 of DATHAZ010000070.1, read as the reverse complement.
CATACCTATTTCTACCCGGCGGAGCAGTACGAGCGCGTGCAGGTCGAACGTCTGGCGGAGCATTGCCACGCCGGTTGGGGCGAACTTGAGATACACCTGCATCACGGCGTCGAGTCGCCCGACACGGCGGCGAACACGCGCGCCGCGCTCGCCGGGTTCAGGGACACGCTCGCCGCCCACGGTTGCCTCTCTCGCTGGGACGGCGAGGGCGCGCCGCGCTACGCCTTCGTGCATGGCAACTGGGCTTTGGCAAACTCAAACTCCGGCAGCGGTTGCGGCGTGGACGAGGAGATGGAGCTGCTCGCCGAGACGGGTTGCTACGCCGACATGACGCTCCCCTCAGCCCCGCACCCGACGCAGACGGCGAAGGTCAATTCGCTGTACGAGTGTGCGCTGCCGCTGGCCGAGCGCGCGCCGCACCGGCGCGGGCGCGACCTCAGGCGCGGGCGCGCGCCGGAAACTTTTCCGCTCATCATACAGGGGCCGCTCGGCTTGAACTTCGAGCGGCGCGTGCGCGGCGTGCCCGTCCCCTACATCGAAAACGGCGCGCTCACCACGCGCTACCCTCCGACGATGCGCCGCCTGCGTCTCTGGCGACAGGCCGCCATCACCGTCGGGGGTCGCCCCGATTGGGTCTTCATCAAACTGCACTGTCACGGGATGGACCCGAACGACGAATCGGCGATGACGGGCGAGTTGATCAAAACGTTCCTCCGCGAATTGACGGAAGAGGCGCGCACGTCGGGCGCGTTCAAACTGCATTTCACCACCGCGCGCGAGATGACCAACATCATCCTCGCGGCTTGCGACGGGCGCGAGGGAAGCCCCGGCGAATTCCGCGATTACCGGCTCAAGTTAATCACGCCCGCGCGCACGGCGTAAGCGGTCGGGTCGGGAGCGAGAGGTCATAGCAAACTCAGGGGCGAGGGAAGAAGGAAAGTGGCTGCAAGTAAAAAACCCTCATTGTTAAACTAATGATAGAAGCCGAAACATTGCCGACCGTGGTGGCCACCGCCAGCGAGACGACGAGCGCACGCACGACGGGCGCGACGGTGAAGACGCGTCTGGTTGAGAGCCTGCGCGAACTCGAAGCCGAGCGCGCGGCGACCGGCGCGCTCGCCGCGTGGGAAGCGTTGGCAGACTCGGACGAGTCGGCCAACTTCTTCCAAAGTCCCGCGTGGTGCATGGATTGGTATCGCTGCTACGCGGATCAGTTCAGCCCGCTCGTCGTCGTCGTGACGAGCGGCGAACGCCTCGTCGGCCTCGTCCCGCTCGCAATCGAAAACTCTTCGAAGCGTCTCGTCTTCGCGGGCGACAACATGGCCGATTACCGCGACGTGTTGGCGGCCGAAGGGCATCGCGAGGACGTGGTGCGCGAACTGCTCGGCGTCTATCGCGCGGGCGGTTTTCAGGAAGGCTTCCGCATCGGGCCGACGCAGCCGGAATCCGAGACGACGCGCATCATCCTCGCGCTCGCCGACACGTCCGCGACGGGCGTGCGCGGCATCCTGCGCGAGCACCCGTGCTGGCGTTGGTGGCCGCGCGACGCCGAGGCGCTCAAGAGCGGCGTCAAGAAGAAGGACGTGCGCAAAGACCTCAACCACTTCGGCCGACAGGGCGCGGTCTCGCTCCGGCACGTGACGACGCGCGAGGACTGGGACGAGATCAAACAGGAGTTCTACGATTTTCATTCGCTCCGCCAGTTGCAGATCGCGCGCGGCGTCTCGTTCCACGATCCGCGCAAGCGCGCCCTCTTCGACTCTCTGTTCGCGCATCGCCCGCTCGCCGCACGCGTCAGCGCGCTCTCGGTCGGCGGGCGCGTCATCGCCGAACATTTCTGGTACGTGTGGCGCGAAGTGCTCCACTGGGGGGCATCCTCCATAGACATTCGCGAAGAGAACCGCTCGCCCGGACAGGTGCTGCTCGCACTGCTCTATCAGGACGCGGAGAACGCAGGCATTCGCGGCGTTGACCTCACACTCGGCACGGGCGAAGTGAAGCGACGCTTCGGCAACGAGTGCGTGAATCTGCCGTCCGTTGATCTCTATGCGCGCGAGCGAAACTATCGCGCACGCACGCTTCGCGACACGGCCGCACGCCGCGCCAAGCAACTCCTGACGCGCACAGGCAAAGCGTACAACTGGCACCAGACCGCCCGCCTTGCCTCGGACTTGAAAGACGCGGCCGGGCGCGCGCGCGAACTCGGTCTCGGCCGTGGTTTGAAACTGGCCGCGCGCGTCGGCGCGAAACGGGTCGGAGAGCGGACGCGCGGTTTGATCCTGCGCGTCACGCCGCAGGAAGCGGTCGGCGTCGAGCCGCGACTCGCGGCGGGCGAGACGTGCGAGTTCCGGCGCGACGAGATACGCGATCTGGCGAAATGGAAAGGCACGTCGCGCGAGACGGCGCGCGCTCTGGCCTTGATGTTGCAAAGCGCGCCCGAGCGTCTGCGCGGCGGTCGCACGCTTCACACCGTCCTCGTCAACGGTCAACTCGCCGGGTGGGGCTGGTCTTACTGGCCGACCGAGCCGGCGGTCGTGACCGAGACGGAGACCACCATCGAGTTCGAGCCGCAGTCCGTCTCGCTCTACGACTACTTCGTCCTGCCGGAGTTTCGCGGCCGCAGACTTTATCAGGCGTTGCTTTCGCGGATTCTCACAGAGCGATTTGCGGAAGGAGCCGAGCGCGCTTACATCGGCGTGCTGGCGGCCAACCGGCCGTCGCTCAAGGCCATCGAGCGCGTCGGCTTTCGCGTCGTCGCTGTTGACGAACTGACGCGCCTCCTCGGTTGGAAACGCGCTTCGCGGCGCGAAGTCGGCCATAGCTAAGAGGAAGGATGACGGGGACGCACCGGGTTGAAGATGGAAGCTGAAGAACCGACATCGCGGGAAGAGACTTCACTGAACGCGCGCCACGCGAGCGGGTCGCTCACGTCGAACGCGTTCTGGCTGATGTGCGCGCGGACGCTGGCCTTCGGCTTCAGCTTCGCGCTGCCGCTCCTGCTCGTCAGAAGTTTGAGCCAGACCGACTTCGGCATCTACAAGCAGGTCTTCCTCGTGGTGATGACCGCCGTCAACATCCTGCCGCTCGGCTTCCACATGAGCGCGTTCTATTTCCTGCCGCGCGAGCACGAGCAGGCGCGACGCTCTCTGGTGATCTTCAATATCCTTCTTTTTCACCTCGTCGTGGCGGGCGCGGGAAGCCTCCTGCTCGCGCTACGCCCCGACCTGCTCGCCGCCATCTTCAACACGTCCGAACTCGCCGCCTTTGCGCCGCACATCGCCGTCGTGCTCTGGCTCTGGGTCGGCTCTTGGTTCTTCGAGTACGTGGCCGTCGCCAACGGCGAGGTGCGGATGGCGACCGTGCTCATCACGGGCTTGCAGTTGACGCGCACGCTCCTGCTCGTCGCCGCCGGGTTCTTCTTCGCGTCGGTCGAGGCGATCATCTACGCTTCGATCATCCAGGGCGCATTGCAACTCGGCGCGCTCGTCTTCTACATCAACTCGCGCTTCCGCAGTTTCTGGCGTCACTTCAGTTGGCCGATGATGCGCAGCCAGGCGGCTTACGCGCTGCCCTTCGGCTTCGCCTCCCTGTTCTACTTCATGCAGTTGAACATTGACAATTATTTCGTCTCGCACAACTTCGGCGCGGCGGCCTTCGCCATCTATTCCATCGGCTGTTTTCAACTGCCGCTCTATCAAATTTTGAGCGACTCGACGGTCGCCGTCGTCATCCCGCGCGTCAGTTATTTGCAGAAAGAGGGCGCGCATCACGAAATCCTCGTGCTCATCGCGCGCATGGTGCGCAAACTCGCCGCCGTCTATCTCGCCGTCTACGTGTTTCTCACGATCATGGGGCGCGAATTTATCGTCGTGCTGTTTACCGAACAGTATCTCGCGAGTTGGCCGATCTTCGTCATCAACCTCGTCGTCATCCCGCTGACGATCATCCAGAACGCCTACGAACCCATCATCCGCGCCTATGCCGAGCATCGCTATTTCCTGCTCGCCGTGCGCACGACCATTTTCACCCTGCTCTGCGGCGCGCTCTGGTACGGCACGCCGCGCTACGGCATGGTCGGCGCGATCACCATCGGCATCACGGCGAACGCCGTCGAGCGTTTGATCATCGCCGTGCGCGCGGCGCGCATCGTCGGCGTCAGGCGGCGCGATTGGTTTTTGTTGAAGGACGTGGGACTGCTGGCCGTCGCCGCGCTCACGGCCGGGGCGGCGACTTTCGGTGCGCGCTCGCTGCTCGCTGACGTAAAACCTTTTTACGCCCTCGCCCTGTGCGGCATCGTCTTCGCACTCGTCTATCTCGCGCTGGTGATGCTGCTCGGCATCGTCACCACGGATGAACGCGACGCGCTTCGTCGCAAGGCCGTTCAACTCAGGAGCCTCCTGCTCTGGAAACGGGCGACGGCCGTCAGCCCGCCCGTCTAAACATTTATGTGTGGCATCGCCGGATTCATTGGAAACAGCACGCTGCCCGACCGGGCAGAGCGCACCGCCGTGCTCGAACGCATGTGTCGCGTCATCACGCATCGCGGCCCGGACGATCAGGGTACGCTCGTCGAGGGTGAGGCCGCGCTCGGCATGCGCCGCCTGTCCATCATAGATGTGGCGGGCGGGCACCAGCCGCTCTCCGGTTGCGACGATGCGCTGACGATCATCTTCAACGGCGAGATTTACAACCACGATGAGTTGCGACGTGAACTGGAAGCGCGCGGCCATCGCTTCCGCACGCACTCCGACACGGAAGCCATCATTCACGCTTACGAAGAGTACGGCGCGGATTGCGCGCAACACTTGCGCGGCATGTTCGCCTTCGCCATCTGGGACGCGCGCGCGCGCAAGCTGTTCGTCGCGCGCGACCGCGCGGGCAAGAAGCCGCTCTTTTACGCGTTGACCGCGAGCGGTTCGTTCATCTTCGGTTCCGAGTTGAAGTCGCTGCTCGAACACCCGGAAGTGCGCCGCGAGACGAACCTCGAAGCGCTCGACGCTTATCTCACTTTCGGCTACGTGCCCGACCCACTCTGTATCCTGCGCGGCGTCAACAAACTCCCGCCCGGCCATCATCTCTCTTTCACGGGCGGGCGCGTCGCGCTGACGCAATACTGGGACTTCCCGCACGAACAATTCGACCCGTCCACGCGCCGCAGCGACGACGATTACATCGAAGAGTTGCTCGCGCTGCTGGAAGACGCGGTGCGCGTGCGCCTGATGTCGGAAGTGCCGCTCGGCGCGTTTTTGTCTGGCGGCGTGGATTCGTCCGCGGTCGTCGGCATGATGGCGCGGCACATGGGGCAGCCCGTCAAAACTTTCTCCATCGGCTTTCAAGAGGACAGCTTCAACGAACTCAAGTACGCACGCGTGGCCGCGAAACATTTCGCGACCGACCATCACGAGTTCGTCGTCACGCCCGACATCTGCCAGATTGTTGACGAACTGGCGTGGCACTTCGACGAGCCGTTCGCCGACCCGTCCGCCGTGCCGACCTACATGGTCTCGAAACTCGCGCGCCAACACGTCACCGTCGCGCTCTCCGGCGACGGCGGCGACGAACTGTTCGCCGGTTACACGCGCTACGCCGTCGAGCGCGGGCGCAGCGGTTTCACGCGCATCCCGCGCCT
>DATHAZ010000069.1:0-48089 GCA_035296445.1 Pyrinomonadaceae bacterium | reverse complement strand
GAGGTCGGCCTTACATATATCTACGGCATCGGGCGTTCGCGCTCGAAGTCCATCCTGCAAGAGGCGGGCATCAATCTCGATACGCACGTGCGCGATCTGGACGAGGAGCAACTCGGCCGCATCCGCTCGATCATCGAGGGGCAGGGCGATGTCGAAGGCGACCTGCGCAAGCGCGTGCAGATGGACATCAAGCGTCTGATGGACATCGGCGCGTATCGCGGTTTGCGTCATCGTCGCGGGCTTCCCGTCCGCGGTCAGCGCACGCACACCAATGCGCGCACGCGCAAAGGGCCGCGCCGCGCCACCATCGCCAAGAAGAAAGCGCCCGGCAAGAAGTAGCGGGAAGCTGTTAGCCGTTAGCTATTAGCTGTTAGCTTTTTGTCTGATAGCGTGCGGCAGAGGTTTACATTGAGGGCGGTGGCTGTTTAGGTTTGGCTAACAGCTAATCGCTAAAAGCTAAGAGCGGATTTATGGCAAAAGGAACAGCATCGGCAGGCGGGAAGAAGAAAACTTTTCGCAAGAAAGAGAAGAAGAACATTCCGAACGGCATCGCCTTCATCGCGGCCTCTTTCAACAACACGATGATCTCGATCACGGATTTGGAAGGCAACCTGATCGCGCAGTCGTCTTCGGGCGCGCGCGGCTTCCGCGGTTCGCGTAAAGGCACGCCGTTCGCCGCGCAGCAGGCGGCCTACGAGGCGGCGCAGAAGGCGAAGGACGCAGGCATGCAGCAGTGCGAAGTGCGCGTTAAGGGGCCGGGCGGCGGGCGCGAATCCGCCATCCGCGCGATCAACAACGCGGGCATCCGCGTCACGACGATCCGCGATACGACGCCGATTCCGCACAACGGTTGCCGCCCGCCGAAGCGGCGCAGAGTTTAACGAAGCAGTTAGCGATTAGCTGTTAGCTTTTAGCCGGACGAGAACAAATCGCCGGTTTTGCTAATAGCTAAAAGCTGATGGCTAAAAGCTAATTGACCTAAAGGATGAAGGGTCCCCGTCGCGCATGGGCGCGCTCGCGGTCTGTAAACTTTTCCGTCTTAACCATTAGACTGGAGGCAGAAAGAAGTGGCTAGGTATAGAGCAGCGGTGTGCCGTTTGTGCCGCCGCGAAGGTGCTAAATTATTTTTGAAGGGCGACAAGTGCTACAAGCCTTCGTGCCCGATTGAAGCGCGCGGCACGCAGCCGCCCGGACAACACGGAAACTCGCCGCGCCGCGGCAAAGCCCTCGTCGGCTACGGCCAGCAGTTGCGCGAGAAGCAGAAGGTCAAGCGCATCTATTTCGTTCTCGAAGGTCAGTTCCGCAACTACTTTGAAAAGGCCGCCCGCCAGAAGGGCATCACGGGCGAAAACCTGCTGGTGCTGCTGGAGCGCAGGCTCGACAATGCCGTGTACCGCGCGGGTTTCTCCACGTCGCGGCGGCAGGCGCGCCAGTTGGTCAACCACGGCCACATCGAAGTGAACGGGCGCAAAGTGGACATCCCCTCTTTTCAGGTGAAAGCCGGAGACGTGGTGACGGTGCGCGAGCCGAGCCGCAAGAACGCGCACATCGAAGGCGCGTGGCAGACGGCCGCCGGTCGCGGTCGCCCCTCATGGCTTGCGCCCGCCGATGGCGCGGAGATGGGCGCGCGCGTGGCGAGTTTGCCGACGCGCGATGACATTGACCGTTCGATCAACGAGCAACTCATCGTCGAACTTTATAGCAAGTAACATCCGCGCGGGTGGCGGTGGTCGACTGTTTTCGCGCATGTCGCTAAAAAGACATGCCGGGATGGCGGGCCGCCGCACCCGCGCACACAGGCTTTTAATAACAGCCAGAGGGTCAAAAAAGTATGGCTATGGATCAAAATAATCTCTGGACAGGATTTCAAATGCCGCGCCGTCTGGCGGTCGAGAACGAGACGTTGACGGATCGCTACGGGCGTTTCTCCGCGCAGCCTTTCGAGCGCGGCTTCGGCACGACCATCGGCAACTCTTTGCGCCGCGCGCTGCTCTCTTCAATCGAAGGCGCGGCCATCACGGCCGTCAAGATCGAAGGCGTCGAGCACGAATTCTCAAGCATCCGCGGCGTCGTGGAAGACGCGACGGACGTGATCTTGAACCTCAAGCAGATTCCCATCAAACTGCACGGCGGCGAGGCCAAGACGCTGACGATTAGCCGTGCGGGCGCGGGCGAAGTGCTCTCCGGCGACATTGAGACAGACGCCGACGTGGAAGTGCTCGACCCGAACGTCTACATCGCGACGGTCTCCGAGGGCGGCTCGCTCAACATCGAGATGCGCTTAAAACGCGGGCGCGGCTACGTTCCCGCCGACCGCAACTTCGACGAAGACCTCTCGCTCGGCTACATCCCGGTGGACTCGGTTCACACGCCCGTCAAGAAAGTCAACTACACGGTCGAAGCCGCGCGCCTCGGTCAGAACACGGAGTTCGACAAGCTGACGATTGACGTGTGGACGGACGGTTCGGTCAAGCCGGACGACGCCGTGGGACTCGCGGCCAAGTTGATCAAGGATCACATGGCGATCTTCATCAACTTCGAGGAAGACACGGACGAATTCGCCTACACGGGGATCGAGCGTCCGCCGCTGCCGCGCAACGACCAGCTCGACCGCTCGGTTGACGAACTCGAACTGTCCGTGCGTTCCTACAACTGCCTGAAGAACGCGAACATCAAGAGCATCCGCGACCTCGTGCAGCGCTCGGAGCGCGAGATGCTGGCGACGAAGAATTTCGGCAAAAAATCGCTGAACGAAATCAAGGACATCCTGCACGGGATGGGGCTGGACTTCGGCATGGAGTTTGACGAACAGGGCAACCCGATTCCGGGCACAGGCGGGCGCGACTCCGACATCAGCGACTTCGCCGACGAAGACGACGACCTTTAAGGAAGGATGAAGTAGGAACGATGAACGATGAACTCTAAAGAGAATTTGCTTTCATTTCATCGTTCATCGTTCCTACTTCATAGTTTAATAAGATGCGACATCTGAAAGCACATCGCAAACTGGGGCGGACGACCGAGCACCGCCTCTCGCTGTTGCGCAACCTCGCGACTTCACTGATCAACGCGCGCAACGAGCGCGTCGTGACCACGCTGCCGAAGGCGAAGGAACTGCGCCCGTTCATCGAGCGCGTGATCACGCTGTCGCGCAAGGCGCAAACTTTGGAAGGCGACGACGCGGCGGTGCAGGCCGTCCACCTGCGGCGGCAGGCCGCAACGTTCTTCCATGCGGGCAACCGCCAGCAGAAGATCGCGACGGGTCGCCGCCAGCAGAAGAACGAGGAGGGTAAACGCTTCCCGGCAGTCCCGGCGCGCACGGCGGGCGTGGCCGCCGTCAAGCGTCTCTTCGACGAACTCGGCGAGCGTTACAAGGATCGTCCGGGCGGCTACACGCGCATCATCAAATTGGGTCGGCGCGACGGCGACAATGCCGAACTCGCCATCATCGAACTCGTCGGCAGCCCGCGCGAACTGGAAGCCGCGAAGCAGACCGAGAAGCGCGCCAAGTCCGTCACGTCGGACAAGCGTAAGTCGGCGCGCGCGTCGAAGTCGGGCGAGGCCGAGGGTGGCCGGCGCGGCGGCCACAAGGCCGACAAGACTTTCGAGAAGGAAGAGACGACCGCGGCGCGCGGCAGCCGCAGCAAGACGGGCGGCGAGGACGTGAAGGACGCGGACAAAGCGGGCAGTGGCGGTCGCCGGTCGAAGAAGACCGAGTCAACTGCGGCCGAGCAAGACACGGATAAATAGAGTTAGTGTCGGGCGGGGCGCGCTTCGCGTGTGAAACGAGCGAGCGCGCCCTTTGTCTCGCGCACCGCCAGCCCCGAATCCCCCGCGTGCGCAGGTTCGCCTGAGCCGTCAGCGGGACGGGGCTTTGATTTTGCTCTACCAACGCCGAGCCGGAGAGACCGCTTGGAAACTCAAGCAGCGCGGAGGTGTAACCGAAGAACATGAGCGACGAAAAGAGACCCGAAGAAGGCGCAGGCGGCGGTCAGCCGAACGATAGCGGCGGAGGCGGCGGCACGCGCCCGCAGCAGCAGCAGCAGTCGGGGGATGCGCGCCGGGGCGGCAACAGCGCGGGCACGGGCGCAAGCGGCGGCCTCGGCGGCGGCGGTCGTCATAGCGGCCCGCGGCGGCGTCATCGCGGCGAGCGCGAGAGTCAACCGGCGCCGCGCCGGGCTGAGACTTCGATCAACATGGACGAGTTGCGCGAGTTGGCCGACTTGATCGCCGCGCAGGGCTTCACCGAATTTGAGATAGAGAAGGAAGGCTTTCGCCTGCGCCTGAGCCGCAACACTTACCCGCAAGCTCCGCCGAGTATGACCGGCAACCCGGCCGGTTCGGTTATCCCGTTCCCCGCTCAGCCCATGGCTTCCGCGCCGCCGGCATCGAACGTCGCTTCGAGCGCATCAGCCGCGCCGGTCGCAGCCGACGCCCCGAGCGCGGTCGAAGACCTGTTCAAGATCACTTCGCCCATCGTCGGCACGTTCTATCGCGCGCCCTCGCCGACCTCCGACGTGTTCGTCAACCAGGGCAGCCGCGTCGAGCCGGAGACGGTGGTATGCATCATCGAGGCGATGAAATTGATGAACGAGATACAGGCCGAAGTCAGCGGCACGATTGAAAAGATTTACGTCGAAAACGGCCAGCCCGTCGAATACGGGCAGGCTCTGTTCGGGATCAAGAAGTAGAAAGCGTCAGTTGTCCGTGGTCAGTTGTCCGTTGCATGTGCTCGAACGACGTTAAGCTGTAAATGAGTCATTCGAGATCGAGCAGCACAAAAACAACTGACTACTGACAACTGACTACTGACAGTTTGTTATGGCTATCGCCCCGCGCAAATTTCGTAAGATTCTGATCGCCAATCGCGGCGAGATCGCGTGCCGCATCATCTGGGCGTGCAAGGAGATGGGCATCCAGACCGTCACCGTGCATTCGCAGGCTGATCGCGATTCACTCCACGTGCGTTTCGCCGACCAGTCTATCTGCATCGGCGCGCCGCCCTCGGCGCAGAGTTATTTGAACATCCCGGCGGTCATCAGCGCGGCGGAGATCATGAACGTTGACGCGATCCACCCCGGCTATGGCTTCCTCGCTGAGTCGTCTTACTTCGCCGAGATTTGCGAGGCGTGCAATATCAAGTTCATCGGGCCGCGCTCGTCCGTCATCAAGTTGATGGGCGACAAGGTGGAGGCGCGGCGCGCGATGAAAGAGGCGGGCGTGCCGATTCTGCCGGGCAGCCCCGAGCCGTTGGAGACGGAGGAAGAGGCCATCAGGCTCGCGCGCGAGATCGGTTTCCCCGTCATCATCAAGGCTTCGGCCGGGGGCGGCGGGCGCGGCATGCGCATCGTGCGCACCGAAGCGGAACTCGGGAAGGCGTTGGAGACGGCCTCGAACGAAGCCCTCTCCGCATTCAAGAACGGCGACGTGTACATCGAGCGCTACATCGAGCGTCCGCGCCACGTAGAGATTCAGGTGATGGCCGACGAGTTCGGCAACTGCGTGCATCTGGGCGAGCGCGACTGTTCGGTGCAGCGCCGCCACCAGAAGCTGATTGAGGAAGCGCCTTCGCCCGCGCTCTCGCGCGAGTTGCGCGAGCGGATGGGGAGCGTGGCGGTCGAAGCCTGCAAGCGCGTCGGTTATTCGAACGCGGGCACGGTCGAGTTTCTGCTCGACGAGGACGGCCAGTTCTACTTCATGGAGATGAATACGCGCGTGCAGGTCGAGCATCCCGTGACGGAGATGATCACGCTGGCCGACATCGTGCGCAACCAAATTCGCGTCGCGGAGGGCGAGGAGTTGGCCTTCCGGCAGGAGGACGTGATCTTCGCCGGGCACGCCATCGAGTGCCGCATCAACGCCGAAGACTCGGAGAAATTCACCCCCTCGCCGGGACTCATCACCGCCTGCAACATACCGGGCGGCCCCGGCGTGCGCGTGGACACGGCCATCTACCCCGGCTATTTCGTGCCGCCCTACTACGATTCGCTGATCGCGAAATTGATCGTGCATGCGCGCACGCGCGAACTGGCGATTGCGCGCATGCGCCGCGCGCTCGAATCAATGGTGATCGAGGGGATCAAGACGACGATCCCGCTGCACCTGAAGATCATGGACGACGCGCAGTTCCAGTCGGGACACTTTTCGACCAAGTTTTTGGAAGAGTTTTTTGAGCGGCAGAACGACGCGGGCAGCGTGAAAATCGCCAACGCCTGAAGCCGCGCGCGGAAGGCTTTCGGCGCGTTGACCGCGTTGGTGAAAGCCTTTATAATGAACGACTTTCCCGCAGGGGATTTTCGCGTCTGAGGAGAGTAGAGAGATGTCTTACGCAATTATCAGATCGGGCGGCAAGCAATTCCGCGTCGCGGAAGGCGAGACGGTGCGCCTGCCTTCGTTGAACGAAGAGGCAGGGAAGACCGTGGAGTTCGAAGTGCTTGTCCTCGGCGGCGACAACGAGACGCGGGTCGGTTCGCCCATCGTTGACGGCGCGCGTGTGGCGGGCACCATCGTCGAGCACGGGCGCGGCGATAAGATCATCGTCTTCAAGATGAAACGCCGCAAACAATACAAACGCACGCAAGGCCATCGCCAAAATTACACGGCGGTGAAGATTGATTCGATAGGCTAGAGTTGTCAGTAGTCAGTTGCCCGTTGCCTGTGGCTTCCAAAGCGAGTGGCTGGAGACGGAGTTGTTCAACTGACGATGGACAAAGAACAACGGGCAACGGACAACTGACAAATTTTCGAGGTTGAGTTATGGCACATAAAAAGGGAGTCGGTAGTTCGCGCAACGGTCGCGATTCGAACTCGCAACGGCTGGGGCTGAAAAAGTTCGGCGGCGAGCGGGTGCTTGGCGGCAACATCCTGGCGCGCCAGCGCGGCACGAAATGGAAGCCGGGCAAGAACGTCGGGCGCGGCAAAGACGACACGCTGTTTGCCCTGATTGACGGCATCGTCAAGTTTGAAGACAAGGGGCGGCAGGGCAAGTTCATCAGCGTCTACGCCGCGGAGGCTGCCGGCGCTGTAGTCGCCGCGCCGGAGGCGGTTGCCGCTTAACCGAGCAGTATTCAACAGTTACTCTGCGACGCCCGCGCCTGCTCGAACGAACCAGCAAGCGTAGGCGTCGCTTCAATTTTTGATTGCGGATTGCGGGACGCGGATCGAAAGGCAGATGCTTCTTCCAATCCGCAATCCGCAATCCGAATTCCGCAATCGGCATGTTTATTGACCGGGTTAAAATTCGCGTGAAGGGCGGGCATGGCGGCAACGGCGTGACGGCTTTCAGGCGCGAGAAGTTCGTGCCGCGCGGCGGGCCTTCGGGCGGCGAGGGCGGCAAGGGCGGCGACGTGTGGCTCGTGGCCGACACGGGCGTCAACACGCTCTTGCACCTGCGCTACAACCCCGAACACAGCGCGGATCGCGGGCGACACGGCGAAGGGTCGAACCGTTCGGGACGCGAGGGTGAAGACGTAGTGGTGCGCGTTCCCGTCGGCACCCAGGTCTACGACGCGGAGACGGGCGATCTCATGTGCGACCTCTCGGAAGAGGGGCAGCGCTGGCTGGCGGCCAGAGGCGGGCGCGGCGGGTTCGGCAATTCCCACTTCGCCACTTCGACCAACCGCGCGCCGCGCTATCATCAGGAAGGCAGTCCCGGCGAGGAGCACGAGTTTCAACTCGAACTGAAACTGCTGGCCGATGTCGGCCTCGTGGGTTTCCCGAACGCGGGCAAGTCAACTTTGATCTCAACCGTCTCGGCCGCCCGGCCGAAGATCGCGGACTACCCTTTCACGACGCTCGAACCGCACCTCGGCGTAGTTGACCTCGGCGACTTCCGCACGTTCGTCATCGCAGACATCCCCGGTTTGATCGAGGGCGCGCACGAAGGCGCGGGACTCGGCGACCGCTTCCTGCGCCACATCGAGCGGACGAAACTGTTGCTGCATCTCGTTGACGTTTCTTCCGCGTCGGGGCGCGACGCCGTGGGCGATTACGAGGCGATCAACCGCGAGTTGCGCGCCTACGATCCGCAACTGGCCGAACGCCCGCAGATCGTCGTGGCGACGAAACTCGACGCGCTCGACGAGCCTGAACGGCTGGAGAGTCTGCGACAGCGCGCGACCGAAGACGGGCGCGAGTTTTACGAGATTTCCTCGGTGACGAATACGGGCGTGCGCGAACTCGTGTACGCCGTCTCACAGGCGTTGGACGCTCTGCGCGGGGGTGATGCCGCGGCGAGGGCTGAGGCGCAGGAAGAGCGGGTGGACACGGTGGCCGCGACAGGCACGGGCGGGATTAACGGGGCGACATCTTTCGATTGAGATATGGATGCGAAGCGCCGTAGCAGCAACGCACGCATCGCGCTTTACGGCGGCACGTTCGATCCCGTGCATGACGGGCACGTCGCGGTGGCGCGCGAGTTGTTGAAATTGTTCGCGCTCGACGAAGTTCTTTTCATCCCGGCGCACGTCGCGCCGCACAAACGCCGGAACTCTCCGCCCGCATCGCCTGTGCATCGTTACGCGATGCTCGCGCTGGCGACGCAAAGCGAAGCGCGCTTCCGCATCTCGACCATCGAACTCGACGAGCCGGAAAAGCCGTACACGGTTGACACCATTGCGCGGCTCAAAGAGGCGACGCCGGGCGCGCGCTTCCTGTTCGTGATGGGCGCGGATTCATGGGAAGAGATCACAACGTGGCGCGAGTGGGAACGACTGCTTTCGCTCGTCTCGCACGTCGTCGTCACCCGGCCGGGTTACGAACTACCGACGGAGCACGTCGCACAGGAGGCGCGCGGCCGGATAGTTGACTTGAGGGGCGGCGCGCCGGGGGCGCGTGACGAACGAACGATTGACGTAACGGGAGAGGCGAAAATTTATTTCACCGACGCGGTAAACATCGAGATCGCGTCGAGCGACATTCGTCGCGCCCTGCGGGAGGCGGGCGAGGAACAAGAGGGAAGCATTCGAGTGCCGCAGCCTGTGGCGGAGTACATCAAAAAATACAGGCTCTACAGAGAAGCGCATGAAACAGAACGACACGACGCCGGAAGAAAACGCGCTCACGACTAAGAAGCGCGCGGCATTGAAGAAAGAGACCTTCGACATAGCGACCGCCACCGCGACGACGACGACCGAGGCGGGCGCGGACGCTGCCGCCACGGCAGCAGCGAGCGACGAAGGTCTGGACGCTCGCATCGAGAGCGCGCTCCACGCGGCGAGCGACAAGAAGGCGCACGACCTCGTCGTGCTCGACCTGCGCCCCGTCGCCACCTTCACGGATTATTTCCTGATCGCGAGCGGCACGAACGTCCGCCAGGTGCAGGCCATCGCCGACGAGATTACGGAGCGTCTCAAGCGCGAGGGCACGCGCGCCGAGCGCATCGAAGGCTATCAGACGGCCGAGTGGGTGCTGGTGGATTACGGCGATTTCATCGTCCACATCTTTGAAGACAAGGCGCGCCGCTTCTACGACCTCGAAAGGCTGTGGCGCGAAGGCGTGCGCGTTCCCCTGCCCGCCGGCTTGCAGTCGAGCGCGGGAGGGGGAGATGGCGGCGGCGCGGCGGCGGGCGGTTCTTTGAGAAACGAATCGTGATCGAACTCGTGGCGCACTCGTCGGCGATGCGCGAGGCCGTGCGTCTCGCGGGTCGCGTCGCGACGACGGACGCCAACGTTCTCGTCACGGGTGAATCGGGCGCGGGCAAAGACGCGCTCGCGCTCCACATACACCGGCAGTCGAAGCGCGCCGCCGCGTCGTTCGTCAAGATTGATTGCGCCGCGCTGCCCTCGGAATTGCTGGAGGCCGAGTTGTTCGGCTACGAACGCGGCGCGTTCACGGGCGCAAACGAGTCGAAGCCCGGTCGTCTCGAAGCGGCGCACAAGGGAACGCTCGTCCTGGACGAAATCGCGCACCTCTCGACCGACGCGCAGGCGAAACTGCTGCGCGTCATCGAACAGCGCGAGTTCGAGCGTTTGGGCGGCAGGCGCACCGTTCGCGTGGATGCGCGACTCGTCGCGCTGACGAACGTTGATTTGGACGAGGCCGTCAGGCGTCGCGCCTTTCGCCCGGATTTGTTCTACCGGCTCAACGTCGTCCGCATTCACGTGCCACCGCTGCGCGAACGCCGCGAGGACATAGGGAAACTGGCGCGCGGGTTTTTGAAAACTTACGCGGCGAAGCACGGCCTGCGCGCCTTGCGCATCGAGCCGGACGCGCTCCGTTTGCTGGAAACTTACGACTTCCCCGGCAACGTGCGGGAACTGGCGCACGTCTTAGAGCGTGCCGTCATCGTGGCCGACGGCGAGCGCGTGGAAGTCGAGCATCTGCCGGAGTCGGTGCGCGCCGCGGCGTCGCTGCAAATAAGGCGCGCGGCGCGCATGACGCTCGCCGAACTCGAAGCCGCCTACATCGTCGAGACGCTCGCCGTCGCGCGCGGCAACAAATCCGAGGCCGCGCGCATGCTCGGCATCAGCCGCAAGAATCTCTACGAGAAACTCGCGCGGTATAGAAGGGATGAAGGATGAGGGATGAGGGATGAGCAAGACGGGATGAATCGAGTTGAGCAGTTATCTTATTCATCCCTCATCCCTCCGCCCTCATCCCTTAGTTGATGCGCATACGCTTCATCTGGGTGGGCAGGACGAAAAACGAGCATGTGCGCGCGCTGGTCGGCGATTATTTGCAACGGCTGGCGCGGTTCGTTCGTTGCGAGGTGACGGAACTGCGCGAGAGCGCGAGCGGAGACGAGCGCGGCGTCGTCGAGGAAGAGAGCAAGCGGATCATGGGCGCGCTCGCGAGGGCGGACGGCGCGTTGACGGTGCTGTTGGATGTCGAGGGGCGGCGCGAGTGGAGTTCGCCGGAGTTGGCGTCGCAGGTGGAGCGTTGGCAGTCGGAGGGAAAGAAAGAGATCGCGTTCGTCATCGGCGGGCATCTCGGAGTAAGCGCGGAGTTGAAAGCGAAGGCGGACGTGCGGTGGTCTCTGTCGCGCCTGACCCTGACGCACGAGATGGCTCGCGTCGTGGTGGTCGAACAGCTTTACCGGGCGTACACGATCATGCACGGGCTGCCGTACCAGAAGTAGAACGCGCCGGCTGAAACCTTTAACGCGCGTTCGCGTTTTATTTGAAATCAAAACGGGGCAGAACAAGTAGGGTTTAAGAGAGGGGCATAAAAATGGATAAGCGTAGATTGAAGTCATACCGTGATCGTTTATTGGAACGGCGCGAGGGTTTATTCCGGCAGGTGACTGAGGCCGAGATGTCGAGCCGTGAGCGCGACCTCGAAGCCACGCAAGACCCCGCCGACATGGCCGCCAACGCCTATACGAAGGAACTGTTGATCTCGATGTCGGCCAACGACCGCCGCCTGCTCGCGTTGATTGACGAGGCGTTGCTGCGCATTGAAACGGGCGGTTTCGGCGAATGCGTCAACTGCGGCGAGCCGGTGCAGGAGAAGCGTCTGGAGGCCGTGCCGTGGGCGCGCTTCTGTCTCAAGTGTCAGGATTTGCAGGAGCGCGGGCTGTTGAACCCGGAAGAAGAATAGCCGCGCGCCACAAGTTGATTAGCCGGGACAGCCCTCCGATTCGGAAGAGTTCGATTCGGGGGGCTGTCGCCTTTTATGCTCGCGCGAACTTTGAAGATGCAGGTAAACTGTCTTTGATGTGGCTGGCACGACAACTCGACGCGCTCTGCGATGTGACGCTCGCGCTCGTCTACCCGATGCGCTGCGCGGCGTGCGGCGCGGCGGACGTGGAGGCGCGCGGCGATGCGCCCGCCTGCGCGCCGTGTTTGCGGGCGACGACGATCTACACGGGCGACGAGACGTGCTGCTGGAAGTGCGGCGCGCAGGCCGCGGGCGGCGTGCCGCCGGAGAAGAGAACCGACGTGCGCTGTCGCCGTTGCGACGCGGACGCGTTTACGGCGGCGCGGTCGGTCGGCAAATATGAAGGAGCTTTGCGCGCGTCAATTCTGACTCTAAAGCATGAGCCGCACGTGTCTGCGCGTCTGGGGCGATTACTGCTCGACGCGCGGCGGCGACCGCCGCTCGACGCCGCCACGCGCGTTGTGCCCGTGCCGCTGCACGCCGAGCGTGAACGCGAACGCGGCTTCAACCAGGCGACGCTGCTCGCGCGCACGCTCTCCGCGCTCGCCGGATTGCCTCTCGACGAGTGGAGCGTCGTGCGCACCCTGCACGCGTCGCGCCACCGCGCCGGGATGGACGCGCGGGCGCGGCGCGAAACGGTGGAGGGTGCATTCAGCGTCGAATGCCCCCGGCTCATCGAAGGCGAGCGCATCCTGCTCGTTGACGACGTGTTCACCACGGGCGCAACCGTCTCCGCGTGCGCGCGGGCGTTGAAAGACGCGGGCGCGGCCGAAGTGTTTGTGTTAACGGTTGCGCGCGCGTGAGGGACGCGCACGGCGGACGGTCGCGCCGATCTCTTTGACGAGACCGGGAACGACGGGCAGCGTCGGATCGCCGTAAGAGGCAATCTGCTTGTCGCGGTCGTTCGGCACGGCTTTGAGCACGTGATTCATGCCCTCCACCATCAACAACTTCGCCGCCGGGTTCGCTTTCGCCAGCCGCCTCGCGTCCTCGGCCGTCGCCTGTATGTCGGTCGTGCCCTGCGCGATCAACACAGGGATGGACAATGCAGCCAGTTCTTTCGCCGGGTCGTAGCGAAGCCAGGAGATCATATAGGGCTGGATGCTCGGGCGGAACAGGACGTGCAGAGCGGGCGGGACGGCTTCGACGGTTTTGCCCGCCGCGAGTTGATTCAAGATGTCTTCGGTCGCCTTAAATAGTTCGGGCGGCAGTTGTGGCTTGACCTGTTCGAGGAGGATGTCCCGGACGTTGCGCCCTGCTCCGGCCAGAGACACGAAGGCGTCCGCGCCGACCTTTCGCGCCGCCACCATGCCGATCAGAGAGCCTTCGCTGTGGCCGACGAGCGTCAGAGAAGAGAAGCGACGGTCGGCGCGCAACTTTCGCCCCCACAAGATCGCGTCATCAATGTAGGTTTCGAAACGGAGTTCCGCTTCGCTCCCACTGCCCGCGCCCGCGCTCCCGGCGACGCCGCGCTTGTCGTAGCGCAGCGAGGCGATGCCCTCTGCCGCCAGCCCGGCGGCCAATAGCTTGAGGCTGTTGTTCGCGCCTTTCAACATTGCGGAGTTTCCATCACGGTCGGTCGGCCCTGAACCCGCGATGAGCAGTGCGACCGGCACGGGTGCAGACGAGAGGGGGCGTTCCAGCGTGCCGTGCAAAATCCCGTTCGGGGTTTCGAGCGTCACCTGTTCGGTGACGAGTCTTTCCGTCGCCGGTCGGGCAGGAGGGTTGCTTCGAGATTTAGTTTGCGCCTGCGCCTCTGGCAGGGCGGCCAGCGCGGATAGCGCGGCGGCGACGAACATTAGTACGCGTTGGGTCATTTCATTTCTCCTTGATTAACTTCGCCGGATTGTCCGTCGAGCGGTGGTGGTGGACAGTTGTCCGCATTTTCGGGGCGACCAGGGCGCGCTCCGGTTATTATCTTCCTTCGCTAAATCTAATGATGACCTGAAGCAACTCGCGCAGCCGGTCGAGGTTGAAGAAGATGATCGTCGGGACGATGACGAGCACGAGCACGCCCAGCGCGAGGCCGGTCTGCGCCCACGCGCGGCGCGCCCCGAGTCGCGGGGCGGGCGTGGCCGTGAGCGCCAGCCGGGCGAAGATGATTGCCAGCACAGCCTTTTCCATGCCCGCGAGATTGACGAAGCAGGCCAGCCCCAGAATCAGGGAGATAGTCGCGTAGGCGTACTTCTGGCCGAGCACGATGTGAGACTGAAACTCTTTATTATCTACGCTCATTGTCATTTTCCTTCAAGCCTGAGTTCGGCGTTGATCTTGAATGGGTTTTCCCTGAGATAGACGAAGGCCGCGACCGCCGCCAGCAGGGGCACGATCTTGAACGACCATCCAGGGGCGCGGTCGGGAATCATCTCGAAGAGCCTGTAGCCGACGAGCAGCAGGCCGAGAAGAATAAACGTGGCCGAAACCGCGAACGGCGCGCGCGCGGCGGCTAATGCCGTCAAACGATTCTCTATCCCCGCCCAGAGGTCTTCGGGGCGCAACGACCGCTTCCGGGAACTGAGCAGGCCGGACAACGTCTCCAGTTGTTCAACCTCGCGGCGACAGTCGGCGCAATGCGCGAGGTGCGTCTCGATCTCGGCGAGGGGCAGCGGGGGTTGAACGCCGTCGGCGTTCGCCATCGCGGCCACACAGACTGTTTCGCAAGTGACTTCTTTCTTCATAACGTCAGCCTTCGGAAAATCCCGTGAACGAATAGCGCGCCAGCCTTTGGCGTAAATGTTTGCGCGCGTGATAGAGGCGGCTCATGATCGTCCCCTGCGGCACGCCCAAACGCTCGGACAGTTCCTCATACGAGAGGCCGTCGAGGTGTTTGAGGGTCAACAACTCTCGCTCCGGCGGAGACAATTCCCGGAGCGCGCGTTCCAGTAGCATCGTCTCTTCGTTTGTGACGCCCGGCGTCGGCGCGAGTATTTCCAACTCGTCCGTGTTCTCCGTTTCACGTCTCCTCCGGCTCGCCGCGAATTTGTAACAGCAGTTGCGCAGGATGATGTAAAACCATGGATAGAACCGGCGCGAGAGGTCGAAGTTGCCGAGCGCCTGAAAGGCGTCAATGAAAGCCTCCTGCACCGCGTCCAACGCGTCCTCTCGATTACCGAGGATGGCGACGGCGTGCCCGACGGCCTGTGTCTGATAGCGTTCGACGAGGTGGCGGAAAGCCTCCCTGTCGCCCGCCCACAGAAGTTGAATTGCCGTCGGGTCGTCCATAAATTGCCTCTCACCTTAACGTATCCCGCGCGCGGGCGAAATATTCAAACTATTTTTGCGCGACCGTTCCCATCCCTCTCGATCTGAACTCTGGCCTCCGACCTCTAACCTCTGTATGATGTCCGCATGAGAGACCTCTATCCCGCGATTGAACCATACGATCAAGGCATGCTGGCGGTGTCGCCGGTACACACGCTGTACTACGAGCAGAGCGGCAACCCGGAAGGTTTGCCCGTCGTCTTCCTGCACGGCGGCCCCGGCGGCGGGACTGTCCCCGATTACCGGCGTTTCTTCGACCCGGCGGCCTACCGCATCGTGCTCTTCGACCAGCGCGGTGCGGGCAAGAGCACGCCGCATGCGAACCTGGAAGACAATACGACGTGGCATCTGGTGGCCGACACCGAGCGAATTCGCGAGCATCTGGGGATCGAAAGCTGGGTCGTGTTCGGCGGCTCGTGGGGCAGCACGCTGGCTCTCGCCTACGCGCAGACGCACCCCGAACGCGCGCGCGCGCTCGTCCTGCGCGGCATCTTCCTCTGTCGCCCGAAAGAGATACGCTGGTTTTATCAGGAGGGCGCGAGCGCGATCTACCCGGACGCGTGGGAGCACTACATTAAAGTCATCCCGGAGGCGGAGCGCGCGGACATGCTCGGCGCGTTTCATCGCCGCCTGACGAGCGAGGACGAGGCCGTGCGGCTTGAAGCGGCGCGCGCGTGGAGCGTCTGGGAGGGCAGCACCTCGAAACTCTACCCGGACGAAGATTTCATCGCGCATTTCGGCGACCCGCAATTCGCGCTCGCCTTCGCGCGCATCGAGTGTCACTACTTCATGAACAACGCCTTCTTCGACACCGACAATTACCTGATCGAAAACGTCGGGCGGATTCGGCACATCCCGGCCGTCATCGTGCAGGGGCGTTACGACGTGGTGTGCCCGCTGATGAGCGCCTGGGAATTGCATCGCGCGTGGCCGGAGGCTGATTTAAAGATCATTCCCGACTCCGGGCACTCCGCCCTCGAACCCGGCACGCGCAGCGCGCTCGTCGAAGCCACAGACCGCTTTAGAACAGTGACGAGTGACAAGTGACGAGTGACGAGCTAGAAAAGCAGATCGTTTTAACTCGTCACCTGTCACTTGTCACTCGTCACTGTGCCTTGTACTATCTTTAAGCAATATGAATGGACGGGTTTTAGTCCTGAACGCATCATTCGAGCCGATCAACGTGTGTACGGAACGGCGCGCGGTGGTGATGATCTTCAAAGGCGTGGCGCGTGTCGAAGAACACAACGGTCACATGCTGCACTCGGCGCGGGTGACGATGCACGCGCCTTCGGTCATCCGCCTGACCGAGTACATACACATCCCTTTCAAAAATCGCTCGCTCTCGCGCAAGAACATTTTGCTGCGCGACCATTCGACGTGCCAGTATTGCGCCAAGCAACTGCCGCCCTCCGATCTCACGCTCGACCACGTCTACCCGCGTTCGCGCGGCGGCGAGTCCACGTGGGATAATCTGGTGGCCTGCTGCAAACGCTGCAACCACCGCAAGGGCAGCCGCACGCCGGAAGAGGCCGGGATGCACCTCATCCGGCACCCGCGCGGCTTCTCGCTGCACGTCAGCCGACAGATCATGCGCTATCTGGGGCGCGCGGATCAGACCTGGCGCAAGTATCTTTTTTATGAATCCGACACCGGAGAGTCGGACGGATAACAGTGGCGCGCCGGGAGAAAGTTTTGCCGATATTGCCGGTTCACCTGTAAAGGATTTTAGCGAATGAATGACATGACACTAGCCATCGGATTCGGGACACAGGAACTTCTGATCATTCTCCTGATCGTCTTCGTCCTCTTCGGCGCAAGCCGCCTGCCGCAACTTGCCAAGGCTCTGGGGCAGAGCAAACGCGCCTTCAAAGACGGATTGGACGAGGCCGACGAGGAGGCGCGCATCGAAGCGGCAAAACGCCGCGAACGCCTCCGCGCCGCCGAGTCAACTCCCAGAGAAGACGAACTCTCCGCGGACAAGTACACCGCCGACAAGACGCGCTGAACGTCGCGCCGTCGTCGAGCCTGACATCGGAAAGAGTCGCCGTCATCGTCCCTGAACGATGACGGCGACTCTTTCCGTTTCGCATGACAAGGTTTGTTATTCCGTCTTTTGGCCGACGACGAGCGTGGCCTTGACGGTCAGCGAGAATTCGGCCTCGTTGCGCTCCTCGTCAATGATTCGTTTGACCTCCGAGAGGACGCGCGTTCGCGCCGCCTCGTCTTCGCCGAGCGGTTCGAGCCAGTTTCGCAGGAGGAAATCCCTGACGAGCGGCGCGCTCAGAAATTCTTCGCCCGACCCGTACTCGAACTCCTCGATGCTCGTCCACGATTGAACCAGATCGAGACCCTCACGGGCGGCGAGCGTTTCCACGTCGGCGACGGTCGGCCGCTCGCTGATCAATTGTTCCACGATGGGCGATTGATCGATCATCTCCGCGTTCAACAGTGCTTCCCAGTAGATCGAGTAGAACTCGCCGAAACTCGAAGCCGTCGGCAACGCTAAGGCCACGGTCGCGCCCGGCGCGGCGACGCGCACCATCTCGGCCAGCACTTCCGGCAGACGCTCCACGGCGACGAGCGAAGCGTCGCCGACGACGAGATCAAACTGCTCGTCCTCGAACGATAACGCTTCGAGTTGCGCGGCGCGAAACTCCGTCACCTCGGCCAACTTCGTGGCCGCCGCCTTCGCCCGCGCCAGCGCGAGCCGCGCCTCGCTCTCGTCAACGCCGATCAAAGTCATGTCCCGACCCGCGCGGTCTTTCATCGCCAGCGCGTGCCCGCCCGTGCCTGCCGCGACGTAGAGCGCGTGGCCTGCCTTCGGCACTTGCACATGCGCGTCCATCAATACCGCAAAACGCTCGCCCCAGTCGGTCGCGATGTAGAGGTCGTGCAGGAAAGCCAACTCTTTGTCCGTCTTGTTCTCACTCATGGCGAAAAACTGTCCGTTGTCAGTTGTCCGTCGTCAGTTGTTTCCTCGACGCTTAACCTGAATCCTGATCTTTAGATCGCCGCTTAGCGCAGCGCAAACAACTGACAACTGACCACGGACGTTTTTAATCCTCCTTGTAATATTCGTGCCCGCGCAGTTGGTTCGGCAGGCAGGCCATTTCATCCCTGGCGCGCGGGTCGTCGTGGACGTAACGATAGCCGCTGCCGTAGCCGGAGCGTTTCATCAGCGGCGTCACGGCGTTGCGCAGGTGCAGGGGCACGGGTTCGCGCGCCGTCTCCTGTGCGTCCTCGGCGGCGGCGAAGTAGGCGCGTTTGACGGAGTTTGATTTGGGCGCGCGCGCGAGATAGATCGTCGCCTGCGAGAGCGGGTAGAGCGCTTCGGGCAGACCGATGAGCGCCGTGATCTGCGCAGCGGCCGACGCCTGCACCATCGCCTGCGGATCGGCCAGCCCCACGTCTTCGGAGGCCAGAATGCAGAGGCGGCGCGCGATGAAAAGCGGGTCTGCGCCGCCCTCGATGAGTCGCGCGAGCCAGTAGAGCGCGGCGTTCGTGTCGGAGTTGCGCAGGGACTTGATGAGCGCGGAGGCGAGGTTGTAATGCTCCTCGCCGCCCTTGTCATAGGCGTAGCGGGCGCGCCCCAGAGCTTCGACCGCGACCTCGTCCGTGATGTGACGCACGCCGCGCTCGTCGGGCGCGGTTGATTCGACCGCCGCTTCGAGCGCGGTGAGCGCGACGCGCGCATCGCCGCCCGCCGCCCGCGCGAAACGTGCGAGCACTTCGTCGGACACTTGCGGGTGTAAGTTTGCCAGACCGCGCGCT
This sequence comes from Pyrinomonadaceae bacterium, assembly GCA_035296445.1. Taxonomy (GTDB): domain Bacteria; phylum Acidobacteriota; class Blastocatellia; order Pyrinomonadales; family Pyrinomonadaceae; genus JAIVJZ01. Next base: position 29,456 of record DATHAZ010000069.1, on the reverse strand, counting down.
TCGTCCGACAGGGCGCGGCAGATGAGCGCGGTGATGTCCGCCTCCGTCAGAGGTTCGAGCGAGAGCACGCGCGAGCGCGAGAGCAGCGCGCTGATGACTTCAAACGAAGGATTCTCCGTCGTCGCGCCGATGAGCGTCACCGTGCCTTCTTCGACGGCGGGCAGAAGTGCGTCCTGCTGCGCCTTGTTGAAGCGGTGAATTTCGTCAACGAAGAGGACGGTGCGGCGACCCGTTCGCTTGGTCTCGCGCGCTTCGGTGATGGCCGCGCGCAAATCTTTGACGCCGGAGAAGACGGCCGAGAGCGCGATGAACTCCGCTTCGCTGTGGCGTGCGAGCAGGCGCGCGAGCGTCGTCTTGCCGGTGCCGGGCGCGCCCCAAAGTATGAGGGACGGCAGCGCGCCCTCGCCTTCGATCAGGCGGCGCAGGATGCGACCCTCGCCGATCAGGTGGCGTTGCCCGACAAACTCTTCGAGTGTGCGCGGTCGCATGCGCTCGGCGAGCGGCGCGTCGGCTGCCGTGGCGGCTTCCGCGAGGGCTTCGGGTTCGGGTTCGTCAAAGAGGCTGTCGGTTTTACGTCGCGGCATCCGCACACCATTCCAAGTCGAATTACGGCCGGAGAAATTAACGCACGCACGCCCGTTCCGGCGTGAAAATTCTTTCGCTTATCGGGAGATTTGCTATCATAGCTTAACACAAATTTCGGACACGCCGGGCGGCGCGACGCGCCCGAATACATCCAAAGTCTTGGATGGAACGTTCGCCGCGCGTTGTTCGTATAGGAGGGCGAGCGCGCGGACGGAGCATAATATTTCCGACGCGCGCGAGGGTAGTTTAAGACCGGGAAGTTGAGGTGGAAGAGATGAATGATACTTTAAGAGTTATCGGAATAATTGCACTCGGTTTAGTGGTGCTAGTGATCGGCGTGCCTTTGCTGCTGGCGGCGGCGGGGATCGTCCTGAGCGGCATCGGCATGATCATCGGTCTGGCCGTCGCCGTGATCAAACTCGCCGTCGTCATCGCCATCGGTTATCTCGCGCTTGTCGCCATCCGCGCCCTGATGCGCTAAATATCGCGACCGGACACACAGAGACGCGCCCGCTCTTTCCTCCACCTTCGAGCGGGCGCGTCCGCATCCTCCCAACCTAAAACATCTATTTCGGAGAGCCTATGTACTGCCAGACGTGCGGCACGGAAATTCAAACGGGACTCAACTACTGCAACCGTTGCGGCGCGGCGGTCGGTTCGTCGCTTTCGTCTCCGGCGAACAGAGCGGAGACGACTGTGGTTGACATCAAAGGCCCGGTGCGCACGATTGGCGCGACGATCACGCTGGTCACACTGCTCGGCCTCTCGATCCTCTTCTTCGCGCTGGGCGGTCTGGCTTCGGCCGTAAGGCCGCTGCCGGCCGACCTGTTGGGCGTCCTGAGCGTCGTCGGTCTATTGATGATTCTTATCATAGACGTGATGCTGATTCGCATCCTGTCGCGACTTGTCCAACTCCCCGTCGCCCCGGCTCTCCCGACACAAACCAAACGATCCGAATCGAGAGAACTCCACCCGCCGGCGGCGCAAACCTACATGCCCGCTTCGACCGACCCGCTGCCCGTCTCAAGCGTCACAGACCACACGACCCGCACCTTTCATCCCAGCTACAAAGAGCCGCGCGCCAACGGCTAGCCCGTGCCCGTTTAAAGTTCGATCCGACCACGCGACCACCGACACGTTGACGAGTCGGCAAGTTGAAACGGGCGTCCGCCTCATACTTCAGCGAGCGCGGGGATTTCGCGCGGCGGTCGTCTCCACGGCGAGCCGCAACTCGCGGAACATGCGCGCTAAATCTTTCGGCTGGTAATGCGCGTTCAGGCCGCTCGGATTCGGCAGCACCCAGACGGACGTGTCGCCGATTGATTCGGGCTGTAGGCCGAGCGAAGCCTTCGGGCGGGCGAACGCCGTCCGGTATGCGCCGACGCCGAGCACGGCGAGAAATCCCGGACGGTAACGCCTTACTTTGGCCGCCAACTTCCGGCCACCTTCGACATACTCTTCGGCCGACAGTTCGGCGGCGGTGGCGGTGGCGCGTTCGACGACGTTTGTGATCCCGTATCCGTGCGCGAGAAGTTCGTGTTCCTCGAAAGGCGAGAGCAGCCGGTCGGTGAAACCGGAGGCATAGAGCGCAGGCCAGAAGCGATTGCCGGGGCGGGCGAAGTGGTGGCCGACCGCGGCCGTGTACAGTCCGGGGTTGATGCCACAAAACAGCACGCGCAAATCAGGCGCGATCACGGAGGGCACGGTCTTGCCCGTGGCGGCCAGCAGTTCTTCCTTTGAAGGTTTATGCAATTCTTCCCTTAAAAGTTTGTGAGTGTGCGGGCTTGTTATTATTCGCACTCTTGAACTCTTCACACGTTGAAGCGGAAGTTGACGATGTCGCCTTCCTGCATGACGTACTCTTTGCCTTCGAGGCGGAGCAAGCCCTGTTCGCGGGCGGCGGCGTAAGAGCCTGCGCGCGTGAGGTCTGCGTAGCTGACGATCTCGGCGCGGATAAAGCCGCGTTCGATGTCGGAGTGGATCGTGCCGGCGGCTTGCGGCGCGCGCGTGCCTCGCGGGATCGTCCAGGCGCGCACCTCTTTTTCGCCCGCCGTCAAAAACGACATGAGGCCGAGCAAACGGTACGCGCTTTTGATCAAGTCGTCCACGCCGCTGCCTTCGACCCCGAGCGACTGCAAATAGCCCTCACGATCTTCGGGCGAGAGTTCGACTAGTTCGGCCTCGATCTGCGCGCAGATGACGACCGACTCGGCCGCCTCGCTCGCGGCCAGAGCGCGCACCGCTTTGACGTGCGCGTTATCTTCGGGCGCGGCGAGCGTGGCCTCGTCCACGTTGGCCGCATAGATGGTCGGCTTCATCGTGAGGAGAAAGAGCGTGCGCGCCGTGGCGCGTTCTTCATCCGTCATCTGGACGAGGCGCGCGGGCTGGCCTTCGGAGAGCACGGGCAGGAGTTTGTCTATCAGGGCGATTTCGGCGAGCGCCGTCTTGTCGCCGCCCTTGGCGGTTTTTTGCGCGCGCTCGCGTCGGCGTTCGACGGAGGCGAGGTCTGCGAGCGCGAGTTCGATCTGGATGGTCTCGATGTCGCGCTCCGGGTTGACCGAGCCTTCGACGTGAATGATGTTCTCGTCCTCGAAACAACGCACGACCTGGATCACGGCGTCCGTCTCGCGGATGTTGGCGAGAAACTGGTTGCCGAGTCCCTCGCCCTTGGACGCGCCGCGCACCAGCCCCGCGATGTCCACGAACTCGACGGTCGCCGGGACGATGGTGCTCGTTTTGACTATCGCAGCGAGCGGGACGAGGCGTTCGTCGGGCACGGCGACAACGCCGATGTTCGGGTCAATGGTGGCGAACGGGTAATTGGCGGCGAGCGCGGAAGCCTGCGCCGTGAGCGCGTTGAAAAGCGTGGACTTGCCGACGTTCGGCAGCCCGACAATACCTGCGCGGAGCATGGATGAACCTCTCTAAATTAAAGACACGCGATTTGCTTTAAGGCGAATGAGTTCTTTTACACCGTGGGGCGCGGAAAGGCAAAAGCAGAAGTAGTGTCAGGGCTTCAACTTTCAGAGGACAAAATCATTGAGGGCGCTAAAAAGCGGAAAGTGACTTGCGGACTTCGCGCGCGGGTTCGCGTATAATCTCGCGCGCCGGAGACTGAACGCGCCCGTCGCCGTTCCGGGTTTTCAAATTCGACCACACACGTTTCGCGTCAGACGCGCTTGCAAATGGCATTCATACTCGCGCTCGTCGCCATCATGAGCGGCGCGCTCGTCACATACCTGTATGACCGCGACGCGCATTTCCTCGCGCGCCTCGCGGCCGGAGCATGCACGGGACTGGCGGCGCTCGGCCTCGTCGGCTTTATCTTCGCCTCGTTCCTCGGACTCACGCCCGCCGCACTCGTGCTCTCGGCCATCGTCGTCGCCGCGCCGCTCGCGCTGTTATCGAAAAGCGAATGGCGCGCGCGCTTGCGCTTCGACGCCGCCGGGGCGTGGCGCGACGTGAGCGGCGCGGTTGTGCGGCCACGGGCGGCGACGACAAGCGTACTCATCCTCTTCGTCGCGTGCGCTTACGTCTTCTGGCAGGTTTTCGGGCGCGCGATGTTCATGCGCGGCGGCGAGATGTTCACGGGCGTTGATAACAACCTCGGCGATTTGCCGTTTCACCTGAGCATCATCACGGGTTTCGTTTACGGGGAGAACTTCCCGCCGGTACACCCCGAATACGCGGGCGCGCGCCTGACCTACCCGTTCATCGTGGACTTCGTGGCGGCGATGTTCGTGCGGGCGGGGGCGACGCTGGAGGGCGCGCTCTTCTGGGAGAGCTTCGTGCTCGCGCTCGCGCTCGTCGTGTTGCTGTATCGCTTCGCGCTGAAGTTGACCGGCGACCGCACGGCCGCGCTCATCACGCCCGCGCTGGCGCTCTTGAGCGGCGGCCTCGGATGGTGGGTGTTCGCGCGCGAGTGGTCGGGCGGCAGTCTCGGCCTCTTCGAGTTGCTGGGTCGCCTGCCGCATGATTACACGATCAGTTCAAACGGCCTGTATCGCTGGGGCAACGCGATCACGACGCTGCTCGTGCCGCAGCGCGGGCTGTTGCTCGGCCTGCCGCTCGCGCTCGTCGTCGTCACGCAATGGTGGCTGGCGACGGGGAATGAGGATGAAGGGGTAGAGGGGAAGGGGGAAGGCGGAAAGGAAGAAGAGGCCAGCGTCAACGGGCGGAAAGGGAAGGCCGGGAAGAAGGCGAAGCGTGCCGCTACGACGACCGCCGCCGCGCCGACGCTCCCCGCGTTTAACCTCTCCTTCCTCCCCTTTACACTTTCTTCCGCCGACGCGCGGATGCTCGGCGCGGGCGTGATCGCCGGTTTGTTGCCGCTGGCGCACGCGCACAGTTTCGTCGTGTTGATGTTGATGGGCGGGTGTCTGGCGTTGCTGTTTCCGCGCTGGCGCGCGTGGTTCATCTTTTTCGCGGTCGCGCTCGTGATCGCCGCGCCGCAGATGTGGTGGGCTACGCGCGGAAGCGCGGCGCGGGCGGGGAGCTTCTTCGGGTGGCAGTTCGGTTGGGATCGCGGCGAGCAGAACGCTCTGTGGTTCTGGTTCAGGAACACGGGACTGTTCATCCCGCTGCTCGCCGCCGCGCTCGGGTGGCTGGCGTGGCGCGGTCGCGCCGCCGTGGACGCGCCGAAGCGTCTCCTGCTTTTTTACCTGCCCTTCACGCTGCTGTTCATCATCTCCAACGCGGGGAAAATCTCGCCGTGGATTTGGGACAACATCAAGGTGCTCTACTACTGGTACATCGCCTCCGTGCCGCTCGTCGCGTTGCTGCTGGCGCGCTTGTGGCGTCTGCACCTGGCGGCGCGCGCGGCGGCGGTCGTGCTGTTGTTGGCGTTGACGGCGGCGGGCACGCTCGACGTGTGGCGCGTCGTGTCGGAGGCGTCGGAGCAGCGCGAGTTCGACGGTGACGGCGTGAAGTTCGCCGAGGTCATCAAGGCCAAGACCGCTCCGCGTTCACTGATTCTCCACGCGCCGACTTATAATCATCCCGTTTATTTAACCGGACGGCGCGCCCTGATGGGCTACGCCGGGCATCTCTGGTCGCAGGGGATTGACTATGCGCCGCGCGAGGCCGAACTCAGGCGCATGTACGCGGGCGCGCCCGACGCGGAGAGCTTGATGGCGAAACACAGCGTCGAGTACGTTGTCGTCAGCCCGCTTGAACGGGGCGCGATTCAGGTCAACGAACAGTTCTTCAGACGCTTCACGAAAGTTGGGGAGACAGGTGGGTACAGCCTCTACAAAGTCGCGCGCCGGTAAACAGAAGGGGGGGCAGGCGAAGACCTCTCGGGGGGCAGAGACGCAAAGCGGCTTCGCCGGTTCGACGGCGGCGGATACGACAACAACGGACGCTGACGGGGAACTATCCCGGCGCGCGTGGTGGATCGCTTACGCGGCCGTGATGCTCGTCGCAGCCTTCGTGCGCCTCTACCAACTCGAACTCCGGCCGATGCACCACGACGAGGGAGTCAACGGCTTCTTCCTCAACAACCTGATCCGCACGGGCATCTTTCGCTACGACCCGACTAATTATCACGGCCCGACGCTTTACTATTTCACCCTGCCTTTAGCCGTCGCCGCCGAACGTCTGCAAATGTACGGCACGTGGACGGTGCGCCTTCTGCCGCTCATCTTCGGGATGGCGACCGTGTGGCTCGTGCTCGGCCTGCGCCGTTACATCGGGCGCGTCGGCGCGCTCTCGGCCGGGGCGCTCCTCGCGCTGTCGCCCGGCGTCGTCTTCTTCTCGCGCTACTTCATACACGAAATGATGTTCGTGTTCTTCACGCTCGGCATCGTCGTGGCCGCGCTCCGTTTTTACGAATACGACGCGCCGCCGGACTCGCCCGATGCATCGCCGGGCGCGCGCGTGGGATTAGGCATCGCGGCTGCTGCGGCTTCGCTCGCGCTTGTCGCCGCGTCGCTCGGCGCGGCATATCGGCCGAAGTATTACGCGCCCGCTCTGGTGATCGTCCTGTCGAGCCTGGGCGCGTTGTTCGTGCTGCTCAGGCGATACGACGGCGAGCGTGCGACTTACCTGATTCTCGCCGCCGTCTCCGCCGCACTTTTGTTTGCGACGAAAGAGACGGCTTTCATCTCCGTGGGCGTGCTCCTGATCGCGTGGCCGATGGCCTGGGGCTATACGTGGTTCGCCGCGCGGCAGGGATGGTTCGACACGCGTGAGGCTGCATCGCGCAGACGCGCGCGCGGCAGGCAGGGCGGGAAGGGCAGCGCGGGCATCGCCGCGGTTGAGACGCAGGGACTCGTGGCGCGGCTCGGCGGTTGGTCGCGCATCCTGATCCTGCTGGCCGCCGCGCTCGGCCTCTTCCTCTTCGTCAACATCGTGTTCTACTCGTCCTTCTTTTCAAACTCGAAGGGCGTCTGGGATGCCGTCGAGGCGTATAAGGTTTGGAAGAAGACGGGCGAGAGCGGCTTTCACGGCTACGGCTGGCACAAATATCTACAGTGGCTCTTGATTGATAAGACTAATACGCCGTCGGGCGAGAAGTGGCAGTTTGGCGAAGAACCCGCGCTGTTTCTGCTTGCGTGCGCGGGCGCGCTCGTCGCCCTGCGCGAGACGCGCCGACGCTTCCCGCTCTTCGCCGCGCTCTGGGGCTTCGGCCTGCTCGCCGCCTACTCGCTCATCAAATACAAGACGCCGTGGCTCGTGCTCAGCATGCTCGTCCCGTTCGCCATCGCGGGCGGCTACGCGATTGATTGGCTCTACCGGCGGAGCGCACGCTCGCTCGCGCTCGGCGTGCTCGGTGTCGCACTCGCCATCGCCGCGTACCAGACCGTCCAACTCAACTACGTGCATTACGACAACGACCGTTACATCTACGTCTACGCGCACACAAAGCGTGAGTATCTGGACATGATCAGAGAACTCAACCGCATCGCCGAGCGCGCGGGGACGGGTTATGAGACGAGCATCAACGTGTCCGCGCCCGAATACTGGCCGATGCCCTGGTACTTGCGCAACTACAAGCGCGTCGGCTATCAAACGCGCGTCATCCAGACGGCGACCGATGCCGTCATCATCAGCAGCGCGACGCAGAGCGCGGAGATGCAGGCTATGCACGGCGCGAATTATCAACTCGTCGGAACTTACCCGATGCGACCCGGCGTGACCCTCAACCTCTACGCGCGTCGAGACCTCGCGGGACGATAGATTCGGCGTCCGCGCCGGGGCTGACAGACCCCGCGCGCCCGTCGTGACAAAAATTTGACATTTCCCCTGTCGCTAAATTGATTGACGAAAAATCAGGCGGAGTGTTAATGTCCGCCCCTGTAACTAAATAAAGTCCAAGTTCGTTTTTGCGAAAATAACCCCGACCTGCCTTTCGCAATCCCCGACCGCGAACTGTTACTCGTTCATCCCCCCGGACGAGACAAGCCCGCCGTTCGACCCGGTGTTGCCGTACTACCGGTGTCGAAGGTTTCATTTGAGAAAGCCTTTATCCTCAGACGCTCTCGCGCTCGGCGACAGGCCGCTCGGAATCCTGCCGCAGCTAGAAAAACGCGCGCATTTTACGGGTGCAACCCCATCGCAATGCGAATGTAATTGAAATAGAGCTTGATTCGGCCTTTAGAAGGATACGGACTCAAGTATTTCTCAACCCCGCGAGATTAGTCTTGCGGACATCGAAGGTCGAAATAGGTTTCCACTTTAAACACACGCGCTCGCTGTTCCCGACCCCGACAGTCGGTGGTTGAGAGGAACACGAAGGGCAGCGCGTCATGCTCACCGTTTGAGCACTCCCCGGTCTAGACACACGCACAAGGATTACCGATTTCCTGGAGGAACACGTCAATGAATACCCGCCGAATTTTTCTTGCCACAGTTATAGGGCTGCTCGCCCTTGCGGTCATTATGCCCGGACTGTTTGGCTCGGCTGCCGAAGCCGTCAACCCCACACCGCTTGTGGCTTCTTCAAAGCCTCGCCCGAGCGAACTGGACGTGCGCGGCCTGCACGGCGTCCCGCGCGGCACTGACCTGCGCGCCCCGACCGCGGCTCAGTTGCGTGCTATCGCTTCGCTCCAGGTAGTGAGCGGCGCGTCTCTCCAGGTGCGTTATAACGGCCTGACGGCCACGCCGAGCCACCTGTTCAGCTATACGGGCTATTTGACGCCCTCCAGTGCCGCCCCGCCGGAAATGATCGCGCGCGACTTTCTCACGCGCTGGCGCGGCATCTTTCGCTTCAGCGATAGCGACCTCTCGAATCTTCGTCTGAAGTCGCGCGCCACGATCCCCGACACGGGAACGACCATCGTCGTCTTTGAGCAGCAGGTCAATAATCTGCCGGTCTATAAAGGCGAGGTGCTCGTCAACATCAGCCGCGCCGGGCGGGTCATCAACGTCGGCAGCGAAAACTTCCCGCAACTCAGTGTGACGAACGGCTTCACGCTCAGCGCGTCGCAGGCCATCACGAGTGCCGCCAACGCCCTCGACGTGCCCGGCTTCACCCCGCAGTCGCTCGGGACGACGCCCGTGCTCAGGAGTTTCGGCGACCTCCCGCCCTACACCGTCGAAGGACAGAAGTTCAGCGGCGGCGGCACTTTCACCGACGACATCATCGTCACGCGCGTCGTCTTTCCGCTCGGCGACACGGGGCGGGCGGCTTACAAGTTCGTCCTCACGACGCCGCAGTATGAAGGCATCATGTGGGAGAACATCGTGGACGCGCAAAGCGGACAGATTTTGCGACGCGCGAGTTTGACCGCGTTTCAAAAGAAGAGCGACGCGCGCCGGAGCGGCAATCCCAGAACCAATATGAAAAGCGTGGCCGGGAAAGAGGCGAACTTCGGCCCGCCGGGAGGCGGCCCCCCGGCCGTCGGCAGGCTCGGCACGTTCCGACCCGACATTCAAAATTCCGTGGAGGCTTATAACCCCACCGGCACGGCGCAGGGCAAAGTCTTCGACGGCGCTCCGACCGCGCTCTCAGGGCTGGGCGGCCTCGGGCGTCCAACCCCCGGCAACCCGCCGACCTACGCGCCCGAATCCACAACGGCGGCTGCCAGCGGGCGCGGCTTCAAGCAGAGTTTAGTCTTCGCCCGCACCCAGACGCCGCTCGTCTACAACGTCCCATACGGGCAGGTGCTGCGCGGTCTGCCCGACGCCACCAACCCGACCGCTGAGTCGCCCTTCGGGTGGTTCTACCTGCCGACGAACACCGGCGGGATGGAGATCAACGACAGCGACATCAACCGCGCCACGACCCGAGCCTTCGGCTATAACACGCACCCGGAAGCCGCGACGCGCAACGTCCCGGCAAACTCTCCGAACTGCGCGCCGCCTGCGGCCTGCGCCGACAAGAGCCAGCCGTTCTCCGCGTCGCTCACGGCCATCGCGCCGACCGTGGAACTGGCCGACAGCCGCCAACTCTCGGCCGTCTTCGAGTCGCGATACACGGAAGGCAACAACGTGCTCGTCGCCGACGACCACGCGAGCGACAACGAAACGACGCATGGCATCAAAGGCTATAACGCCACGCGCAATTTCATCCCCAGCTACTTCGATTTCATCAACTCCTACGAATTCAACGGGCCGGACGCGGGCGGCACGCCCTTCTTCCCGCCCTCCACTTTCCCCGACGTGTATCCCGCCACGCTGACGTTGTTTTACTACAACAACATCATGCACGATTACCTCTACAGCATCGGCTTCACCGAGCCGCTCTGGAACTTCCAGCAGGATAACTTCGGGCGCGGCGGCGCGGGGCGCGACGCCTTGAGCGCGCAGGTGCAGGACGGCTCGGGCACGGACAACGCCAACATGGGCACGGGCGCTGACGGCGGCGCGCCGCGCATGCAGATGTTCCTCTTCACCGACGCCGGTTTCCGCCGCACCGACGGCGATTTCGACTTCGACATCGTCGCCCACGAGTTTTATCACGGCGTCTCGAACCGCTCCGTCGCCAAGGGCGACACGGGCTGTCTCGGCGTCACGCTCGTCGGCGAATCGGGCGGTCAGGGCGAGGGCTGGTCTGACTACATCGCTTCCTCGATGGGAGACGACGACGCGGAGGGCGAGTTCGCCACGGGCGAACACGACATCGGCATCCGCCGCCTGCCCGTGACGAACTATCGCTGGTCTTATGCAGCGATCAACGGTCAGACGCTCGCGCGCCGCGACCGCAGCTACGACCCCACCGCCATTCCGGATCAAAGAGTCGGCGGCGTTCCTTACGAGGTGCATGACATCGGCGAAGTCTGGGCTGCGACGCTCTGGGACATGCGCGAGTTGATGATCATGAAAGACCCGAACGGCATCTTCTTCGACGGCACGCGCCGCCTCGACCCGAATCAACTGGCCGGCCTGGGTGCGCAGTTCTACATCGGCAACCGGCGGGTGCGCTCCGTTGACGCGCTGCATCCGATTGAGTACCGCAAGTCGTTCAACACGACCGCCCCGCAGGTCGCCCCCGGCGGCCCGGCGCCCGCGCCGAGGATTGATGCCGCCACGCACATCGTCCGCCCCGGCGAAGTCGCCGAAGAGAATACGACCAACCCGGATCGCGACGGCCCGCTCGCGACGGCCGTCGCCGAAGGCGCGACACTCGCCGACAAGCTCGTCCTGCGCGGCATGCAACTTTCGCCGTGTAACCCTTCCTTCGTTGATTCGCGCGACTCGATCCTGCTGGCCGACCGTGAATTGACCGGCGGCGAAAATCAGGCGATCATCTGGCGCGCTTTCGCCAGCCACGGCGTCGGCGTCGGCGCGCGTTCGACGACGGGCACGGCGGACGACCCCGGCAGCCAGAACGCCCCGGCCATCGTGGAAGACTTCACCGTGCCGCAGGGCGTCACGCAGTGCGAGCAACTCGGCCCGCTGGCCGCGCCCGCTTTCACGCTCAGCAACACGCAAGCCAACACCGTCACCATCAACATCACGGTCACGCCGGGCGCGAACAAGTTCATCATCTCGCGCGCCGAGAGCGAGGACGGGCCTTTCGTCACCATCGCCGAAGTCCCGCATTCCACGACCACTTACAACGACACCGGGCGCGAACTCAACAAGACCTATTATTATCAGGTGCGCGCGAGCCGCGACGCGCAGTCGAACTGCGTCTCCACGTCCAACACGCAAAGCATCATCGTCGTCAACGGCGTCGTGCTGCCTACCCCGCCGATCTTCTTCGGCGTCAAAGAGGTAATTGATCCGAAGGCTTGTAACATACTCGTCATCAACTGGGATGCGGCGCTCTCGACCAACCCGAATGCCCAGATCGTCTACGACGTGTATCGCGCGGAGAAGATTGATGCGCCGGGCACTCCCGCTCTCTCCGAACCGACTTTCACGCCGTCCGCCTCGAATCGCCTGACGCCGGCGGGTGGCATTACGACCACCACCTATACCGACACCGGCCTGACGCTCGACAAGCCGTATTACTACATCGTGCAGGCGCGCGATTTGAACAACGGCCAACTCGACACGGGTAACGTCGGCAACCGGCTCGCGAAGTTCAACGCGCCCACTTCGCCGAGTTCGACCAGCACGCCCGTCTTCGCCACCGAGACCTTCGAGGCGGCGACGGCGAACACGCGCTTCGACAACGGGCCGCCGAACGGAGCCGGGCCGTTGGTTGATTCGGGCAACGAACCGCAGGAAGCTCTCCAGACCTTCCAGCGCGTAACCGGCATCACGGTCGCCAGTGGCGTCACTTCCTCGACCATGTATGCCCCGAACCTGACGCCGGGCGGCGAAGCCGACCCGACCTACAACCAGGGTGGGCCGAGCGACTTCTCCGTCAAGATCGGCGGCCCCGGCCCGCAGCCTTTGGTGCTCACGCCGACTTCAATTCTGGAGTTCGACCACTTCTTCTCGACCGAGGCGAGTTTCGACGGCGGCGTGGTGGAAATCTCCGTCGGCGACGCGAGCTTCAACTCCAACAACCCGCTGCCGGCCAACGCGACGCACTTCGATCTCGGCTACTACATGATCGAAGGCGGCTACAACGGCAGGCTCGACGGCACGCTCGCGGCGGGCGTCTTCCTCTCGCCCTTGCAAGGGCGTCGCGCTTTCACCGGCGCGAAGGGCTTGCATCACACGCGCATCGCGCTTCAACCCTTCGCCCCCGGCGGCATGAACAACCCGAACGGCCTGCCCGTCTACATCCGCTTCCGCATGACTTCGGACGTGGGCACGGCGGCGGGCGAGGACGCCGGCTGGTATATAGACAATCTGGTGATCAACAACCTCGACCCGGCGGCCTGCCCGGTCGTGGGGGCGGTCGCGCTCGGCGACGTGATCATCAGCGAATTCCGCCTGCGCGGCCCGGACGGCCCGAACGATGAGTTCATCGAACTCTACAACCGGACGAGCGCGCCGATCATCGTCACACCGGCGGACAATTCCGGCGGGTTCACGCTCGCCGCGCCCAATTCATCGGGCGTGTTGACGCCGCTCGCCACCATTCAGAGCGGCACGGTGCTTCCGGCGAGAGGTCACTTCCTCATCGCCAACAACAGCAACACGGGCGGCGTCGGCGGTTACAGCCTGTCGAACTACGGGGGCACAGGCCGCGCCACGGCGGATGCGACGTACCAAAGGGACATTCCCGATAACACCGGCGTCGCGCTCTTCAGGACGACCAATACCGGCTCGCTGACGGAGGCCAATAAGCTCGACGCGGCCGGGTTCAGCAGCGCGCCGCAGATCTACCGTGAGGGAGGGGGGCTGGCGCCCATCGGCAGCACTAACGCGGAGTACAGCCACGTGCGTAATATGTCCAGCGGGTTCCCGAAGGACACGGGCGACAACGCCGCCGACTTCCTGTTAGTCAACACGACGGGTGCGGCGCTCGGCGGCGTCCCGTCAATACTGGGCGCGCCGGGGCCGGAGAACTCCACCAGTCCGATCCAGCGCAACGCCGTCATCAAGGCTTCGCTCATTGATCCGGGGTGCGCAGGTTTCGGCGCGCCGGAAAGCGCGTGCGCACGCGTGCGCACCGGAGCGGGCGCGAACCCGCAGAACGCCGCTTACGGCACGCTCCTGATTCGGCGCAAGTTTAAGAACACGACGAACGAGAGCGTCCGGCAGTTGCGTTTCCGGGCGGTGAACATCAGCACGCACGGCAATGTCCTTGCCAACGAGGCAGATATGCGCCTGCTCTCTTCGGCAGATCAGCTTGAGGCGACGGACTCAAACGGTAATCCTGTCGTCATCGAAGGACTGACGCTGGAAGAGAATCCGCCGGCGCAGCCGAACGGCGGAGGTCTCAACTCGACGGTGCGACTGGGCAGGATCACGATGGGTACCCCGCTCGCGCCGGGCAACTCCGTCAACGTGCAGTTCCGTCTGGGCGTGATGTCGCCCAGTGGTAACTTCCGCTTCCTCGTCAACGTGGAGGCGTTGCCCTAAAACAGCGGCTCTCGTCCGCACGCCACAACCTGCCCGCGCCGCCGGAGTTTGCAAACTCCGGCGGCGCGGTTTTTTGCGGGGCTGGCGCGCTACGCCAAAATCTAAACCGACTCGATACATCAATAAGGCGGTTCGACCTGAGAGTATGGTTGACTAGCCGCCCCTCTCCAACATATAGTGTGCCTCTCCTGCGCCGCGCCTAGCGGCTGTGCTTTCAGAGAAATGGTTCGCATCCCCTGTCAGGTCTCTCGGCAGACGAAAGTTGCACGAATGTTCAGATTACAAAGACTGGAAATAACCGGTTTCAAATCATTCGCCGACTACACCGATCTCGTTTTCACGGGCGAGGGCATCACGGGGGTGGTCGGCCCGAACGGTTGCGGCAAGTCGAACGTCGCCGACGCCATCGCGTGGGTCTTGGGCGAGCAGCGCGTCAAGCACCTGCGCGGCGCGGAGATGAAAGACGTGATCTTTCAAGGCTCGCGCAATCGCCAGCCGAGCGGCATGGCCGAGGTCGTCCTCCACCTCGTGCGCGACGAGGCGACGGACGAAGAGCCGGACATTGACGACATTGATTCCACGCTCGAAGAGATTGACGAGCGCAGCGAACTCGTCGAAGAGAAATTTCTGCCGGAATTGTCGGCGGTCGAGACTGTCGTCGCCCCCGACGCCGATGCGTCTGCCGTCGCGCAGGCGTCTTCCGACATAGCGATTGTTTCCGGCGAGACGGTTGAAGAGAGCGCCGCGGAGGGAAATGAAAATGCGGTCGCAGTCGTCGCCGGCGCTCAAACTCCCGAAGCGTTGACGGCGAAAGTTCAGCAGCATCACAAACGTCACTGGCGTCCGCGCCGTCTCGCGCTCGGCTTCGCGCCGGGCGAGACCGTGACGGTGACGCGCCGCCTCTACCGCGACGGCGAGAGCGAGTATCTTTTGAACGGGCGCACCTGTCGCCTGCGCGACATACAGGATTTGTTCTCCGGCACGGGGCTGGCGGGCGCGCACTACGCGATCATCGAGCAGGGGCGCATCGGGCAGATTCTTTCGGCCAAGCCGATGGATCGCCGCTCGCTTATCGAAGAGGCCGCCGGGATCACGAAGTTTCGCGTGCGGCAGCGCGCGGCGGAAGCGCGTCTCGAAGGCGCGCGCTCGAACCTGCGCCGCGTGTCGGACATCGTCTCTGAGATCGAGCGGCAGGTCGGGAGTCTGCGCCGTCAGGCGGCGAAGGCGCGTCGCTACCGGACGCTGCGCGAAGAGTTGCGCGAGTTGCTGCGCCACGTCTACGCCGCAGACGAGCGCGCGCTGACCGCCTCGCTGGAAGAATTACGCACGCACCTCGCCGCCTCGGGCGAAGAGGTGTCCGCGCTCGCGGCGAGGTTGGAAGAGCGCGAAGAGGAAGCGCGGCGGGCGACCGGGGAAGCGCGCGAGTGCGAGGAAGAACTCGCGGCGGCGCGCAGCGCGGTGGCGGACGCTGCGCTCAGGCGCGACCGGCGCGAGCGCGAGCGGGCTTATCAGCTTGAGCAGGCCGCTTCTTTAGAGCGGCGCGTCTCGGACATCACGGGGCAGATGGAGATGGTGCGCGAACGCCTGGCGACGGTCGAGGCGGAGCGCGAAACGCTGCGCGCGGGCGACGCGCAGTTGCGCGTGGAAGCCGAGACCACCGCGCGAGACTTGCAGGCGGCCGAAGCCGTCTACGCGCGTCGCCTCGCCGAAGTGTCCGACGCCGAGACGCGCATCGAGGCGGCGCGTGCCGAGTTGCTTACGCACACGGCCGTGGCGGAACGGCTCTCGGAAATCAACCGGCAGTTGGAGGCGACGCTCGAACGCTTAACCTTACAGGCCGAAGGGCTGGGGCGCGAAGGCGAACGCGCGCGCGCCGCGCACGCCGAGTTCACCGAGCAGGCCGAGACGTTGAGTGTTGAGATCAAGGATGCGCGCGCACGTCTCGACGTGTTGCATGTCGAACGCGGCGCGGCTTCGGAAGGCGTGGCCGCCGCGCGGAGTCTGGTGTCGGCGACGCTGACGGAATACGCACGGATGCGCGAGGAGGCGGCGCGCGTGCGCAATCGCCTCGATACGCTGTCCGAACTCGACGAAAAGCGCGCCCTTTATTCGCAGGCCGTGCAGCGCATCTTTTCCGCCGAGCACGCGGACGAGGCCGAGGCCGACCCGGCGAAAGATTTTCACACCATCGGCACGCTCGCCGACATGCTGCAAGTCGCGCCGCAGTGGGAGCACGCCGTCGAGAGCGTCTTCGGTTCGTACCTGCAAACCGTGATCGTGCCGACGCCCGACGACGCCTTCCGCGCCGCTGCGTGGCTCGAAGCCAACAACGCCGGTCGCGCCACCTTCCTCGTGGCCGGTCTTCACGGCGCGAGCGCGGAGACCGACAACAACTATCTCTCGCGCGGCACGCTCGCGGACGAACGCGCGACCGGTTTGCGGCTCGGCGACCTGCTCGGCGCGCCCCGCGAGATCGCGTCGGTGCTCGCGCGCACGCTGCCGCGCGAGATGGGCGCGCGCTTGAGTGATGATCTGGAAGGCGCGATGTCCCTGTCGTTCGCGACGGGCGACATGTGCGTCACGCCGCGCGGCGAATGGGTGGCGGGCGGGCAACTGCTCGGCGCGGGCAATTCGCACGCGGTCGAAGAGGGCACGGGGCTGCTGGCTTTCAGGCGCGAGATGCGCGAACTGGAATCTCGCGCCGCCGACCTCGCTTCCGAAGTGGTTTCGGCAGAGGATTCCGTCAGTGCGGCTCGCGCGCGCCTCGTCGAATTGGAAGACGCGCTCGTCCTCGTCGCAGAGCAGATCGGGCGCGAGGAGCGCGAGCAGGTGGCGCGCGAACTCAACCACGCGCAACTCGCGCAGGAGATCGAACGCGCCGCGCGGCACTTGCGCGTTGTGGCCGACGACACGGCGCGTCTCGCCGAAGAGCGGCGCGAGTTGGAAGCGCGTCGCACGCAGGGGCTACAGGAAGCCGGGGCGGCCGAAGCGGCGCGCCTGGCCGCCACGCAGTCGGTCGCGGAGGCGGCGGAACTGTTGGCCGCCGAACGCCGCGCTGCCGAAGTCGAGGGCGAGCAGTTGAACCGGCAGCGCATGGCCTCGGCCGCCGCTGCCGAACGACGCCGCGCGACCGCCGCCGAACTCCGGCGCATGGAGACGGAGAACGCCGACCTCGAAGCGAGACTGGAACGCCACGCCGCCGAGATCGAAGAGATGCGGTCGCGGCTCGAAGAGTTGCGGCTGGCGATGGCCGAGATGGACGAGACGAGCGGTTCGGTGGAGAGCGAACGCGCCGCGCGCGAGGCCGAAGTGGCGATGGCGGCCGGGCGTCTGGCGGAAGCGCGCGCGCGCGCCGACGCGCTCTCCGACGAGTTGACGGAGTTGAATCACCGTGCGGCGGCGGCGCGCGACGCTCGCGCGACGCTCGAAGTCAATCGCGCCGAGACGGCGGCGCGATTGAACTACCTGCACGAGGCGTGCATGGCCGAACTCGCGCAGCCGCTCGAAGAGATCGCGGCGGCGTATGAGGCGGACGCGAAGTTTGATCTGGAAGCGGGTCGCGCGCGGGTCGAAGAGTTGCGCGCGCGGGTCGAGAGTTTCGGCGCGGTCAACATGATGGCGCTCGAAGAACTGGCCGAGTCGGAAGAACGCCTGTCGTTCCTGACGACGCAGCGGCAGGACATCATTGACGGCATCGGCTCGACCGAGGAAGCCCTGCGCGAGATCAAGCGACGCTCGCGCGAACGTTTCCGGCAGGCGTTTGAAGAGATCAACCGCAACTTCGGGCAACTGTTCCTCGAACTCTTCGGCGGCGGTCGCGGCGAGATGAGCATGATTGATGCCGACGACGTGTTGGAATCGGGCATTGACATCGTGGCGCAACCGCCGGGCAAGCGTCTGCAAAACGTGCTGTTGCTCTCGGGCGGCGAGAAGGCGATGGCCGCGCTGTCGCTCGTGCTCGCCATCTTCCGCTATCGCCCGTCGCCCTTCTGCCTGCTCGACGAAGTTGACGCCCCGCTCGACGAGGCCAACATCGGTCGCTTCACCGCGAAGATCGCCGAGATGGCAACGAACACCCAGTTCATCGTCATCACACACAACAAGCGCACGATGGAGATCGCGCGCGCCCTCTACGGTGTGACGATGGAAGAAGTAGGCGTCTCGAAACTCGTCTCGGTCAGGTTTGAATAGACGTGAAGCAGAAAAAACTTTATCAGGCAGCCCTCGTCGCCGCGCTTCTTTTCCAGAGCGCGGCGATTGACGCTACGGCGGCGGCGCAGAGCAAGAAGAATCGCAAGCGCGCGGCGGGCGCGGTCGCCGAAGTTAAATCATCCCCCGAACAAACGCCGGAAGACTCGCCCAAGCCCGCGCCCGGCAAGGCGAATAACAGGGAAGCCGCGCCCGCGCCGTCTCCCTTTAAAGCGAATGCGCCGGACGTGAAAACGGACACGAAAGCGGACACGAAACCCGACGCCCCCGCGACGGTGAGTTACTCTTACGAATTCAATCAACCGAATTTCAACATCCGCCGGGTCGTGATCCGGCACGATGCGGAGGGGCGCGGCGAGGTCTCTTTCGCGCGCAAGGACAGCGAGGAACTCTTTACCGACCCGCTGCAAATCTCGCCCGTCGCGCTCGCTCGCATACTCGCCGCATGGGAAGCGTTGAAGTTTCTCGATTCCGATACGAACTATCAGGACGAGAAGCAGTTTCCGCACCTCGGCACGATGACGCTGGCAATGAAGCACGGCACGCGCGAGCGCAAAGCGGAGTTCAACTGGACGCACAACGAGGGTGCAGCCGCGCTCGTCAAAGAATATCGAGGGATCGGCGAGCAGCAACTCTTCATCTTCGACGTGACGCTGGCGCGGCAGTATCAACCCTCCGACACGGTGAAAATTTTCAAACGCCTTGAAAGTCTCCTCGGCCGCAACGAATTGTCGGACACCGCGCCGCTCATCCCCGTCCTGCGCGACCTCTCGACGGACGAACGCATCCCGCTAATGGCGCGCAACCACGCCACACGCCTGCTCAAGAAAATAGAGAAGTAAAATTAAGGTGAGAGTTTGAAGCGGCGATGCGCCGTATCCGCTTGTCGGCAGCTCTCAGGCAGTACCAGAGGAGGCCGTGATAAAACTGCGTGAAGCTGTGGCTGATTGTAGTAATATTTCGGTTCCGAGGGCTGAGTATGAAGACTTATACATACATTGTTGAGAAGTGCTCCGAGACCGGCTTTTACGTCGGGCATGTGCCGGGGTTTCCCGGCGCGCATAGTCAGGCTGAGACGCTCGATGAGTTGCGGCAAAATATGCAAGAAGTGATTGAGATGCTGCTGGAAGACGGAGAGCCACAGCCGGAAGCCGAATTTATCGGGACTCAGATGGTGAAGGTCGCCTGAAGATGGGCAAGTATCCCGTTTTGAAACCCAGAGAAGTGGCGACCATCCTGGGAAAGCTCGGCTTTAGCGAAGCGCGCCAACGCGGCTCACATAAACAGTACCGTCATCCTGACGGGCGGAGTACGACTGTTCCATTTCACGGAAGCCGCGACATCTCACCAATCCTCTTACGGCAAATTGCCAAAGACATCGGGCTGTCAATCGAAGAGATGCTGAGTCATAGGTGACGACGCTCAACGAGAATTCGGTTGAGACGTGAATCAACACGTGTGCGTGAAGCCGGATTTGCAGTGTACTTTAATTAGGCCGTCCGGCCGCGCTGCCGTCCTCCCCCTCTTCGGTCGCGGGCGGCGGGGCGGGTGTGAAGCGCACGCGGCGGATGCGGTGGCGATCAACACGCTCGACGGTGAAAGTCGCGCCGTCGTGTTCGACCGTTTCGCCCTGTTTGAGGATGTGACCGGCGCGCGCGAGAAGGAATCCGGCGAGCGTGGTGTAGCCCGCTTCTTCCGGCAGTTTCAACTTGAACTTGCGGTTGGCGTCGCGCACCGCGAGCATGCCGTCGAGCACGTAATGGCCGTCCTCTTCGATAATCTGCGCGCGCACTTCCTCGTCATACTCGTCGTCAATCTCGCCGACGATCTCTTCGAGCAAATCTTCGAGCGTGAGGATGCCTTCGATGCCGCCGTGCTCGTCTATGGCGAAGGCGAGGTGCGTGCGCGCCGCCTGCATCTGCGCGAGCACGCTGCCGAGACGGGCTGTGGCGGGCACGAACATCGGCGGGTGGAGCATCCCTTCCATGTCGAACTCTTTGCGCCCCGAAGTCCTCAGGCAGGGCATGATGTCTTTCATGAAGAGGACGCCGACGATGTCGTCGAGTTGATCGCGGTAGACGGGCAGGCGCGAATAGCCGGTCTCGCAAAATGTTTCTTCCACCTCGGCGAGCGTCGCCGTGACGGGGATGGCGGCCACGGTCGTGCGCGGGATCATCGCCTCGCGCACCTCGGCCTCGGAGAAGTCGAAGACGCGATTGATCAACTGTTGCTCTTCTTCCTCCAGATGCCCGCCCTTATGCGAGGCGTTGATCAGTTGGCGAATCTCCTCTTCCGTGTAGATCGAGGCGTGCGCGCTCGACGCGTTCATGCCGAAGGGACGCACGACGCGCGCGCTCGCCCAATCGAGGGCGCGGATCGGCCAACTGAACAACTTGTAGAAAATCTCCATCGGCAAGGCCGACCACATCGCCACCTTCTCGGCGCGTTCGAGGCCGACGAGTTTCGGGGCCTGCTCGCCTAAGACGATGTGCAGCGATGTCAGGATCGCGTAGGCGATAATGAACGCTATGGCGTGCCGCCACGCTTCGCCGATGTTGAGTCTGGCGAGCGGCGCTTCGAGCAGGTGCGCGATGGTCGGTTCGCCGAGGATGGCGAGCGCGAGCGAGGCGAGCGTGATGCCGAGTTGCGAGGCGGAGAGATAGGCGTTGAGATTGTCGAGTATCCTGATCAGACGTTGCGCGCGCCGGTCGCCGCCTTCGGCCAGCGTCTCGATGCGCGAGCGGCGCACGCCGACCAGCGCGAACTCCGCCGCGACGAAGAATCCGTTAATTGCGACTATCAGGATGGTGGCGAATAATTTGAGAGCCGTAATCATTATCTTCGCCGCGAGGCGCGCAAACCGATGTTATCTCTCGCACGTCGAGTGGGATGTCTAAAAATCGCTCTCAAGATTATTGCTACGCACGGCAACACGTCAACAGAATAAGGGAGAAGTCAGAAAACAGAATACAGAAATCAGAATGAATAGCCGCTTTTATTCTGACTTCTGTATTCTGTTTTCTGACTTCTGCCCCAACATTTCGCAAAACTCGATGAGCCGGTTTTCCGCCCAGAAGCGATCCTCGCCGGCGATGTGGCCGTCCGAGACGAAGCCGACGTGGCCGCCGTGGCGGGGCGCGAGCAGGATGAGGTTGGGGTTCTCGCGGACGGACGGGTGGCGCAGCGAGTCGAAAGGGATGAAGGGGTCGTCTGCGGCGTGGATGATGAGCGTCGGAATTCGTATGCGCGGGATGAGCGGCAGGGAACTGGAACGCGCGTAGTAGTCGGCCGCGTCGCGAAAGCCGCCGTGCGGGGCGGTGTAGCGTTCGTCGAACTGGCGGAGCGTGCGGACGCGTGCGAGGTGGCTCGCGTCGTAGCGTTCGGGGTAGAGGCGCGCCGCCTCGCGCATGCGCCGCTTGAGGCTGCGGATGAACTTGCGCTGGTAGACCCAGTTGGAACGTTGCTCGATGCGGGCGGACGAGGCGGCCAACTCGACCGAGGGCGAGACGGCGCAGACGCCCTTCAGTTCGCGCGGAAAGTCCGCGCCGTATTCGCCCGCCAGTTTGAGGCTCATGTTGCCGCCGAGCGAGAAGCCGCAGAGGAACAGGGCGGTCAATTCGTCGCGCTCGATTAGCTCCTCGATGAGGGCGCGGAGGTCTTGCGACATGCCGCTGTTGTAGAGCGTCTGTGTGAGGTGCAGCGTGTCGCCGCAGGTGCGTATGTTCAGGCGAAGCACGTTGAAGCCGGCGCGGTGCGCCTTGAACGCGGTGCCCTGCATGTAGATTGATTCGCTCGACCCTTCGAGGCCGTGAACGAGCAGCAGCGTCGGGCAGGCGCGTCGTTCCGGTTGCCAGCGACAATGGACGAGCACGCGCACGCCCGGTTCGACTTCAAACAGGCGCGCTTCGTCGCCGCGCCCCTCGCGCAGCCGGCGGCGACGCGGCCACGCGAAGGCGACGAGCGTCTGCGCGTGGCCGCTCTTGAACAGTGGGTGCGGCGTGAAAGGTTTCGCCGCGAGCGAGCGCGCGATCTCCGCGAGGCGGGCGTGCGGCACAACCGCACACGAAACATTCCCCGCGCCGCTTACGCTCGCTGCTTCCTCTCGCACGGTTTCCATCTTAAACAATATCTACGCCAGGCGCGGCGGCTCTGTGATGGGCGGATCGCCCGCGGGCGACGGCGTGTCCGGTTCCTGAACGGGAGATTTCGGCTCGGCGTCAGGTGGCAGCGGCAGCGGTTCGGGTTGCGAGGGGTCGGGTCTGAGCGGGTCGTGCGGCTGCGGCGTGGGCGGCAGTTCGGGTTGTTGCTCCGGTTGCGGCGGATCGGTGTTCGGGTTGCGGCTCATGTGTTTGTCCTGTTGTCGAATTGATGCGATGGATGATGAAGGCGGGCGGCCGTCTCGTCAAGCGCGCGGGGGGCGAAGATGAATGTTAACGGGCGACTTTCGGCGCGCGCTTGTGCCCCGCCTCGACGCCTGCCGCCGTTGCCGTCGTCGCCGCCGCCGCGCGTTGGAGGTCTGCGACGACGAAACGGATCATGCGATAGGTGACGTGGCGGGGCAGCGCGTCGCGCAGGGGCTTGAGCCTGTCGTCGCCGAGACCGGCGACGGCCGCTTCGATGAGCGCGCGATCCTGCGCGCTGACGTGTCGCGAGATGTCGAAGGGACGGCCTTCGAGGATGCAATCGGCAAGATGCTTCTCGACCGTCATCTCCGCGATGCCGCGCTCGCGGCTGATCTCTTCGATAGACATGCCCGCTTCGTAAAAGGCGTATGTCTCGTCGGTGGTGCTGATGCGCGGCGCATTGACTGCCTTCGCCACTGCGCCTGACGCGCCACGCGAACCGCGCGAGTCAGCGGGCGAAGGCGCGGCGGCGTGCGAGACGACCGGCAGCGCGAGTTCGACCGAGGCGCGTTCGAGCATCACGTCACGGCCTAACGCGGTGATGGCGACGGTCGGGTAATTGTCGCCCGTGACGCGCAGCGCGCCCGCCGAGACGAGCGCGTCAACGTAGAGCAGTATCTCGTCCTGCGTCATGTTGGAGAGGATGCCGTAGGTGGACAGACGCCCCAGTCCGAACTGGGAGATTTTGGCCGAGCGCGAACCGCGCAAGGTAGCGGCCAGAATGCCCTTGCCGTAGCGCCCTTCCATGCGCGCGGCGCACGCGAGGATTTTGCGGACGCACAACTTTTCGTCTTCGCCGAGCGCGCGCGCGCCCGTAATCTGCAAGACGCTGTCTCCCGCGTCGCCTCCGAAACTCTCCGCCTCGCGCCGCCTGTGCTCCGCGAGCGACTGCCGATCAAGCTCGTTTTCCAGATCGCTTGCGAAAGGCGTGTTCTCGATGACGAATTTGTCGAGCCGCGTGCGCGGAGCGGCCGGAACCGCCGGGGCGGCGGTTGTCACGGCGCGCTCCGAAGAGGTGAACGGCGATTCCTCTTCGTAGTTGCCCGGCGCTTCGTCGCCGTAGTATTCGATGATGCGCTCATCGGGCGCAGTCTGCGGCGCAGTCTCTTTCCGGCAGACGCCGCACGTGCCGCAGGAGGCCGGTCTGTGCGAGCGGTCGCCGAAGTAGTCGAGGATGAAGGCACGATAGCAATGGTCGGCGTAACAGAAGCTGATCATCTCGCGTAGTTTGCGTTGTTCGAGGGCTGCGCGGCGCGCGAGGTCTTGCGGGCGGATGCGCAGGTGCGAGACGGGGCGCTCATCGAGCATTTGCAGGCCGCGCGTGCGCCGCGCAGACTTGTAGGAGATGACGCCCGCCGCCGTCAGAGACGAAAGCGAGCGGCGCACCGTCGCGACATCCAGCCCGACGGTTTCGGCAAACTCGTTCGTATCAATTTCCGTGTCGGCGCGTTCGTTCAACTCGTAGCCGCCGAGCAGCGTGAACAGGACTTGCTTGTCGCGCGCGCTGCGTTTCGCGCCGACGGTTTCGCGGGCGAGGTGCGAGGGCATGAGCAGCCGCACCTCGGCGCGATTCTCGCCCGCCGCGCCGCGCTCGATGTGTCCGGCCTTCTCAAGGATGATCAGCGCGGACTGCACGGCCATCTCGTTGCGCACGCCGGCGCGCACGGCGATCTCGCGCGAAGAGAGTTCGATGTGCTGCTGGCGTGTGGCGACGAGCGCCTCGTAGACCTTCGCGATGAGTTCGGGCGGCGGGTACGAGCCTTCGATGAAAAAATCCTGCGTGCGCTTGTCTGCGTAGTTGAACAGGAGGACGCATTCTGAGGGCAGCCCGTCGCGCCCGGCGCGGCCGATCTCCTGATAGTAGGCTTCGATTGAGCCGGGCAGGTGATAGTGGATGACGAAGCGTATGTCGGCTTTGTCAATGCCCATGCCGAAGGCGTTCGTCGCCACGATCATCTGGACGCGCCCGGACATGAAATCGTCCTGCGCGCGCGTGCGCTCGGCCTCCTCCATCCCCGCGTGGTAGGCGACGACGCTCAAGCCCGCATCCTTCAAACGCCGCGCCACCTGTTCCACGGACTTGCGCGTCGAAGAATAGATGATCCCTGAGCCGCCTTTGGCCCCGGCCGCGAGCGATTTAACATGTGCGATCTTCTCGCGCTCCTTCTGCGTGTGGACGACGCGGATGGAGAGGTTCGGGCGGTCGAAGCCGGAGACGAAAGCGCGCGGCTCGCGCAGGGCCAGTTGTTCGATGATGTCTGCGCGGACGTGCGGCGTGGCCGTCGCGGTGAGCGCGACGACCTGCGGCCGCCCGATCTCTTCGATAGCCGACTTGAGGCGCAGGAAGTCGGGGCGGAAATCGTGCCCCCACGTCGAGACGCAGTGAGCTTCGTCCACGGCGAAGAGAGAGACGTTGACGCTCTTCAAGGCTTCGACGAAGTGCGCGCTGCGGAAGCGTTCGGGCGCGACGTAGACGAGTTTATATTTGCCCTGCCGGATGCCCGAGATGCGCGCCTTCTGCTCCTCGAAATCCACGGAACTGTTGATGAAAGTGGCGGGGAGATTGCGCGCGTGCAGCGCGTCAACCTGATCCTTCATGAGCGCGATGAGGGGGGAGACGACGATGGTCGCGCCTTCGTTCATCAGCGCGGGAAGCTGGAAGCAGAGCGACTTACCGCCGCCCGTCGGCATCACGACGATGGTGTCGTGACCGGCGAGGACGGCCTCGACCACTTCGCGCTGGCCTTCGCGGAAAGTCTCAAAGCCGAAGTGTTCGCGCAGGGCTGCGACGGCTGAATCGAGATTAGACATCACGGGTAAAGTCTCGGAAATAAATGAGCCGGAGACGAAATAAGATTTTACAGCAACGACGGCGATGCGTCATAACCGGCAGAACTCCGGCTCGCTATTGACAAGCATGAACGACAGTTTTATGCTGCGCCCGTCCGGTTAGTTAAGCCTCACCCCTCAAAGTTATTAACAAAGGAACCCCAAGGTGAACTCTCACACCATCCTCTCCGGCTTACAAAATCTCAAGCCAACTGTTTTAGCTGCCACGCTGCTCGCCGCCTTCCTCGGCTTGTGCGCCGTCGGCACCCGCAATAGGCGTGATTGTCATTCGTAAGACGCTCGCCCTGTCACGCCCCGCGCGGGCGCGTGAGGGCGGGCGTTATGCCGCCACCATATGCCCGAAGGAGTGAAAAACAATGAAGCTACTCATCGGCTGGGGTCTTATTTTAATAATCATTGTTAACCCACTCCTATGTCTGGGGCAGGAAAGAGAAAGGGTCATCATCTGGCAGTGGCAATCCGTGAAGCTTCCTCCCTGTCCCATAATTAAGAACAGAGACGGTAAAACCACCCCGACAAACTTAATGGCTTTAGAGGTCGTCAACATCCTCGTAAAGAAGAAGCCTGTCGCGTTAGGTCAGCCCTTTGTGGCAGACGATAATTGGATGAGAAACCTCAAGGTGCGAGTGAGAAATATCTCACAGCAGCCGATTATGCATGTATGGTTGCACTTTAGTCTGCCGGAGGCGAAGAACGGAGAAGTAATAACAGGCTTCAGTTTAGATTATGGGAAGCGGGTAGGCGCGGTGGTGGTAGAAGGGGAGCATAAATTAGCACTACCTGGCGAAGAGTTTGAGTTGACCCGTAGTGATGCGGAGTACGAGCGCGACAGCCGCTGGATTGCGCAATGGAGTGGAGTGACAAGCATCAGCCGTGTGTGGTTTGGTCAAGCTGCGGTTAGGTTTGAGGATGAGACGGTATGGGGAGGATGGCCTCGCATGAGAAATATACTGGCTGATCCTCAGTGCCCCTAGGCGGCATAACCACGGCATGCACCCGACCGCGAAGAGCGCGGCCTTCAAGCGCAAGGGGTGAGTCAACTATATAATTGCCCTCGGTTGCGGCTGTGGCGGGACACGAATCACAACGGCGCGTCGGAGGCGGGCGAGTTGCGCACGCTGGCGTCGCTGGGCGTGGCGTCCGTCTCGCTCGCTTACAAGGAGTCGAAGCGCACGGATGAGCATGGCAACCGTTTTCGCTATCGCGCGAAGGTAGAAGATACGGCGTGTCGCGGCCGTGTCGGGCGTTGGGCGTGGGAGGTGTTCCTCGTTCGCGCGCCGTAGTCTGTCGCCATATTAGTTGAAAGAGAACCGCCCGCCGGTCTGTCAGAGGCCGATGGGCGGTTCTCTTGTTTTTCCTGTAATCTATCCGTGCTCGATTTATAGTCTGGCCGTAATTCCGACGAGTTCAAAGCGCGATGGCAAAAGGTGAATGGAAAGCGCGGACGAAACACGATTTGATGATCGAGGTGTGGGAGCATCTGGATTGCGAGACGGTGGGCGCGAGCGAGTTGGAGGCGATCACGGCGGCGGTGCGCGAGCGTTTCGGCGAGGGAGCGGATGAGAGTCCGGCGATTGTGGCGCGCCTGTTGGCCGACGAGGGCGCGGAGTTGCGCCATGCAGAGGTGTTGGAGATGGACGCGCGCTGGCGCAGCGCAGACCCCTACGATGCCATGTTTCGCAACGTCCTCAAGTTCGCGAGCTTTGAGGAGGCCGCCGCCTCGATCAAGCGGCTGGATAATCTGCGCCGCCAGTTTGCGCGCAAGAAGGACAAGGAAGGCTTGCGCCGCGTGCAGGAGACGGTCTTGAAAGGCAAGCAGCGGGCGCAGATGATCGCGCGCAACGCTTCGGTGAACGAGCGCAAGCGCGCGGAGAAAGAGGAGATCGCCGAGTGGTTCACGGTCTGGCTGAGGCAGCCGGAAATTTTCGAGGACTGGCTCATCCTGCGCCGGCGCGCGAAAGAGTTTCGCGAACGCTTCGACGATTAAGTCGCGCCCGGGCGGCCCCGCCGGTTATGCGAGCGGCGCGGATCGGCGTTAAAATAGTTGCGGCAACTCCCCTAAATTTTCACCAATCGAATAGCAAACTGATTCAGGCCAATTTCGGAGGTAGTGTATGAAAGTGTCTTATCGGGCGGCGCGGCTTTCGGGCGGCATCGCCCTGCTGCTGCTGTCGTTAATTTTACTGTCGGGCGGCGCGGCGTTCGCGCAGACGCCTGCCGCGAAGGGCGGCGCGGCTTCGGCGCGCAAGGCCGGGACGCGCAGGACGACCCCGGCCAAAGCGACCGCGGCCGAAGCGCAACAGTTCGTCGCGCACGCCGAGCAGCGGCTCAAGGAGTTGGGCGTCAAAGTCGCGCGTGCGAGTTGGGTGCAGGAGAACTTCATCACGGACGACACGGAAGCTCTCGCCGCCGACGCGAACAACGAATTTACGGCCGCCGTCACGCAGTTGGCCGAACAGGCGACGCGCTTCGACAATCTCAAACTCCCTTATGACACGGCGCGCAAGCTGAAAATGTTGAAACTCGCGTTGACCGTGCCCGCGCCGTCGAACCCGGCCGAGCGCGACGAGTTGACGAAGATCACCGCGTCGCTGTCGAGCGATTACGGCAAGGGCAAGTATTGTCCCGAAGGCGCGCAGGGAAAATGTCTCACGCTCCAGGAGATGGAACCCATCCTCGCCGCGAGCCGCGACCCGGAAGAGTTGAGACGCATCTGGCTCGGCTGGCACGCCATCTCGCCGCCCTTCAAAGATAAGTACGCGCGCTTCGTCACGCTCGGCAACAAGGGCGCGCGCGAGATGGGATTCAAAGACCTCGGCGCGCTGTGGCGTTCCAACTACGACATGCCGCCGGACGAGTTCGCCGCCGAGATGGAGAGGCTCTGGCTGCAAGTCAAACCGCTCTACGATTCGCTCTACACCTACACGCGCTGGAAGCTCTCGGAAAAGTACGGCAAGCAACTCGTCCCGGAGAACCAGCCGATCCCGGCGCACCTGCTGGGCAACATGTGGAGCCAGACGTGGAGCAACATCTACCCGCTCCTCAAGCCCGAACGGAGCGACGCCGGCTACGACCTGACGAAGATACTCCTTGAGAAGAAGACCGACGCGCGGCAGATGGTGCGCTACGGCGAAGGCTTCTTCACGTCGCTCGGACTCGACCCGCTGCCCGGGACGTTCTGGGAGCGTTCGCTATTCGTCAAACCGCAGGACAGGGAAGTGGTCTGCCACGCGAGCGCGTGGAGTCTCGACGCGCAAAAGGACGTGCGCCTCAAGATGTGCATCAAGATCACGGCCGAAGACTTCTCGGTCGTCCATCACGAACTCGGCCACAACTATTACCAGATGGCCTATGCGCCGCAGCCGACTTTGTACCAGAACAGCGCGAACGACGGTTTCCACGAAGCCATCGGCGACGCCGTCGCCCTCTCCGTCACGCCCGAGTATCTGAAGAAGATCAACTTGATTGACAAAGTGCCGGATGAAAGCGCGGATACGGGGTTGCTCCTGCGTCTCGCGCTCGACAAGGTGGCCTTCCTGCCGTTCGGCTACCTCGTTGACCAGTGGCGTTGGAAAGTTTTTTCGGGCGAGGTCACGCCGGAGAATTACAACAAAGCCTGGTGGGAGTTGCGCACGAAGTATCAGGGCATCGCGCCGCCCGCCGCGCGCAGCGAAGCGGACTTCGACGCGGGGGCGAAGTATCACGTCCCGGCCAACACCCCTTACGCGCGTTACTTCCTCGCCGCCATACTCCAGTTCCAGTTTCACCGCGCTCTCTGCCGCGAGGCGGGCTTCACAGGGCCGCTCAACCGCTGCTCGATCTACGGCAACAAGCAGGCGGGCGCGAAACTGAAACAGATGCTCGCCATGGGGCAGAGCCGCCCGTGGCCTGAAGCCCTGAAGGCTCTGACGGGCGAAGACAAGATGGACGCCACCGCCATCATTGACTATTTCGCCCCGCTCAAACGCTGGCTCGACGAGCAGAACGCACAGCACCAGCGCAGGCAGACGGCGGCGACGAAATAGCGCGAACGGCCGA
>DATHAZ010000068.1:0-6004 GCA_035296445.1 Pyrinomonadaceae bacterium | reverse complement strand
CGGCGAGCGTTGGCTCGAAGGCTCGGTCATCGAACTTTTCCGCGAGGACATCGCGCGCTTTCGGCCCATCATGGCGTCTGAGACGAACGAAGACTCGCTGGCAGTTCTCGCGCGCGGCGGCGTGCCGCGCCTCGCCGCGCTTTGCCTGCACAACGGCACGGTCTGGTGGTGGAATCGCCCCTGCTACGGCGTCTCGGAAGGCCGGGCGCACCTGAGAATCGAGAACCGCGTGCTGCCGTCGGGGCCGACCACCCTCGACGAGATCGCGAACGCGGCCTTCTTTCTGGGGTTGATGACCGCGCTACCCGAAGAATACGGCGCGATAGACAAGCGAATGACGTTTGACGATGCCAAGTCGAATTTCTGGGCTGCCGCGCGCCACGGCCTGAAAGCGCAGTTCACGTGGGTTAACGGGATGAACTACGGGTCTTCCCGGCTTATCCTCGAACATCTCATGCCGCTCGCTCGCGCCGGACTCAAAGCACGGAAGATTGACTCGTCGGATATTGATCTTTACCTCGGCACGCTCGAAGAGCGCGTCCGCACGGGGCAGACCGGCGCGCAGTGGGCGCTCTCGTCGCTCGCCGCGATGGGGAAGCGCGGGACGCGCGACATGCGCCACCGCGCGCTCGCCTCTGCCATGCACGCGCAACAGCGGGCGGGCGAACCCGTGCATCGCTGGCCTCTCGCGGAACAGAGTGAGGCGGAGGACTGGGCAACCGGCTACCAAACGGTCGGGCAGTTCATGTCCACAGACCTCTTCACCATGCGGCCGGACGACCTCGTAGACCTCGCGGCGAGCCTCATGGACTGGCGGCACATCCGGCACGTGCCGGTGGAAGACGAAGGTGGACATCTGGTGGGACTCATCTCGCACCGCACGCTCCTGCGCTTGCTGGCGCGAGGGCAACATGAAGGTCGAGTCGCGGTCAAAGAGATCATGAAGGCCGACCCCGTGACAGTCACACCCGCGACCCCGACGCTCGAAGCCATCGAATTGATGCAGGCGCGCCGTGTGGGCTGTCTCCCCGTGGTGGAAGACGGCGCGCTCGTCGGGATCGTCACGGCGACGGACTTCCTGAACGCCTCTGCAAAACTGTTTGAGGAGCGGCTCACGGCGAAAGTCGCCGCGCTGGAGACGGCACGGGGCGCGCACGAGGCGGGCTGTCGTGCGGGCTGACATTTCGCAATCGAATCAGAATGATTCATTGAACTTCGCGCGCGGAAGCTGTGCTATATTTTCGTCTGAAATTATTAATCTCCGAGCGGTAGAGTTAAGAGTAGACTTACATCGTCGAAGGGGCAGAAACGTGTCTGTAGGGCAGGATAGCCGGCTGCGAAAACTTCTCAACGCGACCAGTCTCCAGGGCATCGCCGTCGGCGTCGCGCTCGGCGCGGCCATCGGCATCGGCGGCTACACCTTCATCTATGCCAAGGGTTATTCGTATCTCACGAACGACCCCGGCGCATGCGCCAACTGCCACGTTATGCAGGAGCAGTACAGCGGCTGGGTCAAGTCTTCACACCGCGCCGTCGCCGTCTGTAACGACTGCCACACGCCGGCCGGCTTCGTCGGCAAGTACTACACGAAGGCATCGAACGGCTTCTGGCACTCCTTCTATTTCACGACGGGGACTTTCCCCGAACCGATCCGCATCAGGGCGCGCAACCGCGAGGTCACGGAGCAGGCGTGCCGCAAGTGCCACACGGAGATGGTCGAGTCCATCGGCGGTGTGCACAGCGGCAACTCAAGCGACGTGTCGTGCGTGCGCTGCCACACTCAGGTCGGCCACCTCCGTTAAACAATCGAGTTTGAAATCAGACGAACAAGGTATTGAACCCTATGGCTGAGAGAGAAAAAGAGACACAAGCCACGGAAGAGAAACCCTCGCGCTGGGGCAAGCGCTCCTTCAAACTGATCGCGCTGGCGGCCATCGTCGCCGCGCTCGCGGCCGTCGCTGGCGTCGCGCTCCTCGTCAACATCATGGAGCACAAGCAGGAGGCGCGCAGCCCGTTCTTCCGCGTCGTCGAGTTGACGGACGAGACCGAAGACCCCGCGATCTGGGGCAAGAACTTCCCTCTGCAATACGACGGCTATTTGAAAACGGTGGATCAGGTGCGCACCCGCTACGGCGGCAGCGAGGCCGTCCCGCGCACGCCGACCGAGGCCGACCCGCGATCCGTCGTCGCACAGTCGCGCCTGGAAGAAGACCCGCGCCTGAAGACGATGTGGGCGGGCTATGCCTTCTCCACGGACTTCCGCGAGGAGCGCGGCCACGCCTACATGCTCTCCGACCAGACGTGGACTGAACGCCAGCGCGTCGTGCAGCAACCGGGCACGTGCATCCACTGCCACGGCTCGGTCTACGTGCCTTACAAAAAACTCGGCGGCGGCGATCTCATCAAGGGATTCGAGCAGATGAACGCGATGAAATTCGGCGAGGCGCGTAAGCTCATCACGCACCCGGTCGCCTGCATAGACTGTCACGACTCGCAGACGATGGCCTTGCGGGTCACGCGCCCCGGCTTCATGGAAGGCATGCGCGCCCTGAAAGCCTCGCAGGGCATCCAGAACTACGACGTGAACAAGCAGGCGACCAGACAGGAGATGCGCTCGTTCGTCTGCGGCCAGTGCCACGTCGAGTACTATTTCAAAGGGCCGGAGAAGCGTCTGGTTTACCCCTGGGCGAAGGGTCTGAACGTGGATAACATCATGGCCTATTACGATGAGGTGGGGCACAAGGATTGGACGCACGCTGAGACGGGCGCGCCCGTCCTCAAGGCGCAGCACCCGGAGTTCGAGATGTACAATCAGGGGGTGCATGCGCGTTCCGGCGTGGCCTGCGCCGACTGCCACATGCCTTACCAGCGCGAAGGCGCGATGAAGATCAGCGACCACCACGTCCGCTCGCCCCTGCTGAACATCAACCGCGCGTGCCAGACCTGTCACAAGTGGCCGGAAGACGAGTTGCGCGCGCGCGTCCAGACGAACCAGGATCGCACGTTCCGCATGCGCAATCTTGCGATGGACGCGCTCGTCCAACTCATCGCCGACATCAAGGCGGCGCGAGAAGCGGGGCGCACGGACGAGGAACTAAAGAGCGCGCGCGACTTCCAACGCCGCGCGCAGTTCTACCTCGACTTCATCGAGGCCGAAAACTCGATGGGGTTCCACGCGCCGCAGGAGGCCGTGCGCATCCTCGGCGAATCCATCAACTTCTCACGCATGGGACAGGTGTCTTTACGCGGAGCCGTCGCGCCCGCGCATTCCACGCCGACAACGGCTGCCGGCTTCACGCGCGCTTCGCTCGGGCGGTGATTTGCGCTTCCGCCGATGCGCCGGATGAATTGAATTGTTAACCCGCTCCCGCGCCCAACGCGCGTGCCCTGACGGCGGCGGCTCCCGCGCCGGCGTGCGGGCGGAAGAAGTAGATGTACCACTCGTGCGGGCGTCGCTCTTCCGCCCAACTGGCATAGCCGCGTC
The DNA here is from genome assembly GCA_035296445.1 of Pyrinomonadaceae bacterium. Taxonomy (GTDB): domain Bacteria; phylum Acidobacteriota; class Blastocatellia; order Pyrinomonadales; family Pyrinomonadaceae; genus JAIVJZ01. The sequence goes on along the minus strand of DATHAZ010000068.1, from coordinate 2,520 downwards.
GCTCCAGCAGGTCGCGCAGGGGAATGGGGTCGAAGGGATGGCGGACGAGCAACACCTCCTCGGCGCTACGGAGCGCGTTCAACTCGCGCAGGATGGCCGGCTGCGGGTCTTCGGCGCGTTCGGCCTGCGGCATCACGTCAACCAAGTGGACGAGCCGGTCTGTGTCTTGTAGGCGGAGGATTTCGCGCGGCTTGAGCGTCGGATTTGACTCACGGCAGTTAAAACATTCCGGGTTCAGGGCGATCAACTCCTGCGTTAAAGCAGTCTCGTCTTCGCCCGCCGCCAGATTCAGCACGTAGAGAGCTTCGGTGAGCGGGATGCGCCCGATGCGCGCGGCCTGTTCGACGTTGACGCGCCCGGCCATCACCTTCCGTAAAGCCGGATTGCGCAGCCGCTCAAATTCCGGGGCGAGCCAGACGAACGCCCCGAGCATGTGCTCGTTGATGTTCAGAGCCTCTTTAACGGTCATGTCAGAGGTGACGATCATTTTATCTTCCTTCCTTTCCGCGTGATGAAAACTTTCGCACGACGCGCATCCGTGGCCTGGGAAATCATCCCCAAAGTTTATCTATGGTTGAAGCGCGGCGGGAGATTCGCCAATTCGCGCCTGATTTCAACGGCGAGTTGCGCTTCCTCACCCGGCATAAGTTGTTGCGTCCAACTGTAAACCCGCTCCTCTTCGAGCGCGTTGTGTTCTTCGAGTCGAGCCGCGACTGCCTCGACGGCGCGGCGCACGCCCTCCATCTCCGCCTCCGTATCGTAGTGTGCCGGGTCTGACATCAGGCCGCGCAGTGTGTTGATGGCCGCCGCCAACTCGCGCATGAAGAAATCGTGATCGCTACGCAAACGCTCGACGGTGGACTCGGCTTCCGCGTGCGGCGCAATGTCTCCATGCTGCCCGCCGCCGGGCACGCTCAGCGCCCGGAGGAGGGCGGGGAACAGGCAGAGATGCTCGGCGCGAATGTGGACGGCGAGTCGCGCCCACACACGGTCGAGCATCCCGTAAGTCGTCTCTGCGTCTGTGCCTGACCGCAGCCCGGCGCGGAGTTCCTCGAGCAACTTGCCGACCGCTTCGTGATCCGCTTCGAGTAGCGCTTGTCCCATGAATCTCCAGTCGCGGTTGCAAAACCCACGCGTTACCCGCCGGAATGCTAACGCTGCGCGCTCTCCATCTCGACGGCACGCGGGAAGAGCAGGTTGTTTTCGAGGTGGATGTGCTGGTGCAAATCCTGCTCGAAACCTTCGAGCGCATCGTAGAGGGCGCGATAGCTCATGCAGGCGTCATCGGGCACGGTGTAGTCCGTGGTTGCGGCGCGCAGTTCGCGCAGCAGTACACCCGCCGTGTCGTGCTCGGACATCATCATGCGGACGGGGTTGTTCACCGTCCCGAACGGCGCGAAGGGCATCGCCGTTTTGCGGCTGACGGCCTGCTCCAACGCCTTGATGTAGGGGAAGAGCACCGCTTCCTCTTTGTACATGTGCGGCTTCAAGTCGTCGCAGAGGCTATGGAAAAGCGTGCGTGCGATGACCACCTCGGGGTGGCCTGCGCCGTGCTTCGAGCAGACTTTTTCGAGCAGCGCGTTGATGCGCTCCATCTCCTCGCGCGTGAACGTGTGATGCTTGTCGAGGATGTGGTCAATCAGTTCCGCGAGCGTGCCTGACTGAGCGGCGACGGGCTGAAGGGAGGCGACGGGAGCGTTGTTCGCTTGTTCCAGCAAACTCGCCAGTTCTTCAACGCCGACCCCGGCGGCGGCGCAGGCGTCGCCGATGGGGCGTCCGCCCCCGCAGCAGTAATCAATTTTCAGTTTCTCGAAGACGCGCATGGCCTGCGGCATCTCCAGTGCGTATTCGCGGACTGTCTTATCAGTGCTGATGTTCATTAGATGAGTTCTCCTTCTGGTGCGCCAGTTTGAGGCCGACGACTGGCAGGCGCAGTGACTTAAATCACGGTTGATAAATATTTCTCACAGTCGTCTTTTGTGCCCGGCAGCACGGGCGAAATGTGACCAACGTCACCATCCTATGCATAGGGGTTGCACTTACCATGCCGCGAAGAGTCCATCCGCGTTCATCAATGGCAGGCAATGAGAGCCGTTTCAGGATACGTCGCGCGAAAGCACGCTTATCAACGCCGAAGTTTAAATTGCGGAGAAGATTTGAGAGGGTGGTTACAACTCGCAAGCGCGCCCGCCGTGGGGATTATTGCGCAGGGCACAACGGGAAAATTTCCCAGGGAAAAAAATCATGAGCGCATACGCTGGACGAGCCAATCATATTATTGCCTTACGTTGACTCAAGAATAGAAACCGCTCAACGAAACTCGGCGTGATCGATCTGACACCTGAAGAATTCGCCTTCCGACTCGAAACGAGCGGTTCCGGCGTGCCATCCGATACGCAACCGGGTGGGAATAGTATAGCCCTCGAATGTACCTTCACTCTCGACAAAGCCGCCGAAGTCCGCGTAGTTAAACTCGTCCCCGTGCGGGTTTCCCCAACGCTTGTACTTGATGCTTGAGAG
>DATHAZ010000067.1:0-14126 GCA_035296445.1 Pyrinomonadaceae bacterium | reverse complement strand
ACTCGACCCCGTCATCGGGCGCGACGACGAAATCCGCCGCACGATTCAAGTCCTCTCGCGCCGCACGAAAAACAACCCTGTGCTCATCGGCGAACCGGGCGTCGGCAAGACGGCCATCGTCGAAGGTCTGGCGCAGCGCATTATCTCCGGCGACGTGCCGGAGACCTTGCGCAACAAGCGTCTGGTCGGGTTAGACCTCGGCTCGATGCTGGCGGGCGCGAAGTACAGGGGCGAGTTCGAGGATCGCTTGAAGGCTGTCCTCAAGGAGATCGAAAACGCGAAGGGTCAGATCGTCCTCTTCATAGACGAACTGCACACGCTCGTCGGGGCGGGCGCGGCCGAGGGCGCGATTGACGCGTCGAACATGTTGAAGCCTGCGCTCGCGCGCGGCGAGTTGCGCTGCGTCGGCGCGACCACCTTGAACGAGTACAAGAAGCACATCGAGAAGGACGCCGCGCTCGAACGACGCTTCCAGCAGGTTTACGTCGGCGAGCCGACCGTGGAAGATACGATTGCCATCCTGCGTGGTTTGAAGGAGCGTTACGAGGTTCATCACGGCGTGCGCATCAAAGACTCGGCCATCGTCGCGGCGGCCACGCTCTCGAATCGTTACATCACGGATCGCTTCCTGCCCGACAAGGCCATAGACCTGATTGACGAATCGGCCTCGCGCCTGCGCATCGAGATAGATAGCCTGCCCGTGGAGATTGACGAGTTGGAGCGCGAGACGACGCAGCTTGAGATCGAGAAGCAGGCGCTCACACGCGAGACGGACGAGCGTTCGCAGGCACGCCTGCGCGAGATCGAAGTCAAGATCGCGGATTTGCGCGAGCGCGCGTCGGGGATGAAAGCGCAGTGGCGTTCGGAGAAGGACATCATCGAGCACATCCGCAAAGCCAAGGAAGACCTCGAACAGGTCAAGGTGCAGGCCGAGCAGTACGAGCGCGCGGGCGACTACGGCAAGGTGGCCGAACTGCGCTACGGCACGGCCGTCGAACTGCAAAAACAACTCGCGGAGGAACACGCGAAGCTCGCCGAGATACAGAAAGAGGGCGTTTATCTCAAGGAAGAGGTTGACGAAGAAGACATCGCGCTCGTCGTCGCGAAGTGGACGGGCGTGCCGGTCGCCAAGATGCTCGAAGGCGAGATGCAGAAACTCGTGACGATGGAGGAGCGTTTGCGGCAGCGCGTCATCGGGCAGGACGAGGCTCTGACGGCGGTCGCCAACGCCGTGCGCCGCGCGCGCGCGGGGCTGCAAGACCCGAACCGACCCGTCGGCTCGTTCATCTTCCTCGGCCCCACGGGCGTCGGCAAGACCGAGACGGCGCGCGCGCTCGCGGAGTTTCTCTTCGACGACGAACGCTCCATGATCCGCCTCGACATGAGCGAGTACATGGAGAAGCACGCCGTGGCGCGCATGATCGGCGCGCCGCCCGGATACATCGGCTACGAAGAAGGCGGGCAGTTGACCGAAGCCGTCAGGCGCAGGCCCTACTCGGTCGTCCTCTTCGACGAGATCGAGAAGGCGCACCCGGACGTGTTCAACGTGCTGCTGCAAATACTCGACGACGGCCGCCTGACCGACTCGAAGGGACGCACGGTTGACTTCAAGAACACGGTCTTGATCATGACCTCCAACCTTGGGAGCCGAGAGATACAGGCGGCGGGCGAGGACGAGCGGCAGGTGCGCGAGGCTGTCCTGGAAGAACTGCGGGGCCACTTCAAGCCGGAGTTTCTCAACCGCATTGACGACGTGGTGATCTTCCACCAACTCTCGCGGGCGGAGATCGTACAGATCATCGAAGTGCAACTCGAACGCCTGCGGCAGATGCTCTCGGAGCGCAACATCACGCTCGCGCTCGACGATTCGGCGCGCGCACTGCTCGCGCGCGAGGGATACGATCCGATGTACGGCGCGCGGCCTCTGAAACGCGCCATCCAGACGTTGATCCAAAATCCGCTGGCCTCGAAACTCCTGCGCGGCGAGATCGCGCCCGGCCAAACCATCCGCGTCACGGCGGACGGCGACGCGCTCGGGTTCGCAAGTGAGTTGGTGGCGGCAACAGCGTAGCCGATTTCGGATTTCGGATTGCGGAATGCGGATTAAAGAAAGCAAGCGTCTTTCCATTCCGCAATCCGAAATCCGCAATCCGCAATCCAAAAACCGGAGGTTTTTACCGTGGGACACAAGTGGGAAGAGTGGCGCGATTACGCGACGTTGCAGGAGCGCATGAATCGTCTGTTCGAGGATACGGCGCGGCGACACGATCATTTGAACGACGAGCGTGAGGCGGAGCTTGAGCGCGCCGACTGGACGCCCGCTTCGGACGTTTATGAGACCGGGGCGGAGTTCATCATCGCGCTTGATTTGCCGGGCATCGAGCGAAGCACGCTCGAAGTGAGCGTGGACGAGAATCGCCTGACGGTGCGCGGCGAATGCCTGCCGGAAGAGGTTGGGACGCGGCGCGGGCGCGGCGGCAGAGGTCGCCCGTTCGGGCGTTTCCTCAGTCGCTTCGGGCCTCTCCCCCCGACAGTCGATCAGACAAATATCGCGGCCGACTACAAGGACGGAGTTCTGCGTCTGCGCCTGCCCAAACGCACGGAGCAGAAGGCGGGTCGCGTCAAAATAGCGATTTCGTAAATGGCGAATAGTAAATGGTGAACGGACGGCCGCGTGCGGTCGCCTTCACTATTTACCATTCACCATTTACCATTCACCACTATGGTATCTTTTCGCAGGGAGAAAAAGAGTAAGGATATGGGAGAGAGAATGGCGGCTGAAGAGGCGCGCGCAGGGGAAGGCGCGGCTGATGCCGGGGCAGCCGCGCCGGGCATCCGCGTGACGGACAGGCGGCGCGTCGTCCTCGACGAGTCGGAGGAAGGCGTGCGCGTGGAGGAGACGACTGACGCGCCGGGCTTGAAACCGAAGTACGTCGAAGAACTCGAAGCGCGCACGCGCGCCGCGGAAGGGGTGGCGAAGGATGTGCAGGCGCGTTTCGAACAGGTGCGCACGGAACTAAAGCGCGAGACCGACGAGATCAGGCAGCGTCTCACGCGCACGGCCGATGAACGCGCGGCGCGCGAGAAGGCCGCGTTCGTCGGCGCGCTCCTGCCCGTGATGGAGAATTTGCGGCGCGCGATGGAGGCGGCCGAGGGCGGCGGCTCGCTCGACACTTTGCTCGAAGGACTTCGCGGCACGCTGAGCGGTTTCGAGAGCGCGCTCGCGTCCGGCGGGATCGAAGCGATCACGGCCGTCGGCGAACAGTTCGACCCGGAGTTGCACGAGGCGGTTGACGTGGCCGAGGTCGAACCGGAGCGCGACGGGCTGGTGACGGCGGAATACAGCCGGGGCTATCGCATGGGCGGCCAACTGCTCAGACCGGCGCGCGTGCAGGTCGGGCGGGTGGCGGGAGAAGTTAAAGGGAGGGCAAAATAGTCACACACTTTTAGGTTGTCGCTCGATGTCTTAAATGCTTAGAAAGTAGGGAGAAGCAAAATGAGTTCAGATGAATTCAAGGTAGGTGATGTTGTACAACTTAAATCAGGTGGCCCTGCGATGACAGTTGTAAATATTAATAGGGAAGGGTGGCTGATATGTAACTGGTTTGATAATAGTGACAAACCCCACTCAGGTACGTTTCCACCTAGTGCTCTTATGTATGTACCCGATCCGACAGACTTTATAGGTATAGCTTAATCAATAGTTGAAATCATTTAAGGAGAACAAACGAAGTGGCGGCAAAAGATTTGAAGTTTAGCGAAGAGGCGCGGCACGCGATGTTGAAGGGCGTGAACACGCTGGCGAACGCCGTGCGCGTGACGCTCGGGCCGAAAGGCCGCAACGTCGTGCTCGGCAAAAAATTCGGCTCGCCCGTGATCACGAAAGACGGCGTGACGGTGGCGAAGGAGATCGATCTCAAAGACAACTACGAGAACATGGGCGCGCAGATGGTGCGCGAGGTGGCGACGCGCACGAACGACACGGCGGGCGACGGCACGACGACGGCGACCGTGCTGGCGCAGGCCATCTTCCGCGAGGGCGTCAAGAACGTGACGGCGGGCGCAAACCCGATGGCCTTGCAGCGCGGCATCCAGCGCGCGACGGAAGTGGCGGTCGCGGATTTGGAGCGGCAGTCGAAGAAGGTCAGGGGCAAGGACGAATTAGCCAACGTCGCGTCCGTCTCGGCGAACAACGACCGCGAGATCGGCGAGTTGATCGCAGAGGCGATGGACAAGGTCGGCAAAGACGGCGTGGTCACGGTCGAGGAATCGCGCACGCTCGAAACCGAGTTGGACATCGTCGAGGGCATGCAGTTTGATCGCGGCTACCTCTCGCCTTACTTCGTCACCAACCCGGATCGCATGGAGGCCGTCCTCGAAGACCCGCTCATACTGATCCACGAAAAGAAGATCGCGGCGATGCGCGAACTGCTGCCCATCCTTGAGCAGGCGGCCAGTCAGGGTCGCCCGCTCCTCATCATCTCCGAAGACATCGAGGGCGACGCGCTGCCCACGCTCGTCGTCAACAAACTGCGCGGCACGATCAAAGTCTGCGCCGTCAAAGCCCCGGCCTTCGGCGACCGTCGCAAGGCCATCCTCGAAGACATCGCGGCGTTGACGGGCGGCCGCGTCATCACGGAAGACATCGGCGTCAAACTGGAGAACGTCTCGGGCGAAGACCTCGGCACGGCCAAGCGCGTCATCGTGGACAAGGACAACACGACGATTGTCGAAGGCGCGGGCGCGGCCAAAGACATACAGGGGCGCGTCGGCACGATTCGCCGTCAAATCGAGGAGAGCACTTCCGATTACGACCGCGAGAAGTTGCAGGAGCGCCTGGCGAAACTCGCGGGCGGCGTGGCCGTCATACGCGTCGGCGCATCCACCGAGACGGAGATGAAAGAGAAGAAGATGCGCGTGGACGACGCCGTGAACGCGACGCGCGCGGCGGCGCAGGAGGGCATCGTCCCCGGCGGCGGCATCGCTTTGCTGCGGGCGGCACGCGCGCTCGACAAGCTGGAACTCAAAGATGAGGACGAGCAGACGGGCGTGCGCATACTGCGTCGCGCGCTCGAAGAACCCGTGCGGCGCATCGCGGAGAACGCAGGCGTTGAAGGCGCAATCGTCATCGGACGCGTCGAAGAGTCGAAGGGCAAACAGGGTTACAACGCGGCGACGGGCAAGTATGAAGACCTCGTCGCGGCGGGCATCATAGACCCGACGAAAGTGGTGCGCACGGCGTTGCAAAACGCCTCGTCGGTCGCCGCGCTGCTGCTGACCACGGGGGCGGCCATCACCGACGCGCCCGAACCGAAGAAGGCGGCCGCGCCGCCGATGGGGGGCGGGGAAGACTACGGCGATTATTAAAAGCGGGCGAAAGTAAGAAGGTAAAAGGCAGAAGGCGGGGCGACACAGTTTCTCCACTTTTGCCTTTTACCTTTTACCGTCTAACGGCGTCGAATGGCAGGATAATTGCTGCCTCAAATGTGCTATGCTCAGGTCGTCCCGAAACGCAACGGGACGCGGGCGCGTGGCATCTAAAACTAGCCGCCGGACGGAGAGAAAGCGGCCTTTATTTTCTCCGCGAAGAACCGAACGGATCGTCCAGGGCGTAAATTATTCGGGCGGAATCGGGCGATCAACAACCTCGCGACCCGCGGCGGGCGCGACCAGCAAGATTGAAGGAATACAATGGTTGATCTGGGAACATATAAAGATCGTTTCGCGGAGAGCGGGCAGCGCATTTTTGAGTACGCGATGCAGGAGTCGAAGCGTCGTGACCAAAATTACATCGCGGTCGAACACATTCTCCACGCTTTCATCTCGGAGGAGGCCGAACTGTTAAACTCGGCCATGCGCGACCTCTCGCTCGACCCGTTCCACATCAAAATGCAGATCGAACGGCGGCTGGACAACAACCGTTTCCAGCACGTCGGCAAGGGCTTGCGCATCGCGCCGGAGACGATTGATCTCTTCAAGCGCGCGATGGAGCGTTCGCGCGCGCAGGGGCGCAAGACCATCGAATCAACAGACCTCTTCATGGCGCTCGCGCAGGACGGCGGCATCCTGAGCGGCATGCTCCGCACGCTCGGCGCTGATTCCGAGGCGTTGACGGAAAACGTCCGCGCGCGCGTTCGCCTGCGCGAGCAGGACGAAGAGCAGTATCGCAAGAAGTTTGAACTGCCGCCTTACCTGAAACACTTCGGCACTTCGATGAACCGTCTGGCGCGCATGGATAAGCTGCCGCCGACCATCGGGCGCGAGCGCGAGATTCAGCAGATGGTGGAAATCCTCTGCCACCGCGAGCGCGCGAATTCGCCGATGCTCGTGGGCGAACCCGGCGTCGGTAAGACGGCGGTCGTCGAGGGGCTGGCGCGTCTGATCGAACTCGAACCGGAGAAAGTCCCCGCCCGTCTCAGGAACGCGCACGTCGTCCAACTACAGATGGGCGGACTCGTCGCGGGCACGATGCTGCGCGGCATGTTCGAGGAACGCATCAAGGGCATCATTGACGAAGTCAAGGAACGCCCCGACCTGATCCTGTTCATTGACGAAGCGCACACCATCATCGGCGCGGGCGCGGCGCTTGGCACATCGAGCGACGCGGCCAACATGTTCAAGGCGTCTCTGGCGCGCGGCGACCTGCGCATCATCGGCGCGACGACCATCACCGAGTACAAGGAATACATTGGCGAGGACGAGGCTCTGGCGCGTCGCTTCCGCATGGTCAAGGTTGACGAGCCGACGATCTCCGAGACGCGCGAGATTCTTCTCGGCCTTCGTCCGCGCCTGGAGCGCAACTACTCTGTGACGATCTCGGACGACGCCATCAACATGGCGCTGGAGATGGCCCCGAAGTACATCCGCAATCTGCACCTGCCCGACAAGGCCATCGGCTGGCTCGACACGGCTTCGGTCAAAGTCGAGATCAACGAGCCGGAGGCTCTGGTGGTCAGGCCGGAGCACATCATCGAAGTCATCTCGCAGGAATCGCACATCCCGCGCGACATGATCTCGCGCGACACGACCGACCGTTTCCAGCAGATGGAGTTGGAGTTGGCGCATCGCGTCATCGGGCAGAAGGAGGCGGTGCAGTCCGTCGCCCAACGCCTGCGTCTGAACAAGGGGCCGCTCAAGGATTCGCACTACAAGCCGGACGGCGTGCTCCTCTTCCTCGGCCCGACGGGCGTCGGCAAAACCGAACTGGCGAAGGCCGTGGCCGAGTTCATGTTCGGCGACGAAGAGAAGATGGTGCGCATAGACATGTCGGAATACGGCGACGGAACGGTCGGCGTCGAGAAATTGATCGGCATGCCGCGCGGCATCGTCGGCAGCGAGCGCGGCGGGATACTTACGGAACGCCTGCGCGAGAACCCTTACACGGTCTTGTTGCTCGACGAAGTCGAGAAGGCTTCGCCGACGTTGATGAACCTCTTTTTGCAGGGCTTCGACGAGGGCTGGCTGACGGACGGGCGCGGGAAGAAGGTCTATCTCTCGGACGCCATTGTCATCATGACCTCGAACCTCGGCTCGGAGAGTTTCAAGAAGTACGAGAAGCCGCTCGGCTTCGGCACGAAGACTTTGGGCGACGTGCGCGCGGTCAAAGGCGAGGTGATGAAGGCGGCCGAGCAGCGTTTCTCACCGGAGTTTCGCAACCGCATTGACGAGATCGTCGTCTTCTCGCCGCTCACGATGGACGAGGTGAGGCAGATCGCCGTCATCTATCTGGACAAGCTGCGCCGCCAGATGGAGCGGCAAGCCAAGACCGTGCAGGTGACGGAACGCGCCATAGACAGCCTGACGGAGAAGGGTTTCAGCCCGGCCTACGGCGCGCGCTTCCTGAAGCGGCACATTGACGAGAAGGTGAAACTGCCTCTGACGGCGATGTGGAAAGGGGCTTCGCAGTTCGTCGTTGACTACGAGGACGGCGAGATCACGATCAAGGCTCTGGACGCGCCGAGCGTGAACTAAGCCGCCAGCCCGTTAACCGGGCGGGAATTTCCGCCGCCCGTTTTTGAACCGGAGGGTTTCAGCGATTGAATTTAGAAATCGTCTGAAACCCTCTCTCATTTGCGGCTGATTTTCCCCTCAACAGACATCTCAAATTTTATGAGTTCCAGGATGCCCTCAACCCGTAAATTCACGCGGCTCGCGTTGCCGTCAGCCCTGCTCTATGCGCTCGTCTCCGTCTCCGTCTTCGCGCAGGCGACGCCGGACAACTCACCGCCGAAGGTCGAGGCGACCGCGACGGCGCAGGCGGCGAACGACGAGCGCGCGGAGCAGATCGTCAGGCGCGCGGTCGAGGCGCTGGGCGGGAGCGCGTACCTCGGCGTCAAGACGATCATCGGGCGCGGCTATTATTCACAGTTCGACAAGGGAATCACGCTGCCGCCGCAAACCTTCGTTGATTACCTCGTCTTTCCAGACCGCGAGCGCACGGAGTTTCGCGGCGCGCGTGGTCGAGCGATTCAGACGAACGACGGCGACCGTGGCTGGTTGTTCGAGAGTTCGACGCGCTCGCTCGTGGACATGAAGCCGGAGCAGGTGGCGGATTTCCGCCTCGCGATGCGCACGAGCACAGACAATTTGTTGCGCGGCTGGTGGCGCAGGGAAGGCGCGCGGCTCACCTATCTCGGACGCCGCGAGGCCGGGCTAGCCAAACGCAACGAAGCCGTGCGGGTGACTTACCCGGACGGCTTCACGGTGGATTACGAGATCGGCGCGAAAGACTTTCTGCCCGCCAAAACTATTTACAAGCGTAAGAACGCGGAAGGCGAAGAGGTGACGGAAGAGGATCGCTTCGCGAGCTATAAAACCGTCAACGGCCTGACCGTGCCCTTCGTCATTGACCACTATCGCGCGGGCGAGCAGTCGAGCCGCATCAACTACGACTCGGTCGAGTTCAACACGCCCGTCCCCGACACCCTCTTCGCCAAACCGGCGAACATCAAAGCGATCAAATAAATTTCCCCGACGCGGCGGCCGGGACGCGGGCGGCGATGCCGCCCGCATGCGCGTGTGTCCGGCGCAGCCCGTCCAGCACAGGCCAATCTAGCACAGGCCGAACCACTGGAAGATTTTGCGCAGCGGCCGGGCGGCGAGTTCGCCGGTGCGTGCGCCCTCGGCCTCGTTCCGGCGCGCGTCCTGAATGAGCGAGCGGAAGGTGTAGAACTCCTCGTCCGACATCGCGTTGAAAGTGTACTCGTCGAGATTCTCGACGGCCTTGCCGCCGCGATAGAGGGTGGCGTAGATGGTCGCGTCGGACGGCACGCGATCCTGACGGCTGGTGACGGCGAATTCCATGTTGCGCGGCTGGCCTGTGGCGTAAACGAATTGCATGACTTTCACTCCTTAAGACTGCGAATTAAAATTTCAATCTCGTATTCGGGGTCTCTGTTGCATCCCCTTTGTATGAAGTGAGAATAGACGCGCCGCGCGCCGCTGTCACCACGCATGTAGGTGGTAAGTTTTCGACTTTTTGGAGAGATTTCGGGAGGGGTTTGAGCGAGGCGGCGGAGACAAAACGGTCTCCCTCTCTGCGCCCGGACGAAGCACAGAGGAAAGAAAGAATCGCTCGGGTTTACTTGATCAGGTGATCGCGCAGGGCTTTGGCGACGGCTTCCGACTTGGAATGCACCTGTAGTTTTTCGTAAATGTGGCGCAGGTGGAAGGAGACCGTGTTGACGGTGACGCCGAGTTCGGCGGCGGCCGTTTTGTAGCTGTGGCCTTCGACGAGAAGTTTCAGGAGGCGCGTTTCGTGGGGCGTCAGTTGATAGTCGGCGCGCTCGGGCGGGCGGAAGTCGCGGAAGAGCGTGACGACCTTGCGCGCGATTTCAGGCGACATCGGCGCGCCTCCGGCCGAAGCCTCTTTGAGACTCTCGATCAGGCGCGCGGGCGGGGTTTTCTTGAGCAAATAGCCGCACGCCCCGGCGCAGAGCGCGTCGAAAATGCGCTCGTTGTCGTCGTAGACCGAGAGCATGAGGACGAGCAGCGCCGGGTGTCGCTCTTTAAGGATGCGGATGCCTTCGATGCCGTCCATGCCGGGCAGGCCGATGTCGGAGAGCAGAACGTCGGGCAGGTTCGCGCCGATTTTAGCGAAGGCTTCCTCCATCGAGCCGTAGCTGCCGGTGCAGCGATACCCCTCGGTGCCGTTGATGAGCATCGCCAGCCCTTCGCGTATCTCGCGGCGGTCTTCGACAATCGCCACTTTGATGACGGGTTGCGCCGCGCCGCCCGCTTCCGGGGTGTTCATCGTGGGTAAACTCCTCAATTGATCGAGCATGAAAATTATCTCTCTCCCGTGGTCTCTCGGTGCGGCGGGGAGTAGAGAGTACGCCCGCGCGCACGGGCGCGTCACTACCTATTTACGTAGTAACTTTCGCCAGCCGCCGGAGAGGCTGAACCCGTTGCGGCGTCGCGCCGGGACTTTGAGCGTCGAGGTCGTGCCGCGCCCGCGCTCCGACTCGACTTCAAACGTGCCTCCGAGCGCGGCGGCGCGGCGGCGCATACTCAGGAGGCCGTGGCCGCCGAGACTCGCGCCGTTGCCGTTCGACGGCGGCGCGGTCTGCGTCGCGTCGAAGCCGCGCCCGTCGTCCGTGATGCGCAGCACGATCCAGTGGTTGACGATGCGCAGTTCCAGTTCCGCCTTGCTGCACCGGGAATGCTTGACGAGGTTGTTGACGCACTCTTTGAAGATCAGGTAGACCTCGCGGCGCAGGTCTGCGCCGAGGCGTATGTCCTCGCCGGCGTCGGGGGCGCGGAAGCGAAAAGCGATGTCGCGCGCGCTCAGGATGTCGCTGGCGAAGCGGCGCATGCGCTGCGTCAGGTCGGTCAGGTGGTCGCGCTGCGGGTTGATCGCCCAGACGATGTCGCTCATCGAGTCAACCATCTCGCGCGACGTGCCGGCGATGACCGAGAGCGGTTCGATCACGTGCGCATTGTCGGCGGGCACGCGCTGGCTGACGACTTCGCTCAGGATGGCGATCTGCGACAGGCTCGATCCGATGTCGTCGTGCAAGTCCGTGGCGATGCGCGTGCGCACGCGCTCCAACTCGACGAGGCGCGCGATGCGATAGCGGTAGAGGGCGAAGACGAGGCCGGCGGAGACGAGCGCGGCGAGCGCGACGAACCACGGGCGTTGCCAGACGGGGCGCAGGATCACGAAGGCGACGCTCGCCGCCTCAGCGCTCTCGACGCCGTCCGTGTTGACGGCGCGCACGAGGAAACGGTATGAGCCGGGGGAGAGGTTGGCGAAGGTAACGCTGCGCTGGTCGTTTGGCGCGCTCCAGTCGTCGCCCGCCGCCGCACCTTCCAGCTTGTAACGGTAGCGCAAGACCTCGCCCGTCGCGAAGCCGAGGCCGAGAAAGTCTATCTGCACCTGATTCTGATCGCTCGCGAGGCGCAGATTCTCGATCCTCGATTCGCCGAGGTCGGAGACGGGGCGGCGCACGCCCGCGATCTGTAGGCCGTCTATCATCACGGGCGGCGGCGGCGAGGGGCTTTCCGGTTCGGGCACGAGCCGCGAGATGCCGTTCCACGTGCCGAACCAGAGCGCGCCGTGACGGTCGCGGTAGGCCACCTGCGACTCGTTGGCGGCCAGCCCGTCGGCGGTGGTGTAACGCTTGACGCGCCCGCTCGCGAGGTCGAAACGGTCTACGCTGCGCGACGTGCCGAGGTAGAGACGGTGCAGGCCGTCTTCGGCAATGCTGCGCACGATGTCGCTCGTGAGTCCTTCGGCGGTCGTGTAGACGCGGAAGGCGGGACGCCCGGCCGCCGGGTCTTCAATGCGCACGAGGCCGTAAGAATTGCTGCCGAACCAGAGCCGCCCCGCTTCGTCAACGTACATTTTCAGAATTTCGTCGGCGGTGAGTCCGGCCGACTCGCCGAACACGTCGAAGCGGCCGTTGCGATAGCGCGCCGCGCCGCCCTCGCGAAAGCCGATCCACACGTTGCCCGACTTGTCTTCCGCGAACGACAACACCTCGCTGCGGCCGGGCAGCCCTTCCGAATAGCTTTGAAATTTGTCGCCCGCGCGCTCCCAGCGGACGAGCACCGCGTCGCTGTCCATGCCGATCCAGATGTCGCCGCGCGAGTCTTCGAAGACTCGTCTCACCGCATCGCTCGTCAGGCCGTTCTTCGAGGTGTAGACAATGGGGCGGGCGCGCGCCAGTTCCGAGACCTGACGGACGCCGGAGAAGCGATACAGCCCGCGGTTCGTGCCGACCCACCAATCGCCCGCGCGGTCTTCGACGACGCCGGTCAAACGCGTGACTTCGGGTGGCAGGTTCGGGCGGACGGCGTTGAACTTCTGCCCGTCGAAATAACTGACGAAGCCGTTGACGGAGACGGCGCAGAGCTGTCCGGCGCGCGACTCGAAGATGTCGTTGACGTGGCGGCCACCGAGTCCGTCCGCCTCGCGGTAGGTGACGAGGCCGTGGCGCGCGAGTTTGATCGCGCCGCCGGTCTCCGTGCCGATCCACAAATTGCCCGCGCGGTCTTCGGCAAGCGCGCGGATGTTGTCGTCGCTCAGGCCGTGCGCGTTGGTGTAATTGGAAAAGCCCTGCGGGGAGAACCGGCTGAGGCCGCGCGCCGTGCCGAGCCAGACGCGCCCGTCGGCGTCCGCGTGTATCTCGCGCACGGCGTCATTCGCAAGGCCGTCCGCGCTCGTGTAGTGGTAGGCTTCGCCCGGCTCGTTCGGCAGCGGCAGAAGCGGCGGCGAACCTTGCGCGCTCGCGCCTGTCGTCACGCCCTTTCGCACGCGAAGCTCGGGCAGCTTGTCCGGCGCGGCGTCCGGCGTGGCGTTGAAGGGCTTGAAGATGAGCAGGCCGGTTTCGTGCGCCGCCCAGATGCGCCCCGCCTGATCGGTGTACAAGTCCCAGACGATGCCGTTGAGGGGCGAGGGGGCATGGAGGGAGACGATGCGGCCGTCCGCGTCGCGTCGCCAGAGTCCGTTGGAGGTGGCGATCCAGAGCCTCTGTTCGCCGTCTTCGACAAAAGCCCACACGCCGCTCGGTCGCGCGCCCATCTCGACGCGCCGGAACTCGCCCGCGCCCGCGGGCACGTCCAACATGAACAGCCCGTCGTCCGTGCCCGCCCAGATGCGCCCCGACGCGTCTTCAAAGAGGCGGTTCGGGCGATTCGTGCGCGGCGTATCGCCGGTTTTGTAGACGGTGAAACGCGAGCGCGCCCGGGCATCCTTGGCGTTTGCCGCTGCTGCCGACGCTGCCGCTCCGTTCGTTGCTCCGCCCGCCGCGCCCGCGCCTTCCGAGAGGTTGAAGCGGAAGACGCCGCCGCCGTTGCTGGCGATCCAGTAGACGCCCCCGCGCGTTTCGAGCAGATCGTTGATGGAAGGATAGGGGATGCCGTGCGCGGCGTCGTAGGTGGTGAAGCGATAGCCGTCGAAGCGCGAGAGGCCGTCGGCGGTGCAGAACCAGAGGAAGCCGCGCGAGTCGCGCACGATGCGCTTGACGCGGTTTTGCCCCAACCCGTCGGCCGACGTGTAGACGCGCACCGGCAACTGCTCCGCGCGCACAGCCAACGGCAGCAGGAGGCAGCACAGCAGGCCGAGCGAACACCGGCGGCGACGGCGACGCGAAATTTTGCTGGCTCGTGGCAGAGACACGTCCGTGTGTGTCCTTCAATCGCCGGCTTCGGCGGCGCGCCGGGGTGCGTAGGGCGAGGCGGCGTGGTAGAGCGCGTAAATCTCTTCTTTCACTTCGGGCGGGAAGCAGACGCGGTCGAGTTGGTAGCGTTGCAGCCCGCGCACCGCGCCGCTCACCTCGCTGATCTCGCGTATCTGCGGACGGGCGTAGCCGTCTTCCACGTAGATGCGCGCTTTGGGCTCCGCGCCCTCGGCCGTGTAGTAGTTGTAGTAGGGCACGTCGCCCGCGTGGTCTTCGATGAAGTAGTAGGCCGGGTCGAAGCCGCGGCGCGCGACCACGCGGCGGGCGGCGTCGAGGAAGTCGGCGCGCTCGGCCTCGGGCATGTCGAGGTCGATGGCCTTGAACAGGCGGCGGCCGACGAAGCGGTGGCTCAGGTCGCGCAGCACGGCGTCGTCGGCGCGCTGCCACTGCTTGAGGTGAAAGAGCACGTCGGAGTCGTCCATCTCAAGATGATCCTGGAGGGTG
>DATHAZ010000066.1:0-6120 GCA_035296445.1 Pyrinomonadaceae bacterium | reverse complement strand
AAACGCGCGCAGGGCATCGCGGCGATGGGACTGGTCACGCGCGAGGGCGACCGCTTTCGCGTGACGACGCCGAGCCTTCGCGGCAAGCGCAGCAGCTACGAAGTCTGGCGCGACGACGCGGGCAAAGTGCGTTGCTCTTGTCTGGAATTTGAAGAGCAGTCGGTGGCAGACCCGACGTTTCGTTGCGAGCACGTGCTCGCCGTCAAGCACTCGCTGCTCGCGAAGAATTCGGAGGCTGTGACGAAACAGCAGCCGCAGGCAGCCGCACGCGCGGCGGCCACGGAAATGGCGACAACGCCCGACACTAACTCGACCGCATCCGAGAAGCGCGCACGTCAGGTGGAAGCCCCGCATGAGGAGGCCGACGCCGCGGCGACGCGTTTCGGACGGGAGCAGGACGAACCGGAGATACGAAACGCGGACGGCGAGATTGCCGCCACCACCAACGCGTTCGCGCCGCCGGTGAGTTCGCTTGCGGATCACAAACACGAAGAGGAGCAGGAAGAGATGAATAAGAGACAAGCAACTGCCGTGATCGAGCCGGAAGATGATCTGGACTTCGTCACCGCGGAAGAACACGCGGCTTTAAACGCGAACGCGCCGGTCGTGCCACTCGCTTTCACGAACACGCTGCGCACGCTACGCCAGCCGATTGATCCGAAGTTCATCAAGACGCGCGAGGGCTGGCGCGACCGCAACGGCAACACGCACATGGTCGAATACGTCGAGTGGCACACGGTCGCCGACCTCCTCGACCGCGTCGCGCCGACCTGGTCGCACTCGGTGCGCGGCATCGTCCAGATCGGCGACATGGTCGCCGTCACGGCCGCCATCTCGATTGACGGCGTGACGCGCGAGGGCGTCGGAACGGGCACGGCCGACAACGAGACCGGCATCAAGAAGGCTGAGCACGACGCCTTGAAGCGCGCCGCGATCAAGTTCGGCATCGGTCGCGAGTTGTACCAGCGCGAGTCGGAAGTGATCGAGCAGACGGGTTCCGCGCCGCAGAACGAGTTTCCGCGCGACCCGCTGGCGAAGTCCATGGGCGACCTCGTCACGCCGAAGCAACTCGGCATGATCCGCGCCCTCGCGCGCGAGGCGGGCGTGGATGTGGAAGAAGAGTGCCAGTCTGTCTTGCGCTGCCGCACGGAAGAGTTGTCGAAGAAGGCCGCATCATCCTTCATTGACCACTTGAAGAACTTGCAGGGCGGCGCGGCGGAGCAGCAACAGCCGATGCGCCGGGCGAGCTAAACGCTTTATCCAAGGGGAGCCAGTCAGAGTCGCGGCGGGGCGGCAGCAGAGTAATTCGAACCTGCCCCGCGCGCGGCGGCTCCGGGAAGTAAGAGGTTGACGATGATGACGACAGAAGAACTCATTCAGCAAGAGCCTTTGACGTTTGAACTCGAATACGCCGATGCGGCGCAGGAGGAGGAAGCGGGCGTCGGCGGGCGCGAGACCGAGGAGACGGTGCGTGAAGACCACGTATCGCACACGAAGAAGGAACAGATTCTCTCGCTCTACGAAGCGGGCACGACCGACATCGCGCAGATCGTGAGACAAGTCGGCGCGCGTCCCTCCTACGTCGCGCAGGTCTTGCAGTCCGCCGGACACCTTTCGGGCTACTTCGATCTCTACACGACGACCGGGCGCGAGCAGAACGTCTACACGCGCTTCTTCCGCAACGTGCTCTCGTTCAAGACCGTGGAGGCGGCGCGCGAGTCTGTGCAGAAGATTGACCGCCTCTATAACTATTTCGAGCGGCTCGGCGACCGCGCCGGGCAGCACCAAGCTTGTGTAATTGCGCTAACAGGGAAAAATAGAGCGCGTTGGAGTGGAAAAGCAGAGGCCGCTTTGATCTTTGATGAATGGCTGCGGACTCACTAATGGACGGCTTAGAAGCACGCCTCAAAGAGGTTTTAGAAAATGTTGAGCGCACACCGGAAGGTTGTTGGTTGTGGTGTGGGGCAAAGACAACCACAGGCTACGGGAGGGTTCGTGTTCATGGCAAGAAGGTGCTTCCACACCGCTTTGTTTACGAACAAATTAAAGGTGCAATCCCCAAAGGGCAAGAAATTGATCACGTTTGTCGCAATCGTGCATGCGTGAATCCAGAACATCTTGAAGTTGTAACGCGGTCTGAAAACGTGCGACGCAGCTATCAAGCAAGAGGGCTACCACCAACTTGTAAGAATGGACACCTATACACTGATGTCAGCACCTACATTCATAGAGGCAAGCGTGTATGTCGTATCTGCAACAACGAAGCGTCTGCCCGATATAGAAACCGTAGCTGATGTACATCAGGCGATGGTGCTCGCGCTGACGGGCAAGAACCGCGCGCGTTGGAGCGGTAAGCAGGAAGAGTCGGCGGTGTTCAACGAGTGGCTCGCCGCTCGTTGACGCCGCGCTACGCCGGCAAGGCAAATGAAAGATCATCCGGCCGAGAGACTGTCGGGTGCAGAACGAACACAGGGCGGGTTGAAAGGTGAGTTACGCACAAGGGGTTAACTCACCTTTCTTTTTATCCCGAAGGCACGCACACGCTTTTAGCGATCCGAAGTTAGACAGACGGCCGCTGTAAGGCCGCACGCTTTTCGCAGCCTGAGCGCGACCGGACACCAACAGTCGCGCCACCCTCGCCACAAACGAAATATCCTCGCTCCCGGTTTGGCAACGCGCCAAAACCGTCTGTTCCCGCACGTCTTCGGTCGCGGGGCACAGAGTCGAACATCGCCTCGCACGAGTCTCAAGCCGCGCGTCATTCCGACGCGAGGGCGGAGGTTTTGCAGTTTCACATTGACTAAAAATTACCGAGCGAAAAGGAGAGATGAACATGCCGAGAGTCATACATTTCGAGTTGTGCGCGGACGACCCCGAGCGCGCCGTGAAGTTTTACGATGAGGTCTTCGGGTGGAAGACGCAGAAGTGGGACGGGCCGCAAAGTTACTGGCTGTTGGAGACGGGCGAAGAAGGACAGCCGGGCATCAACGGCGGCCTGATGAAACGCTCCGACAACCCGCTGCCGCCCTCATCTGCCACCAACACCATTGACGTGCCTTCTGTTGACGACTACGCGCAGAAGATCACCGAGAGCGGCGGCAAGGTCGTGATGCCGAAGTTCGCGGTGACGGGCATCGGCCACATGGCATACTGCGAGGACACGGAGGGCAACGTCTTCGGGATCATGGAAATAGACCCGTCGGCCAAGTGAGCAACGAGCAGGTGAGCAAGGGTTCGTCCGACTTCAATCTGGAGAACATGACATGAAGATCAACTACGCGGCGGTCGCCGCCTCTGCGCTGCTCTACTGGATGCTCGGCGGACTCTGGTATTCGCCGCTCCTGTTCGGGGGCAAGTTCATAGAGATCATGCGCTGGTCGCCCGAGCAAATCGCGCGCCTACAGGCTGAGGGCGCGGGCGCGCAACTCGCGCTGGCCTTCGTCGGCTCGCTCGTCGCGGCCTACGTGCTCGCACACTTCGTGCGCTACACGAACGCGGAAACGGCCGCGAGCGGCGCGAAGACCGGATTGTGGCTGTGGCTCGGGCTGGTCGTGACCACCAACCTGAACACGGTCTTCTTCGAGTTTCGCCCCGTCGGCCTCTTCCTCATCAACGTCGGCTATCACCTCGTCGCCTTTCTCGCCATGGGTGCGCTCCTGGCCGTCTGGCGCAAGCGAAGCGAGGCGAAAGCTCCCGCTTACGTTTGAAGGCGTCCGTGGTCAGTTGTCCGTAGTCAGTTGTCCGTTGTCAGTTGCTCGCTCTTATCGGTAGTAATTCGCCCGACGAAGCACGAAACAACTGACGACTGACCACGGACAACTGACAGCCTTTTTCCCCTCCCACTTTTGCCGGAAGTTCGGGTACTATTCACGACTTAACGGCCTGCGGGTTAGACGTGCGGACAGGGGGAGAGCAAAGCGTGCCGGCGAAAAACGAAGACCTTCACGGGAACGTGCCCGACAAGGCGGAAGTGGCGTTGCTGTTGATTGACGTGATCAACGATCTCGAATTCAGCAGTGGCCCAAAACTGCTCGGGCACGCGCTGCCGATGGCCGAGAAGTTGGCCGCGTTGAAGCGTCGGGCGAAGCGTGCGGGCGTTCCCGTCATCTACGTCAACGACAACTTCGGCAGGTGGCAGTCGGATTTCAACAAACTGCTCAAGCACTGTCTCGATGAAGACGTGTGCGGTAAGCCCCTCGTCGAGTTGCTCAAGCCCGACGAGGACGATTACTTCGTCCTCAAGCCCAAGCACTCAGGCTTCTTCTCCACCACGCTCGACACGCTGCTCGAATACCTGCAAGTCAAAATTCTCGTCCTCACCGGACTCACCGGCGACATCTGCGTCATCTTCACCGCCAACGACGCCTACATGCGCGACTTCCACCTCGTCATCCCTTCCGACTGCGTCGCCTCCGCCGACGCCGACGAGAACCGCCACGCGCTCGAACACATGCGGCGCGTGCTCAAGGCCGATACGCGGCCTTCGACCGAAATCAATTTCGACGAATTAAAGCGGCGCGCCACGGGCGAAGAACCGAACGTGCAACCGCAGTCGCAGCAGTTCGCCAGGCAGGAGTAATAGAATAAGTCTTTGCGGTCGGCGTGGGCGCGTCTATCGAGCGGATCAAGTTCAACGTTAGGGGAGGACGAGTATGTCGCGATTTTTTCGCAACAACGGACTGTCGCTCGTGCTGTTCGTTTTGTTCTTCTTCACGCTCATCGTCGGCCAATCAATCGTCGGCCGGCACGAATATAACAACGACCAGCAGCAGCACGACCAGCCCGGCGTCTCCTACGCCGAATATCTCGCGACGCCCCACTTTCTCGAAGCGACGATGGAGAACTGGGAGAGCGAATTTCTACAGATGTTCATCTTCATCGTGCTCACGATCTTCCTCTACCAGAAAGGCTCTGCGGAATCGAAAGACCCGGATAAGGAAGAAGCCGTAGACCGAGACCCGCGTCTGTCGCGCGACAAACCGGGCGCGCCGCGGCCGGTGCGGCGCGGCGGCTTCGTCCTGAAACTCTACGAGAACTCGCTCGGCCTCACGTTCCTGATCCTCTTCCTTCTCTCATTCTACCTGCACGCCGTGGGCGGCGCGGGCGAGTACAATGAGGAGCAGTCCGAGCACGGCGCGGCGGGCGAGCGCGTCTCCGTGCTCGGCTACATGGGAACCTCGCGCTTCTGGTTCGAGTCGCTGCAAAACTGGCAGAGCGAATTCCTCGCCATCGGCCTCATGGTGCTGCTCACGGTCTGGCTGCGCCAGAAAGGCTCGCCCGAATCCAAGCCCGTGGACGCGCCGCACGACCGGACGGGAGGGGAATAATTATTCGGGCGCGTGAAAAGCGGCAAGCGAAGAGGCCGTCAACTCTTGAAGTTGACGGCCTCTTTTGTTTTCACGAATCGAACGCGCTTTATTCAAACGTCTTGCGTTCGGGGTTGCGCCCGCGCATGGCGGCGATGGAGAGTTCGCGCGCGCGCGGCAGCACTTCGATGGCCTTGGCGACCTGCGGGTCGTCCGCCACCTGTACCTGCGAGGCCGTCACCGTGCCGTAGGCGGCGGTGGCGATGTCATAGCGCATCTGGCGCGCGATGAAGTCGCGGCCGCTGTCGAGTTGCACGTCCTTCAGGTTGAAAGTTTCGTCGCTTGCAACGAAGGTCTTGAAAGCCTTGAAGAGGTTGTCCGTGACCGGGTACTCGTCGGCTTTGATGTCGTGCTCGTAATCAATGCCGCGCGCGATCTTGTAATTCTCGAAACCCTTGACGCGGCCATTGACGAGTTCGCGCACGAAGGCGAAGACGGGATCAATGAGGCGTTGCTGCGCCGGTTTGATGAGGCGCGGCTTGACGGGTTCGTCGGGCGCGATGCCGCCGCCGCCGTAAACCTTGCGCCCCGTGTCCGTCAGCTTTTCCGGGCCGCTGGGCTTCGCCGCCGCCGCCGCCGCTTTCTTCTCCTCGTCGAGACTGCCGACGCCGCCGCGCGTGTAGTAATCGTAGAGACCCTCGTTCGTGTAGTCGCGCTGGATCAGGCGACCCGAAGGCGTGTAGTACTTCGAGGAGGTGAGCGTCACGGCCGTGCCGTATTCCATCGGGATGATGCTCTGGACGAGTCCCTTGCC
>DATHAZ010000065.1:0-33826 GCA_035296445.1 Pyrinomonadaceae bacterium | reverse complement strand
CAGGTTCGCGTGCTCGATAGTCGCTTGCGGCAGGACGAGGCGCGCCCCGCGCAATAACAGAGAGCGCATCACGGGTTCGTCAATTTCCATATCTCGATTTAAGCATACGCTCTCTAAAACACGGATGCCCGCGTCGCCTGTGAGCGACGCGGGCATCCGCGCATTTCTCGAACGGCAATTCGACTAGAAGTTGAACTTCACGCCGAACTGAATGATGCGCGGGTCGCGCGTCGTGGTGATGACCCCGAAGGCGGCCTTGCTGGCGGCTGTCTGCCGGAATACGCTCGGCAAACTGCCCGCCGGCACAGGCACGGTCGGGTCAGGCTCGAACGTCACGGTGGTGCCGGGGTTGCCGTATTGCGGGTGATTGAAGAGGTTGAAGAACTCCGCGCGGAGTTGAAGATTCATGCTCTCCTTGAAGCGGAACAATTTCTGCACGGTGAAGTCGAAATTGTTGATTCCCGGCCCGCGCACGATGCCGCGCCCCGACGAGCCGAATGTGCCGAAGGCGGCGGCGAAAGCGTTGGTGTTGAAATAACTCGTGACTGTCCGGTTGCCTTCAGGGTTGCCGATGAGGTTCGGGCGCAGCGTGCTGCCCGTGCCGAGCGGGTCGTTGAAGGCGGCCGGGGTGACGCCCGTGATGACCTGCGTGATCGTCAGCGGCGTTCCGCTCTGCGCCGAGTAGATGCCCGAGACTTGGAAGCCGCCGAGCATCGTCCCGACGAAGTCCGTGCGGCCACGGAAGAACGGCAACTCGTAGACGAAGTTGGTGGTGAAGACGTGCGTGCGGTCAAACTGCGAGACCGCGCGATCCAGACTGAGGTTGTTCGGGTCTTGCGGCGCGTCGCTGCGATCTGTTGACGCGTCGGTGATGTTCTTGCTGAACGTGTAAACCGCCCCGAACTGCACCCCGCGCGAGAAACGCTTGTTGAATGTCAGTTGCAGCGAATTGTAATTGGACGACGCCTCGGTGCGGCGGTCGTTGATGGCGGCGAAACCTTTGTAGGGACGCACGGCGTTGAGCGAGACGAACTGCGTCGCAGTGAGCGTGCCGTTGGCGCGCAGTTGCGCGGTGAGCGCGTCGCGCGCGCCGGGCAGAGGCTGGTTGATGTTGACGAGACGCAGCAGGTTACGCCCGCTCGTCCCGACGTAGGCCACTTCGAGCAAGGCGTTTGAGAACAATTCGCGTTGCAGGCCGAGGCTGTACTGGTAGGTGCGCGGGATTTCAAACGGATCGCTGGTGCTCTGGAGCGTCAGCGTGGGCACGGTCGTGCGCGTCGTGCCCGAGGCGGGGTTCGCCAGCGTCGGGTTGTCAATCGTGACGCGCGTGTTGATCCTCGGGTTAACGAACGCGTTCTGCTCGACGATGCCGACGAGCGTGCGGTCGTAGTAGACGCCGACGCCGCCGCGCAAGACCGTGCGCCCGTCGCCGAAGACGTTGTAAGCGAAGCCGACGCGCGGGCCGAGCGTGTTGTACTTGTTGCTCTGCACGCGCCGCCCGTAGGGCGAATTTTCATTGGCGAAGACGATGCCGTTGAAGCGGTCGCCGCCCTTCGTGGTGTCAACGTTGCCGCTCACCGGGTCAATCGTCACGGCGCGCGCCGGATCATACCGGTTGGGGAAAAACGCCGTCAGGAAGTTGTTCTCGTCAACCGGGTTCTGAAAGATCGAATAGCGCGCGCCGTAATCGAGCGTAAAGCGCGGCGTGATCTTCCAGGTGTCCTGCGCGTAGAACTCGTAGGTGTTGTAGCGCAGTTGCACCCTGACCTCGTTTTGATCCTCAAGATAGGTGGTCGGCAAGCCGAGCAGGAGGTTGGCGATTTCGTTGCCCGTGCCGCCGGGGCGCGCGGCCGAGAAGGCGTAGGAACCGTTGAGCGCGTTCCCGGCGTTCTCGTTCTTCGCCTCGCGCGAGAGGAATGCGCCGAACTTGTAGACGTGGTTGCCGCGCACGATGCTGAGATTGTCGCGGATGGTGTAGCTCGGGTTCTCGATGTTCTGCGGGCTGGTGAAGCCGAGATTGGCGGTCGTCCCGGCGAAGGTGATGCTCGGCAAAGCTCCCTGTAAGTTGCCGGGGAAAAGTTCCGGCGCGGTGAATCCCGGCGCGTTGGTACGCAAACCCGTGCCGACGAAAGTGCTCGCGATCTTGTTGTAAGCGTAGTCGAAGGCAAGCTCGTTGATGACGGTGGGGGCGGGCAGCATCTTGAGGCTGATGACCAAATTTTCGCCGGGCGTGCTGGTTTGCTGCGCGGCGACGTTCGGGTACAAAGTGCCGGCCGCGCTGCCGATGATGAAAGGATCGAGGAAGGGGTTGCCGCCCGGGTCGCCCCTCGTGAAATCGTCGCGGATATAGCGACCGCTGATGGAGTATTTGTCATTGAAATTGTGATCAATGCGCAGAATCTCCTGGCGGAAATCGGCGGCAACGCCTGTTCCCCGGCGGAAACGATTGAAGATTCCGCCGAGCGCCTCGTTGGGCGGCGCGATGAAGTTGAGCAGCGCGACGGCGTTCGGGTCGAAGCGGTTGCTCGGGATGGTGTTGTTGGGGAAGCAGCCGCGCTGGTCGGCCGCGGTGCAGGGCAGCCCGGATTGCGGGTCGGTGATGCGCGAAGTGAAGACGCCGTTGCGTTCGGCCAACGTCGGCACGGTTCCGATGGCCGTGCTGGTCGCGCGAATCGTGCGAAACTCTTGCGAGAAGAAGAAGAAGCTGCGGTCGCGCCCGTTGTAGGTGGCGGGGCCGCCCTCGCCGAAACGCGGCAGGTGGATCGGGCCGCCGATGGTGTAGCCGTAGTCGTTGTACTTCAGGGGCGGCACGAAGCGCGGCTCGCCGCTTAACTTGTTCAACCCGACGATGGGCGTCGTCTGGAAGGGGTTGCGCGCGTTGAGCCTGTCGTTGCGGACGAATTCATAGAGCGTGCCGTGAAAATCGTTCGTCCCGGAGCGCGTCACCACGTTGATGACGCCGCCGCCGTTGCGGCCGAATTCCGGCGCGTAGTTCGAGGTCAGGATCGTGAACTCGGCGATGGCGTCAACGCTCGGCACGGTGAGCAGCGTCAGGTTCGACCCCGTGTCCACGTTGCGCGCCCCGTCAACGAGATAGTTGACGGCGGAGGTGCGCCCGCCGTTGATGGATAAGGAGACGACGGACAGGCCGCCGAAACCCACCTGCGAGGGGAGGCTGGAAGTGACCCCGGCGCTGAGCGTCGCCAGTTGGATGAAGTTGCGGTTATTGAGCGGCAACTCGCGCACCTGTTTGCCTTCGACCAGACCTTGCTGCGTCGGGCTTTCCTGAATCAACGGAGCATCGGCCGTGACGTTCACCGTCTCGGTCACTTGCCCCGGCTCCAGCGTAACGTCGAGCGGTCGCCGGTCGTTCACGCTCAGTTTGATGTTTTCCTGGACGGACTTTTTAAAGCCCGGATTCTCCACCGTGACGGTGTATGTGCCCACGGGCAACTGCGGCGCGTTATAGACCCCTTCATCGTTGGTTTGAAAAGTTCTTTGAATGCCGCGCTCGGTATCGGTGATGACGACCTGCGCGCCCGTCACCGCCGCGCCGTTTTGATCCGTCACGCGGCCGCTGATCGTGGCACTGGTTTCCTGCGCGTGCGCGCCCACGGTGAAACCGAGACAGCAGGCGAACAGCAGCAATAAACTGCCGAGTCTCACTTTAGGATTATGAGTCATGTAGATTGTCCTCTTCCATCTATCGGGATAACTGAATTCATGTTGCAGGGAAAGCAAACCGACGAGCGCAAGCGGTAAGAATCCGTATCACTGCCGCTGCTCTGGTCTGCGTTACCGATGTAACTTTGTTGGCTAACGACCGGCAGTCTCTCGCGCCGACGCCTGGCGCGACGCCTGGCCGCCGCCCTCCAGTCGTAACGGCGCGCCGGGTCGCGCCTCCGTCATCCGCCCGTCCGCGAGCACCGCCAGCCCGTTGACGAAGACGTAGCTGATGCCTGTCGGGTACTGGTGCGGCGCGTCGAAAGTCGCGCGATCATTGACGGTCGCCTCGTCGAAGATAACGAGGTCGGCGGCGAAGCCTTCGCGCACGAGGCCGCGGTCGCGGAGGCGGAAGGTCTGTGCCGGGAGCGAAGTCATTTTGCGGATCGCGTCTTCGAGCGTGAGCACGCGCAACTCGCGCACGTAGCGACCGAGCACGCGCGCGTTGTTGCCGTAGCCGCGCGGATGCGGCGCGCCCTCGCCGAAGCGGCGCACGCCGCTGTCGGACGCGATCATGGTGAACGGCTCGCGCAAGATGGCCTGCACGTCCGGCTCGCCCATGCTGTGATAGACCATGCTCGCGCCACCCCCGGCGTACATCTCCAGTATCTGCTCGATCTGGCTGCCGACATCCGTTTTGCCGCGCGCTTCTTTGGCGATGGCGGCGATGGACTTGCCGTTGAAGGCCGGGTTCTTCTCGTAGTTCGCCACCACCGCGTAGGAAAAATCTTTGAAGCCGCTGCGCCTGAGCGAATCTTTTATTTCGCTCACGACACGCGAGCGCGTAGCGGGGTCGGCGAGTTTCGTCTTCACGGCGTCGCGTCCGCCTTCGAGCACCCAACTCGGCAGGCGCGAATCGAGCGAGGTCGAACTCGCCGTATAGGCATACTGGTCAACCGTCACTTGCAGGCCGCGCGCGCGCGCCGCGCGGACGAGGCCGAGCGTGGCGGGCGTCTGTCCCCACATTCTCTTGTTGCTGATCTTGAAATGCGAAATCTCGACGGGCAAATTCGCCCGCTCGCCGATCTCTATGCTCTCGCGGATGGCGTCGAGCACGCCCTCGCCCTCGCTGCGCATGTGCGTGGCGTAAAGTCCGCCGTGGCGGGCGGCGACGCGCGCCAGCGCCGTCACCTCGTCCGTCTTCGCGTATGTGCCGGGCACGTAGATGAGTCCGGTCGAGACGCCCAACGCGCCGTCGCGCATCCCCTGTTCGACGAGCGCCTCCATCTTCCCCAACTCTTCCGCCGAAGGCGCGCGCGCTTCCAGCCCGAGCACCTTGCGGCGCACGTCGCCGTGCGCGATCAGTGTGGCGAGGTTGACGGCGAGCGGTTGCTGACCTATACGTCCCAGAAATTCGCCGATGTCCGTCGCGGACGAGCCGCAGTTGCCGGTGACGAGCGAGGTCACGCCCATCCGCACGAAGTTTTCGGCGGCGGGCTGTCTGTAAATGCCTTCCGCGTGCGTATGCACGTCTATGAAACCGGGCGCGACGATCTGATTGCGCGCATCCAACGTCGCACGCGCCTCTGTGGGAGCGATGCGCCCGATGCGCACGATGCGCCCGCCCTTGACGGCCACGTCCGCGCGAAACCACGGGTTGCCCGTGCCGTCAACGATGCGCCCGTTAGTGATGATAAGGTCGTAGGCGGGCAAAGCTTCGTCGCCAGACGATTTTGGATAGGCATACTGGCGCGCGACCGGGTACGCGCAGAGCAACGCCGCGAGCAGAGCCGCGAACAGAGCCGAGCGCGGGGACAAATTTCTTTTCGGCATCAAAAGGTCTTGAGGTGAATCCGAAGCGGCGGCGGCATTCGCAAGACACGAATGCCGCCGCCGCGCCGGGGCTAGAAGTTGAACTTCACGGCCAACTGCACGCGCCGCGCGGTGTTGACGACTGCCCCGCGAATGCGCCCGAAGGTGTTACTCGTCACGATGGCCGTCGGGAAGTCGAAGGCGGGAGTGTTGGTCGCGTTCTGCATCTCGGCGCGCAGTTCGAGGTTTGTCGACTCGGTGAAATAAATCTTCTTGCCGACCATCAGGTCGAGATTGAACAACTTGGGGCCGGTGAAATAGTTCCGCCCCGTGTTGCCGAACTCGCCCGGCGCGGGCGCGGAGAACTGCGCGCGCTGCTCCTGCGTGAAGAAGAAGTTCGTGCCCGACTCCTGCACGACCGACCCCAAATCGGGGCTGCACCCGTTGCAGTTGGCGGGCGTTTGCAACACGTTGCTGATCGTGTTCGCGCCCGAATAGACTGTGAACGGGCGGCCGGACTGATAAACAAACGAGCTGGAGAGTTGGAAGCCGCCGATGATGCGGTCGAGCACGGGATTGACATCCTGCAGGAAGCGACGCCCTTTGCCGAGCGGGATGTCATAGACGAGATAACCTTGCAGCGCGTGGCGACGGTCGAAGTCTGAGCGCGCGTAGTTGAGGCGACGGTTATAGATGTTGTAGGGCGTGTTCGAGGCCGTCTGGGTCGTGCCGCGCCCGGCAACGGTCAAGGCCGGATCGAACGAACGCGTGTCCATTGATTTGCTGAGCGTGTAGGCCACCTGATAGCTGAGGCCGCGGCTGTAGCGGCGCGCCAACTGCAACTCAAGCCCGTTGTAAACCGAATAGTCGTTGCTGTCAACGACGTTCACCGCGCCGGAGAACTGCGGGTAAGGGCGGAAGAAGAACGGGCTGAAGCCGTTCGTCACAATGACGGGCACGGTAGTTGAACCGGACGTTAGCCGACGCGCGAGCGTGTCGGCTGCGGTCGCCACCGAGCCGAGGTTCAACTCGGACGAGAAGTCCGAGCGGAACTGCGTCGAGCCTGCATTGTTGGCGGGATTGCCTGTCATCAGCGCGTTAATGAGCGCGCTGTTGCCGTTCGCGCGCACCGTGTTGAAGGCCTCCAGGAAACTCTCGCCGAAGCGCGGGTCGCGGGCGGAGACATTGACCTGGTTTACGTCGTATGCGCCGTAGAGGCCGACGCCCTTGCGCCCGATGTAGTTGACCTCGACGACCGCACCCCAGCCGACTTCGCGTTGGAGGCTCGCCCCCCACTGGTAGGTTTTCGGCGAGCGAAGGCTCGGATCGATCACCGTGGTGCTGTTGGTAGAGAAGACGGGGGGCTGGCGCAACGACTCCGGCGTCCGGTCGGCCGGGGGTGCGAGCGTGGGCAGTCCGAAGCGTAAACGTCCGGCCTCGTTCGCCTGCCTGCCGAAGGTCGAGTTGATGACCCCGGCGGTCGCGCCCGGCGCGGTGTTGTAGATGAAGGATGAGAAGACGAACGAGTTGATGCGGTCGTAGGCGAGGCGGAAGTTGGTGCGCACGGAGGTCTTGCTGTCGCCGAACGGGTCCCAGGCGAGGCCGACGGTGGGCGCGAAGTTGTTCCAATCGCTGTCGAAGAGTTTGCCTTCGACAAAACGCACGTTGTTGGCCGGGGCTTCGCCGATGCGCAGCGGCCGATCCGGGCGCAGGATCGGGAGTTCGCCCGCCGAACTGGGCGAGATTTTAATCTCGTAGCGCAGCCCGAAATCGAGCGTCAGGTTCGGGCGGAGTTTCCACGTATCCTGTCCGTAGAAATCGTATTCGGGGTAACGAGCGTCGAAGGGAAAACGAGAACCCGCCGGGCCGAACGCGTCGTCGCCGGCGGCGACGAAGCCCTGACCTATGTTGCCGACGCGGCCGAGCAGCAGGTTGTAAAAGCTCTGAAGTCGCGGCCGGTCGTTGGCGGTGTTGATGCCGGTCGGCGAGGTGTTGACGCCGGTGGGAGCCGGGTTCGTGACGCGGCTGAAGTCAACCTGAGGGTTGATGTAGAGCCCGGCGGCCTGGCCGCGGTTGTCGAGGTGTTGCTGGTAGCGCAGGTTTGTGCCGAACTTGAACGTGTGTGCATCGCGCAGCCAGCTCAAGTTGTCAACGAACTGGTATGTACGGATGCTCCGCGCGTTGTTGATGCCGGGGGTGTTGTCAATCGGATTAGTCAGGTCGAGACAGCCGGACGTGCCGGAGAACGGGCAGTCGAAGCGCACCGGCGAATTGCTGTCTGCGTTCGGGTCGGCGTTATTGAAGCTGAAAGTGAAGCGGTTGAAACCGACGACTACTTCGTTCGTAAGCCTGGGCGAGGCCGTCCAGCGGTAGTTGACCGCGAGATTCTTCGGGTTGCGCAAGGTGTCAATGTTGCGCGGCGAATCGGGGAAGGCTTGCGGGCCGCCGGCGTTGCCGGCGATCTGGGCGGTATTGGTGTTGCCGTTACCGGAGTCGCCGAGCGTGTTCTGCTCGCCCTGCGCGTAGCGCACATACATCGTGTTGCGCTCGTTGAAGGCGTGATCGATCTTGAAGGACAGATCGTACTGACGCTCGTTCTGCGGCGCAAGGAACGTGAACCCGGCGAAGTTCAGCCCGTCGCCCCCGGCCGCGAAATTGTTCGGCAGGGCCGTCAGGCCGATGAGTCCCTGAACGGCCGGGTCTAGGCCGAGGCCGGTCGGGTCATTGGCGACGACGCTGTAGGTCGCGATACATGCGGGCGTGGTTGACAGGATAGTTGCCGGGCAGTTGGGAAAAAGCGGATTGCCTGCCGCGTCCACGGCCGCGTTGGTAACGCCGGCCGGATTGTTCCGCCCATTCGCTACGTAGCGGAAGATGCCTTGGCGCGCCGTGGGCGTCAGCACTGTGCGCGTGCGGGCGATGCTCTGCGAGGTGCGCAGGAGTTGCAGGTTGGTGAAGAAGTGGGTCTTGTTCCTGATGATCGGGCCGCCCAGGCTGCCGCCGAAAATGTGCTGGACGAATTGACCGCGCTGCGTGCCGTTGAGGTTATTGTTGTACTCGTTGGCGATGAAGCGCGGCGTCTGGTAGAACTCGAAGAGGTTGCCGTGGAAATCGTTCGTCCCGGAGCGCGTGACGAGCGTGACCTGCGCGCCGCTGCTGCGCCCGAGTTCGGCGGTGAAGTTGCTGGTCACGACCTGAAACTCGCTGATCGAATCGGGGTTTGGCCTAAGCGGCGTGAAGTTCGAGCCGCCCGCGCTCGACTCGTTGATGTCAATGCCGTCGAGCGTGAAATTAAAGGCGCGGTCGCGCGCGCCGTGGACGTGGACACCGCCTCCCGTGTTCGCGCCGCTCACGACGCCGGGCTGGAGGTTGATCAAGGCGAGCGGGTTGCGCCCGCGCACGCCGACGATGGGCAGAGATTCCAACGTCCGCTGCTCGACCGTGTTACCGAAGTTGCCGGAACTGTTGGTTTGCACGAGTTCGGCCGTACCGACCACCTGCACCACGTCCGCCACGCCGCCGATTTCCAGAGTCACGTCCACCGTCGCGGGTTGGTTGATGTTGACGGGGTTGGTGGTGGAGACGAATTTTTTGAACCCCTCCTTCTCCACGCTCACCGTGTAAGTTCCGATCTGCACCGAATCGAAGACGTAATTGCCCGTCGAAGTGGTTTGTGTGGTGAAGGATACCTGTGTCCCTTCCTTGGTCAAAGTCACTGTGGCATCCGGGACGACTGCGCCGGACGGATCGACGACCGTGCCGGTGACGCGCGAAGCCGTGCCCTGCGCCAGCGCGCCGCCGCCGATTCCGCTCGTCAACAGGACGAGGCACAACAAAAATCTGGGAAGACTCTTAATTTTCATGAACTCGGCTCCTTAAGTATCCGGACAGTAAGGTTGGACTTTCTGTGTCTTAGCAGTTCGCGGGGGCAGTCGCGTGTTTGCTCACACTTTAACCGCGCGGGCTGCAAGCGTGCCTTTCGCGCAGCGGAAGTTGCGGCATGGTCGGCGCACTCGCGGACATACTTCTCGCAAACACCCCGCAGAACGATTCACCTGAAAACAATGATTGAAGGACGGCAACTGCTGAAACCTTGTGACGACTGGGCGCCATTGTAATTGAACTGGATATGAACTGAAAGCTAAAATAACTTATTATGCAAATAAGCACACATGATAATGAGTTGTTATAAGTGAGCGCGCCGCGGCCGTCCGCTTGCACGCCGAAGCCGCAAGCCGTGCGACCGGCTCTGACCGCCTGCCTCTCTATTTTCAAATTGCTGCGCCGGTGATCTGGGCGGTGAGTCGAACCTGAGATTCAAGGAAAAGTTAAATCTTCAATTCCCCGCAGCCAACTGTGGGGTCGCCGTATGAAAAATATGGGAGTCCGGGAAGAGAGCGGCATCTCCACCGGTCTGGGCGGGTTAATAACCGCGCCCGCGCAGTCGGCGGGGGTCTGTTAGCAACGCCTCGTTTAATTTTGCAAATCCTGTTCCAACTGCCTGCGCCCGCCGGCATACGGTTTTTCTCAAAACTTTCTTCACCTCTCCTGCACGACCATGAAAAGTTGTACGAAAAATTGGAGACGGGTCTTTAATTTTTCGGAGACGACGAGGGCGCGGGCGTCGCGCTCGCCGGAGTTAACTTTTCCACGAAGAGTTGGTTGAGCAGGTGCGCGAGGCGGTATCCGGCGAGCGCGATTCGCTCGCCGGAAATCTTCTGCGCCTCGGTCGTGTAGGCCGCCGAAGGCGTTTCACCTTCCCGCACTCCGGCGTAGACGAACCCGCGCGCAATCGTGTTGCTCTCTTCGATCCAGCGCAAGGGTTCGAGTTCGCGCGCCGACGCCAGAGTTCCCGCCGGGTTAGCCTTCATGATCTCTTCGGCCTGCGCGAGGAGACGCGCGCGCCCCGCCGCGTCCAGCGGACGCCGTGGACTCTCGAAGCCGAACCGGCCGCCGGCCGCATCCCAGAAGGCGTGTAGATTTCTGATGCGCGCCTCGGGCGGCATCTGGATGGCGAAGCCGTTGCCGCCCGCGTCGCCGTCGGGATTTTTGGCCGAGTAGCGCGTGGTGGCATGAAGCGGTTGATGCACGTCGCCGACGAGATGATAGAGGAAGCCGAGCGTTTCGGCGTCCGTCTTGTCGCGCCCCGTGCCGCGGCGCAGTGTGTTGATGCACCAGTTGATGCGGTCGAGGATGTTCGTCGGCTCCGGCCCGACCTCCGGCCTGACCGGGATGCCGTCGAAGAAGGGCCGGTAGTTGATGTAGTGCCAGTTCTCATACTCGTCGTTCAGCGAGTCGCCCTTGAAGTCGTCCATCCAGACGGCGATGGTCACGGGGTCGTAAATCTTTTCGCAGGCGGGCGTGTAGTAGGTGGCGCACAGGTGTATGAGCGGGCGGCGCCCCTGCGGCGCGATGAGCAGTTTATCTACGCGAGACTTGGCCGCGGGCGACAAATTCAGATACGCGATCTGCGCGACGAGCATGTGTCCCGTGTCGTGCCACGCGACGACGGGCGACCGCACGCCGTGCAGCAACGCGATCACCAACGCGACTCTCCAAACTTTACGCATCGAAGTTCTCCTCACTTACCTTCCGCCGAGCGATAAATTTTTCAACGATAAATCAGGGCGCGCGTGCGGGCGCGGCGAAACTCTTCGAGGCGGGGTTGCCACGAGAGCGCGATCTGTTCGGGCGACTCGCCGCGCTTGAGTCGTTCGAGCGTGTCGGCGTTGGCAAGCAGGCGCAGGTATTTTTCGATCTGCCAGTCGTCCGGGTGCAGTCGTCTGAGCGCAGCCGCGATCTCCAGCCCCGTGTAGACCGGGCGCAACTGCGCGCGATCCGTGATGATGAGATTGACGCCGCCGCACTCCTCGCCCTGAAAGACGGACGCGCGCGGCGTGAAACGCACGGGCACGAAACGCACGCCCCCGAGCCGCCGCTCGTTCAAATAATTCGCCAGCCGCTGACCGTCAATCCACGGCGCGCCGACCAACTCGAACGGCGTATCCGTGCCGCGCCCGACCGACACGTTCGACGTTTCGAGCAGCCCGACGCCGGGGTAGAGAGTCGCCTGCGTCAGGCTGCGCATGTTCGGCGAGGGGCTGACCCAGGTCTGCCCCGTCCCGTCGAACCACATCCCGCGCCGCCAGCGTTCCATCTCGACGACGCGCAGGTCGCAACCGATCTTGCGCTCGGCGTTGAAGAAGCGCGCGATCTCGCCCGTGGTCATGCCGTGGCGCACGGGGATCGTGTGATAACTCGTGAAGGAAAGTTTGTCGGCGTCGGCCACGGGGCCTTCCGTCTCGTTGCCGCGGATCGGGTTCGGGCGGTCGAGCACGAAGACGGGCAGGCGCGCGCGCGCCGCCTCCTCCATGACGTGGCCGAGCGTGGCGATGTAGGTGTAGAAGCGCACGCCCACGTCTTGGATGTCGAAGACGATGGCGTCGAGTTCGCGCAACTGTTCGGGCTTCGGGCGGCGCGTCTCGCCGTAGAGAGAGTAGACGGGCAGACCCGTCTTCTCATCTTTCGTATCGGCCACTTTGTCGTCCAGCAGGCCGCGGATGCCGTGTTCGGGCGCGAAGAGGGCGACGAGTTTGACGTTGGCGGCCTCGCGCAGCACGTCTATCGTCTGCCGCCCGCGGCGGTCGCGCCCCGTGTGATTCGTGACGAGGCCGACTCTCAACCCCGCGAGTTGACGAAAGCCGTCGCGTTCGAGCACGTCAATGCCGTTCAGCACGTCCGCGTCGAGCGGTAAGACCGGAGGGGGCGTTGCCGCGTTGTGTATCGCGTTCAGGTGCGCCAGACTCATCAACGTCTCCGAGGCGAAGCGCGCCGACTCGCCGTGCGATTGCTCGGCCGTCACGTCCGTGAGCGACGAGGCGACAATCGAGGCAACGCGCCCGCGCAACTCGCCCACGTCTCCCTTGCCGTCCGGGTGCACACGGTTGCTCAAGAAGACGACGAACGCCTGACTCGCGGGGTCGAGCCACAGTGACGTGCCGGTGAAGCCCGTGTGACCGAACGAGCCGAGCGGAAAGAGGTCGCCGCGATTGGAAGAGAAGCTGCTCACTACGTCCCAGCCGAGGGCGCGCGCCGAGCCATCGTCCAGGACGGCTCGGGGGCGCGTCATGGTTGCGACGCCGAACGGGCTTAAAATCCGCACGCCGCCGTAAGAGCCGCCGTTCAGGATCATCTGGCAGTAGACGGCGAGGTCGTCGGCCGTCGTGAACAGACCGGCGTGTCCGGCCACACCGTTCATGCGAAAGGCCGTCGGGTCGTGAACCTCGCCGCGCAGCCAGCGGTCTGCGTCCGCGCCGAGCGTCTCCGGCCTGCCGCCGAGGTAGGCGGCCTGCGCGCGCCTTTGCTCGGTCGGCGCGATGCGCGGGCGCAGAGCGGCGGGCGGATTGAAAGTCGTATCGCGCATCCCCAGCGGCTCGAATATATTCCTGCGCGCGAACACGTCGAGCGGCTCGCCGCTCACGCGTTTGACCACTTCGCCGAGCGCGATGTAACCGATGTCGCTGTAGAGGAAACGCCGGCCGGGCGCGACGTTGCGCAGTCGCTCGATGGCGAGACGCTTCATCGCCTCTTCGTAGCCCGTCCACTGCTCGCGCAAATCGAAATCGGGGCCAAAGCCGGCGCGGTGCGTCAGGAGTTCCTCGATGGTGACGTTCTCGCGCCCGCCCTCCCTCATCTGCGGCAAGTGGCGCGACAGCGGATCGCTCAGACGCACCTGCCCGCGCTCGACGAGAATCATGATGCTCGTCGCCGTGGCGACGACCTTCGTCAAACTCGCGGCGTCGAAGATCGTGTCGGTCGTCATCGTCTCGCGCTTGGGGACGAGGGCGCGCGCGCCGTAAGCCTTGCGCCACACGACGCGCCCGCGCCGCGCCGCGAGCACCACCGCCCCCGGCGTCTCCTTGCGCGCGATTGATTCCGCGACGGCCGCATCAATCCGCGCCAGCCGCTCGGCCGACATCCCGACGCTCGACGGAAGCGCGACGGGCAAATTCTTTCCCGGAATTTGCGCGGCGAAGGCGACGAGCAGGAGACAGGCGCTGAGGCGGCGGAACGACAGACGGGACATGAATCTATTTTGTTTGTTTGAAGGCTGGGACGGCATCGAGTTAGATAAATGTTTTGCGAGCGCGGCGCGCCGGAGTCCGACCGTTTGTGCGATGTTCATTTGCTGCCTGACGCGTCCCCTTCCGCTTGCCTGGCGCGCGCCTGCGCCTTCAACCGAATCCCCGTGCCGCGCGCGTAGAGCGAGGGCAGGCTGATCGGGAGTCTACCGCTCACGTCAATCTCGCCGAAGAGGGCGCGGGCGGCGGCGCGTTGCAAACTCGGCATGTCGCCGTATGCCACCACGTAAGTTTTGAGTTCGGGAAAACTTTGTAACGAGTACGGGTTGCCGAAACTGATGCCGGCGACCGGGGCACGGCGTTCGAGCAACTTTTTAAGCGCGCGCATGCCCGGTTCCGGGAGCACGCCGCTGTTCGACTGCCCGCTTCGCACGCGACCGTACATTGCGACAATAATTAACTTGGCCGCCTTCGCGCGGTCAAGCAGAAAATCAACTTCCTTCTCCGACGAGCGGTCGTCAATCACCGCGCCGTCGAACTTCC
Source organism: Pyrinomonadaceae bacterium (assembly GCA_035296445.1). Lineage (GTDB taxonomy): Bacteria > Acidobacteriota > Blastocatellia > Pyrinomonadales > Pyrinomonadaceae > JAIVJZ01. The sequence continues at coordinate 19,727 of DATHAZ010000065.1, read as the reverse complement.
TGCCGCCGAGCGCGCCCGTAAACGATTGCATGATCCACAGGCGATTATCCTCATTCGTAATGCCCAGCACGAAGATGCGTTCGCCCGCCGGCAGATTGCTCACGGGCAGCAGGCCCGCGTCGTTGCGCACGAGCGTGATCGCGTGCTCCGCGATTTCGTCCGACAACTTCAACGCCGCGCTGGTCGAGACCATGCGGTCAACGTATTCAATCGGCGCGACGCGCTGGCGCACGAGGCCGAGATCGTACTTCGCCGCCAGCAGGCGACGCGCCGATTCCTCGATCCGTTTCTCCGTCAGGCGACCCGTGCCCACCGCTTCGCGCAAGGCCCGTATGGCCGCGTCCGTGTCGGCCGGTTTCAGGATCATATCTGCGCCCGCGAGCGTCGCCCGGACGGCCGCCTCGCCCGGCGTGAAGTAGATCGTCAACCCGCTCATGTCCATCGCGTCGGTGACGATGATGCCGTCGAACCCCAGGTCGCGGCGCAACATCCCGTTGACGATTGTGGGCGAGAGCGTTGCCGGAAGCATCGCGTTCTCGACGATCACCTCGCTGTCGGCGTAATGCGGCCGACGCTCGGCCACGCCTTCGAGCGGCGTGATCTTCGTCGGGTCGAGTTGCGGCAGACCGATGTGCGCGATCATGACCGAGCCGACGCCCGCCGCAATCGCGGCGCGAAACGGCACGAGTTCGACCGCGTCGAGCCGCGCGCGCCCGACGTTGATGACGGGCAGGCCGCGATGCGAATCAACGGCCGTGTCGCCGTGGCCGGGGAAATGTTTCGCCGTCGCCATGACGCCGCCGCGCTGCGCGCCCTCTGTGAAGGCGGCGGCCATGCGCGCCACCTCCGCCGGGTCTTCGCCGTAAGAGCGCACGTTGATGACGGGGTTCGCGGCGTTGTTGTTCACGTCAACGACGGGCGCGAAAATTTGCTGGATGCCGAGCGCGCGCGCCTCGCGCGCCGTCGCCTCGCCCATCCGACGCGCGTACTCCGGGTTGCCCGTCGCGCCCACGGCCATGTTCCACGGAAAGTTGATCGTATCTATGAAACGCATCCCCGCCCCGGCTTCGAGGTCGGCCGAGATGAGCAAAGGCCGCCGCGCGAGTTGCTGCATGCGGTTGACGAGATGAACCGAGTCGTAGACCGCGCCGCGAAACAGGATGATGCCGCCGATGTGATTCTGCTCCACCTGACGGCGCAGACGCTTGAAGGGTTCGCTCTCCTGGCTCAAAAATGTCGCGTTGACGCCGACCGAGATCAACTGCCCGATCTTCTCTTCGAGCGTCATCCGCCGCAACTCCGCGTCCGCCCACTTCAAAGCCTCGCGCGACGCGCGCCGTGTGTAAGGTTTAAAGAACGGAAGTTTGCCACCCGCCATTGCATCGCCCGACGCGGCCTGCGCGATTTTCGATGGCGGCGATCTCAAGTGCGAAGACGTTTGCGCGCGCGCGACCTGCAACGGGGCGAACGCCAGCGAAAAAACCGTGACGCACGCCACGCCGTAGCGCGAGGCCGCGCGCATAAGTTGACTAAGGCGAAAATTATTCATCTTGATAATTCGTTTTCCGCTTCCGGCACACCCTAAACATTCTCGACCGCGCCGCCGGGCGCGAGTTCGTCGCGCTGCTCAGGGCTGGCGGGCGCGAAGGCGAAACTCACCGCGTAGGCCACGACGAAAGTGATCGTGCTGCCGAGAAGCACATACCACGTCCATGCGAGCGGCGTCATAAAACGCACGTAGAGCATGACACAGATGCTCGCCAGCATCCCGATGAGCGCGGGCGGTTCGCTCACGCGCCTGAGAAATGTGCCGACGAGAAAGATGCCGAGCACGGGGCCGTTGATGAGTCCCGCCACGGACAGGGCTTGATCGAGCGCGGAGCGATTCTTCTTCAGAAAGAAGAGCGCGACCGCGATCTGGACGACGCCCCACGCGAGCGTCAGCCAATGGGAGACGCGCAGGTAATGCCTGTCGTCGCGGCGCGGCGCGAACGGCTTGTAGAGATCGTTGACGGCCGTGGCCGCAATCGAGTTGAGCGACGAAGACAGAGCGGCCGCGAAGATCGCCGCGACGACCAGGCCAGACAACCCCGAAGGCAGGTGCTTCGTGATGAAATCGGGAAAGACGCGGTCGCCCCCCGTGAAGGGAAAGTTTGCGCTGGCCGACTGTGCGAACGCCGGGTCGCTCGCGCAACGCGCGGCCGAGTCGGGCTGCAACTGCGCGCAGGCCCCCGCGAAGTTCGCGTAGAGCGGATCGCTCTGCGGCTGGTAGAAAGCGAACAGGAGCGCGCCGACGAACAGGAAGCCGATGAACTGCGCGAGCACCACGCCGCCGCTCGACAACAGCGCGGCGGCGGCGCGGCGCGGGCGGTCTGTGCAGAGGTAACGCTGCACGAGGTATTGATCCGTGCCGTGCGTGCTCATGGTCAGGAAGCAGCCGCCGATAAGTCCCGCCCAGAACGTGTAGGTCTTCGTCAGCGTGAAGGAAAAGTCGAACACGTCGAACTTGCCGAACTGGCTGCCGAGCGCGAGCGCGCCGTCGAAGCCGCCCTGAATGTTCGAGGCGAGCACAAAGGCCGCGGCGAGCGCGCCCGTGATGTAGATGCCGAGTTGCACCACCTCGACCCAGATGACGGCCTCCATCCCGCCGAAGTAGGTGAAGACGATCATCACGACGCCGAGCAGGATGATCGAATAGACGGCGATTGCGTCGGGGTTGGCGGCGGGCTGGAAGGCGACGTAGACGGCGGCGAGCACGAAGGCCGTCAAGAGCAGCCGCACGCCGTCGGCGATGTTGCGCATGATGACGAAGAGCGCGGCGGCGAGCATCTTGATCTTGAGACCGAAGCGTCGTTCGAGCAGTTGGTAGACGGTCAGCAGGTCGCCGCGAAAGTAGGAGGGGATGAAGAGGAGGGAGATGACGATGCGCCCCAGCATGTAGCCGAAGACGAGCTGGAGAAACTGAAAATTTCCGCCGCGCGCGAACACCACGCCGGGCACGGAGATGAACGTGATGGTCGAAGTTTCGGTGGCGACGATGGAGGCGGCGATAGCCCACCACGGCACGTTGCGGTCGCCGAGAAAGTAGTCGCGCGTCGTCTCCTGCTTGCCGGAGAACCAGATGCCGAACACCGTGATGCCGACGAGATAGCCGAAGATGATAAAGAGGTCGAGCGCTCTCATGTTCTCCTATCGAATGATCGTCGCGGCACTCGCCTACTGCTGCGCGCCGCTTTGGCTCGACAGTTTCGCCTGAAGTTCCTGCACCGTCTTCTCCAGTTCCTGCACGCGTTCCTCGTGGTCGTCAACGGCTACGGCGGTGGCGAGCGTAGCCTGTTTCTGCGCCTCGGCCGGAGCAACTTCCGACTCGGGCTGCGAGTGAATTTGCTGCACAATGGCCGTGACGACGCCCGCCGTTTCGCCTACTTCACCCGCGATCTTTCCGGACTTGCCGGGGAGCGTCGCGCTGGCGATAGCCGCCCCCTTATCAACCCCCGCGACGACTTTCTTCAGCTTTGAGAAAAATCCCATTTGCCATGTCTCCTTTACCAGAGTTAAGTGATAAGACCGACCTTTGAATCGCCGCGTCCCGTCATACGGCGTCCCTGCGAAGCAGCCGCGCTCTTTGCGGCGCGAGAGCCACCCCACGTTTTCTTTCCCGGTCAGGCAATAGCGCGTAAGTCTCCCGGCAAGTTAACGCGCGCTCGCCCCCTGCAAATAGTGGTGCAAATAGTCGTGCGCCTCCGAGAGTTCGGCGGTTCCCCGGTCGGCGCGTTCCTGCGTGCGTAGGTAATCGGCGTAGGCGCGCGCGGCGAGTTTCGCGTCCCTGCCTTTGGCGGCGCGCGCGAGTCCGAGCAGCGAGCGCGGGCGATTGGGCTGGCGCAGGAGCGCGGTCTGGAATTGCTGCGCCGCTTCCGCCGGGCGACCCGCGCGCAGCAGCACTTCGCCGAACAACTCGTGCGAAGGCTTGAGCATGTCGGGCGGCCCTGACGGCGGACGGAGCGACTCTTCCAACACGGTCGCGCGGCCGAGCAGTTCGACGGCCTCTTCAAACTTGCCCGCGTCCGCGCGCGCCGTCGCGGCCACTTCCAACGCCATCACCTCGATCATGTCCGCGCTGAAGACATACGCGCCCGCACGCTCGAACTCCTTGCCGAGCGCGCGCATGTCGGAGACGTACTTATCCGCGTCCGCCGTCGTCTTTGCCGCCAGCCCGCGCAGGTATGCGCCGTACAACTGCCCGGCCGTCGGTCGCGGCGACCCCTGCGCCGTGAGCGAAGCGGGCGTGATGTTTGCCGTCGCCGGTTTGGCCGCGACGTGACACGCGTCCGCGCCCACTTCCTTCTGCGCGGGAAGCGAGGCAGACTTCGCGGCTGGTTGGGGGAAGAGTTTTTCGATTAACTCCCAACGCTCCGTCTCCGCGATGAAGACCGCGTAGATGTATGCCGAACCGCGAATCGGCGCGCCGAGTTCGGCCATGGATTTCTGCATGAGCGCGAGTTGCGCTTCCGCCTCCTTAATTCTTCCCTGTTGCAGGTAGACGTATTCGAGCCAACTCAGGCTGTGATAATCGCGCCGCTCGATGGAGTAGTTCTTGCGCCTGACCCACGCGTCCGAGGTCGCCCAGGATGATTCGTTCGAGGCGGCGGCCTCGGGCCACATGCCGAGTTGGATGAAGATGTGCGAAGGCATGTGGCGGGCGTGGTGTGCGTCGGGCGCGATCTCTGCGTAACGGCGTGCGGCGGGCAGGGCGATGATGGCGTGTTCGGGGTCGTCGAAGGCGTGGATGATGTAGTGCGCCGCGCCCGGATGATCCGGGTTCTTCGCATACACGTCGAGCGCGATAGCCCCGGCTTGCGCCTGCAAGCGATAGCCCTTATCCGTCGGCCGCACCGCGCCGAGCAGCGAGAGCGCGTAGAAGGAGGCCGCTTCCAAATCCGCCGGGTACTCTTTGTAGAGTTTCTCCATCGCGGCAACGTAGGCGAGATTGCGCGCGTGCCTGTCGCCTTCGCCGTAGAGGGCTTTGACGGCGTTGACGTAGGCCGACTCGCGCGGGGTCAACTTCGCCGTGCCGGGGATTTTCGCGAGCGCGCGGCGCCCGGCCTCCGTATCCTGCTCGTTCCAGAGAGGGTGGTTGTGCGCCATGGCCTCGCCCCAGTAGCCGAGCGCGAAGCCGGGTTCGGCTTTGGTCGCCGCCTGGAACGCCTCTAACGCCTCTTCGTACCAGAACGAGTGCAACGCCGCGACGCCGCGAATGAAATGCTCCTGCGCGGCGGGCGAGCCGGAAGTCGGGAAATCAATTTTACCGAGCGCGCCGCCCTGCGACTTTTGCGAAGGTTGGGCGAAAACTGCGACCGCCAGGCACGCGTAGATGCCCAGCGACATAAACACCTTGAGAGAAGCGCGTTGAAGTGACATGGCGATATGCTCGACTTTCCGGTTGAAGAGGATGCTGGCTCTTGCTTCTACGCCCAATTCCGTCGCGAGTCAAACGCGGCGAGCGTCTCACGCGCACTAGCGAGTTGATTCGTATATCAATTTCAGAAATCAAAGTGCGACGTTCGCAAACGCGCCCGCGCGCCGCCTCTACGCGATCAACTCGCCGAGCGTGCGTATGCGCGGGCAGACGCAGTCGGGGTAGAGGTCGAGCGGGTCGAGCAGAATGGCGCGCATGCCGACGGCCAGCGCGGCCAAGGCGTCGTGCGCGTAGGAATCGCCGATGAAGACGGCCTCGCGCGCGTCCAGCCCGAGCTCGGCGAGCGTCAGGTGAAAGATGCCGGGGTCGGGCTTGCGCTGGCCGACGACGTGCGAGTCAACAGACAGATCGAAGTGCGTTTTGAGTCCGACGAGTTCGAGCAGTTCGTCCAGCCTGCCGTCTTCCGTGTTCGAGATGACGGCGAGACGCAAGCCCGCCTCTTTCAACGCGTCGAGCACGCGCGTCGCTTCCCCGTCGGGCGCGCACCACAGGTGTCGCTCGGCGTGCGTCGCGTCTATCTGCTCGCTCAGAGATTCGCAGGTCGCGTCGTCAATTTCGAGCGCGCGGTAGACGCGGCGGAAGACCCAGTTTCGTTTTTTGGAATCCTCCGGCACAGGCTCGCCCCGCTGCATCGCGGCGTCCACCGCGCACATCATCTCTTTGAACTTGCGCCCCAACTCCGCCGGGATGAATTCGCGCCCCGCGCCCCGCGAAGCCAGCCGCGCCAGCCGCTCCCAATCGGGATGCAGCAGCGTGCCGCCGACATCAAACAGCACGGCGCGCACCCCCACGAGAGAAGGGTGCAAAATGGTGTGCGCCTTCGCACGGCTCGCGGGTAGCTTAACTTCGTCAGGTCTCAATTTTTCGTCCGGGGCATTCAAGAGTTTGCGCTCTGAGATGGAAGATAGAACGATTCTACGACAAATGCTCGCCGCTTTGTAAAAGTTGTTCGATGGCCGCGCTCACGGTGCCCCGCCCGGCAGCGAGCGCGGCTTCGGCCTCCGCGCGCGTGCGCCCCGTGCGTTGCATCACGAGCGCGGTCGGCAGGTTGTCGCCCGCCGCCGCGAAGGCCGCGCTCGCCGCCGCCTCGTCAAGCCCCGTCTCAGCCTGAAAGATGCGACGCGCGCGCTCTCGCAATTTTTCATTGCGCGCCGACACGTTCGTCATGCGGTTGCCGCTCACGTATCCGAGCCGGATCATGGTTGCCGTCGAGAGCATGTTGAGCACCATCTTTTGCGCCGTGCCCGCTTTGAGCCTGGTCGAACCCGCGATCACTTCCGGCCCGACCACGGGCACAATCGCCACCTCGACCGCCCGCGTAATCGCCGACCCGGCGACGCACGCGACACACGCCGTGAACGCGCCGCGCGTGCGCGCGTGTTCGACCGCGCCGACCGTGTAGGGCGTCCGTCCCGATGCGGCGATGCCGACGACGGCGTCTTTGCCCGTCATGCCGCGCTCGTCCAGATCGCGCGCGCCCGCCACGCGGTCATCCTCCGAGGCTTCCACCGCGCGATGACAGGCATTGTAGCCGCCCGCGATGATCCCCTGCACCAACTCCGGCGAGACGCCGAACGTCGGCGGGCACTCCACTGCGTCGAGCACGCCGAGCCGACCCGACGTGCCCGTGCCCACGTAGAAAAGTCTTCCGCCCCCGCGCAGGCGCGCGACGATGCCGTCCACGGCCTGCGCCACCGACGCGCCGACGCGCCCCACGGCCTCTGCCACCAGCGCGTCCTCTTCATTCATCAGACGCACGATCTCGTCCGCGCCGAGCGCGCTGATCCCCTTCGTGCGCGGGTTCTCCTGTTCGGTTACGGGAAGGTCATTCATGAATTTCAGGTTTCAAATTTCAAATTTCAGGCTTCAAGTTAAAGACCGGATAGGTTCAGCCCTCAACTTTTAAGTTTCGAGACCGAACAACTCAGTCCTGAAACTTGAAACCTGAAATTTGAAACTCATCCCGCGAGGGCTAAACGTCGTATCTGTTCGAGCGCCATCGCGGCGGCGGCGACGGCGGGCGAGAGTTGGGGCGGCGCGAGAAAGGCATGCGGCGCGACGCGTTTGACGCCCGCGCGCAATGGTGCGAGAACGAGTTCGGCCGCGCTGAAAACCCCGCCCACGTAGGCAACCTGAAAACTCTCGCGCTCGATGCGCAGCTTTCGGATCACGGTACACGCGGCGGCGGCCAACTCGCGCCCGGCGTCCGAGACGATCCCGCCCGCAACCGCGTCGCGCCCGGCCGCCGCTTCAATAACGTGACGGGCGAAGCCCGCGATGCGCTCGTTGGTCATGCTCGGCGCGTAGATGGCGAGCGAGAGATCGTCCGGCGTCGCCACGTTGAAATAACGGCAGGCGGCCTCGTCCAAACGCGTCGCCGCGCCGCGTCCGTCAGTCGCCTGTGCCACGGCCTGTAGCGCGCGGCGCGCGATCCACGAACCGCTCCCCTCGTCACCCGCCAGAGGCCCCCACCCGCCGACGCACACGTGTTTACGGCGCACATTCTTTCCGCAACAGATCGAACCCGTGCCCGCGATCAACACCAGACCGGGCTTACCATTGGTCGCGCCGTAGAGCGCGATGTCCGCGTCCGTCACGACTTCGAGCGAACCGATGCCGAGCGTGCGCTGGAGGGCATCCGCCATGCGCTCCTTCAAATCGGCGCGGCGCACGCCGGCCAGCCCGATTTCGGCCGAAGCAATATCGGTGCGACGCACGTTCGCCGACGCGCACGCGCGATCAACCGCCTCGCGCACCGCCGCCGCCGCGTTGCTCACGCCGACGCGCAACGGGTTAGAAGGCCCGGCGCGTCCTTCGCCGAGCGCGCGGCCTGCTTCGTCCGTAATGATGGCCTGGGTCTTCGTGCCGCCGCCGTCCACGCCGATCACGATGAGCGGCGCGTGCAGGTCTCTGGGGGCATGGGAGAGGTTTATCGGTTCGCGTCTGGCCTTCATCGTGTGTCCGGGGCGGTGCATATCTGGCGTTGCTGCCCGTCCCTATTCGGCTATGATGACCGGATTGTAAAAAGAGTTGACATATAATGGAAACTAAAAGATTTTATCCGCTTGATAATCAACTCTGATACCGAGGTTTCCCCAATGGAGATAAGACAACTGAGGGCTTTGGCGGCCATCGCAGAGACGGGCACGTTCACGGCCGCCGCCGCGCGCGTCCACGTCACGCAGGCGGCCATCAGCATGCAGATTCGCCAACTCGAACTGGAGGCGGGCACGCTCCTCTTCGTGCGCACGCCCCGCCGCTGCGTCCTCACGCACGCGGGCGAACTGCTGCTCGAACGCGCCCGCCGCATCCTGCGCGAACACGACGCCGCGCTCGCCGAATTGGGCGAGCTATCGGGCACGACGCACGGCCGCCTGCGCCTGGGCAGCGCGTCGGCGATGTTCAGTTCCGATCAACTGCCGTTGATTTTGAAAGAACTGCGCGCGCGCGCCGAACACGTCGAGGTCACGGTCACGTCGGGCACGAGCGAGGCGCTCGTCAAACAGATCACGGCGGGCGAGTTGGACATCGCCTTCATCTCGCTGCCGGTCGAGGCGCGGGGCGTGCAGACCGAGTCGCTGCTGCAAGACGAGTTGATCGCGATTGCGCATCCGGATCATCCCCTCGCGCACAAGCGCGTCATCAGCGCGTTCGAGTTGGCGGGGCAGAAACTCATTTTGGGCGAGCGAGGGGGCAACACGCGTCGCCTGATTGACGGGTTCTTCGCCGAAGCCGGCTTGCACCCCGTCGTGGCGATGGAGTTGAGCCGCCTGACTTCGATCAAGCGGATGGTGGAGTCGGGGATGGGCGTCGGCATCGTGCCGGTGCGTTCGGCATCGGAAGAGATCGCGGAGGGGCGGCTGGTGCGCTGGTGGATCGAGGGCGCGCGGATCAATTCCGAACTCGGTTTCGCCTACCTCTCCGGCGGTTATCAATCCCCCGTCACGCAAACGTTCATCAATCTCTGCCGCGAGAATCTCGCCGCCGAGGCCGAGGCAAACAGGCCGCGCAAACAACGCTCGCGCACCGCGCGCAAACCGAAAGCGAAGTCCAAGAAACGATGAACGATGAAGGAGGAACGCGGAACGATGGAGTAAAGGCAAGTTGCTTTCACTTCATCGTTCCGCGTTCCTCCTTCATCGTTTCTCTTATGCGTCGGCCTGCCCGATCAGGGTGCGGATGGCGGGGACGAGTCGGGCGGTGTCTTCGGGCTTGCGCAGGCACCCTTGCGCGCCCGCTCGCTTGGCCTCTTCGTGATCGAGAAGCGAGGCGTAAGCGGTGAAGAAAAGGATCGGCGTGTGCCGGTTGAACTCGCGAATCTCGCGGCAGAGCGCGAGTCCGTCCATGTCCGTCAGGCCGATGTCGAGAAGAATCAGAGCGTAAGAATTTTCGCGCGCGAGCGTCAGCCCTTCGTCCGCCGTCTGCACGGCGGTCACGTCGAAGCCCTCCTGCTTCAAACTCCACTCCACCAGAAAACGCGTGTCCTGCGTGTCCTCGACGTACAAAATTGCCGGTCGCTCAGCGGTCATAGTTTTTCACTCCGTGAAAAAAGTGACGAGTGACGAGTGACAGGTGACGAGTTAAAGGCAAGGCTCTTGGTTTAACTCGTCACCTGTCACTCGTCACTCGTCACTGTTCTCATATCTCTGCATGAGTTCAGGCCAGCGGCCTTGAGCCTTGAGAATCAGTTCGCAGACTTCGCGAACCGCGCCGAAGCCTCCGGGGAGACTTGTGATGTAATGCGCGGCGGCGCGCGTGTCGGCGGTCGCGTCGGCGACGGCGACGCCGAAGCCGCAGCGTCGCATCAAGGGGATGTCGGTCACGTCGTCGCCGACGTAAGCCGCGTGGGCGGCCTCGACCCCGGCGGCGGCCAGCACCTCGGCGAAATCTTTGATCTTGTCCCACGTCCCCTGCCGCACGTGAGCGATGCCGAGATCGCGCGCCCGGCGTTCGACGGCAGACGAGGTGCGGCCGGAGATGATGCCCGACTGCAACCCGGCGCGGTGCAGGAGCACGAGGCCGTGCCCGTCGCGCGTGTGAAAACTCTTCTCCTCGTCGCCGTTCTCAAGCAGCGTAATGCGCCCGTCGGTCAGCACGCCGTCGCAGTCGAGCAACAGCAGTTTGACGCGCGCGGCGCGTTGTTCGACGTACAATGTGTCCTCTGTATCCAACACTCAACGCACCTCGAAGATGGGAACGTCCGCGAGCCGCAACGTGTTGCCGCTACCTCGCGCAAAGACGAGCACGGCCGCGCCCGACTGGTCACGGCCGCCGAGCGTTCTGGCCGTAATCTGAACGTCGGCGGCGAAGCGATCCGACCCGAGCGACTCGGTGCGCAGCAGTTTCGTCTGCCACTGTTCGGGCTGGCTGGCGACGATGCCTCTGGTAAACGAGGCGAGTTCGCCGGGCATGAGCAGCGCGTCGAGTTCGGCTTTCCGGCCGCCGCGAATCACCTGATCGAACTGCGTCACGGCGGCGCGCACGCTCTCGTCAATAGCGGGCGCGGACGCACCCGTCGCGGCCTCGGCTTTCAGGCGCGCGGCGCGTGCGGCGAGCGTGGGCGCATAACCGCCTTCGGCGCGCACCGCCTCGTTGAAAAACCTTGTGGCTTCCGCCGGTTGATTCCGGCGCAGGGCAATTTCGCCGAGTCCGACGTTTGCCCAGGCGAGCGTCGCGGGCAGCGGCAGGCGGTCGTCGAGCGCGGCGCGGAATTCGCGTTCGGCGTCCGGAAGTTTGTTCTGTTCGAGCAGGGCGCGCGCCAGCAGGATGCGCGCGTCCTGCATGAGCGGCGCGCGTGCCGTCATCTCGCGCGCGATTGTTTCGGCCTGTGCATGTTGCCCGGCGGCGAGCAGGCGCGTGGCATCTTCGAGTGACTCTTCGAGGGCGGGCGCGCGCGGCGCGGTGTCGTTCGCATAGTCGAGTTGAGGGTAGAGTTTTTCGGGGTCAACTTCGACCCTGACGATGCGCGCCGCGGTCTTGAAACGAACGTCCGCGAAGTCGCGCGCGGGGATGAGGGCTTGCGAGAGGAGGCGCTCGCCGCCGTCGGTGATGGCGACGGCGTTAACGCTCGTCTCAACCGCGCCGGTGTTTCTGAGCGCGGAGACCCACTCGCCGCCGCGCTGCTGCGGCAAACCGATCAATAGATCGAGTTCGGTCGGCTGATCGAAACCGGCGTCGAGCGGGGTCTTCAAAGGCGCGCCCCCGGCCGCGTTGAAAGCCGCGCGCAGGGTGGCGAGCGTGAGTTCGCCTTCGCGATTCTTTTGTAGCTGTTCACGCAGGAGCGAGAGGAAGGCTTCGCGGCCGAGCGACCGATCCGCCAGCCGCCAGATCATCGCGCCCTTGTTGGCGACGGAGAGATAGTAGGTCGGCTCAAGCGGCGTGGTGACGGAGAGCGGGGCGTCGCGCCGGGCAATGGCCGAGTAGGCGATGCGCTGGCGCAAACGTTCGGCGTCGGCCGCCTCGCGCCCGAACTCCTTTTCCAGAAAGAGCGTCGCGAGATGGCGCGCGAGACCTTCGCGCACCACGCCCGCGCCTTCGCCGCGCACCGGCGTCGCGCCGCCGAACCACAGGCGCGCGACCGACTCGCCGACGAGTTGCGCCGTCAGCGCATCCACTTTGGCGCGACGGAAGACGGCCGTGTCGAGCAAAATCGTGCCGCCCAGATCGAAGCCCGCGCCGCGCGTGACGGCGACGAGCCTCAACGGAGTTTCCGGCAACGCGCCGAACAGCCCCGCGTAAAAACTGCGCGCCGACGAGGCGAGCGCGATGAGCGTCTCGGCGCGCTTGCGTTCGTCCGCGGTCGCGCCGCGCGGGAGGTACGCCGTCACGCCGCGCGCCTCCGCTCCGCCTTCGACCACGTCCCACCTGCCCGTCAGAAAAAACGGCTGTGCCGAAAGTTTTTGTTCAAAGGTCGCGCCCGTGGCCGTGCCGGAAGCGAGCACCGTATCAGCGCCCGCCGCGTTGACCGTGAGACGAACGGGGGCGGTGTCCGCGCCGCGCGCGGCAAACTGCGAGTTCGGCGACGGATACCAGCCGGAGAGCGGCAGAAACTGCGTGCCTTCGGGCGAGATGGACGCCAGCCCCGTGTTCGCGGCGACGGGCAGACGATAATCGAGCGCGACGTTGACGGAAGAACCGGGCGCGACCGACGCGGGCAGAGTCAGAGAAACCTGCTGCAACCCGGTGCGCGCCTCTGCGCGCGCGAAATATCTTGCCGAAGCGTCGCCGACCGTGGCCGACTTGATCTCCGCCGCAGAGTTGAGGCGCACGGTCAAACTGCTGCCCGCGCCCGTCCCGACGTTTCTGGCCGAGATGATGGCACGCGCCGTCAGCGAGCGGTCGGCGGCAGCAGGTGCGGGCAGCGTGGCGGTCACGTCGAAGCGCGTAACCTGCCACACCGGGCGCGCTTCTTCCTGCGCGCGTGCGACGGTCGAGGTCAACAGCAGCGTGAAGACGAAAGCGAGTTTAAGGGGATGAAGATTGTTCATACCTGAGCGCGTGTTTGATTTTCCGTGACGACGTTTGAGCGGACGAGTTCGTGTAGATCGCGCAGCATGTGCAGGAGCGGTTCGAGCCGCGCGAGCGGCAGCGCGTTCGGCCCGTCTGAGAGCGCGCGCTCCGGCTGTTCGTGTACTTCCATGAAGACCGCGTCCACGCCGCAGGCGACCCCTGCGCGCGCGAGCGGTTCGATGTATTCGGATTGCCCGCCCGTTGCATGGCCGAGTCCGCCCGGCAGTTGCAGCGAATGCGTCACGTCGAAGACGACGGGCGCGCCAAACGAGCGCATGATGGGAAACGAGCGCATGTCAACGACGAGATTGCCGTAGCCGAAAGAGACGCCGCGCTCCGTCAGCAACAGCCGCTCGCAGCCTTCGGCGCGCGCCTTCCGCACGATGTTACGTGCGTCCGTGGGCGCGAGAAATTGTCCCTTCTTCACGTTCACGACGCGACCCGTGCGCGCCGCCGCGACGATCAAATCCGTCTGCCTTGAGAGGAACGCCGGAATCTGCAACACGTCTGCGACGGCCGCGACGGGTTCGACCTGCGACACGTCGTGAATGTCCGTTAACACGGGCACGCCGACCTCTTCCTTCACGCGCCGCAAAACCTCTAAGCCTTCGTGCATCCCGCGCCCGCGAAAACTCTCGTGCGACGTGCGGTTGGCCTTGTCGTAAGACGCTTTGAAGACGTAATCCAGACCGGCCGCTCGCGCGCGGCGCGCACACTCGCGCGCCATCATCAGGGCGTGCTCCGGCGATTCGATCACGCACGGGCCGGCGATGATCGTCAAACGCCCGTCGCCGAACGTGGCGTCGCCCACTTGAAAAGATTGTACGGGTGATTCAGTTGACATAGTTGATAACGGCGCGGCAATGATTAAGCCCGCCTGCGCCCACACTAAAACGGGTTCAAGACTTTCTTTAATTTCTTGAAGGCCGACCCCACTTTCGATTCCTTCTTCTCCCTGCCCTTGTTGGCGACCGTCCGGCTCGCGCGCCTGTTGCTGTTCCTGACCGGCTGCGCTTTTTTGTTCGCGGACTCGTCGGGCGTGGGCGTCGGCGTCGCTTCGGGCGTCGGCGTCGGCGTCGCGGCGAACGTCGCGTTCTCCACCGGGATCGCCGCATCGCTGCGCGTCCTGACATACGCCGTGAGACTGATTACCAGCACGAGCAAGACCAGACCCGACGCCAACAGGACGGGCGGCTTTGTGAGCCTGTGAAACAACGTGTGCCTGTCCTGCAACAGGATTCTGACGCGCGTGATGGGTGGCACAACCGGAGATTCGGGCGCGGCGGAGACGGCGAAGGCGTCTGTGGCGGCAGAAGAGACGCTGCCGGTTTGCGGCTTGTGCCTGTCGGTCTCGTCCGCGAGCCTCGTCGTGTCGTTCGTCTTCCCGTTGTCGCGTCGCCCGCCGGAAGTCTCACCGAGCACGAACCGCCCGGTCGGCTGCGCCGCGCCGTTCCCCTTCTCTAACCCCTCGGCCGAGAGATAATCGTGCGACTGCGCGACTCCCGCGAGTTTGGCCGCCGCCAGTAGTTCGAGCCTGAACGCACCGGCATCGGGCGGGCGATTGAAAGGATTTTTTTCGAGCGCGTGCAGCACGACGCGTTCGAGTTCGGGCGGAATATCGGCCACCAACTCGGTCGGGCGGCGCGGCGTCTTCGACGAATGTTGCAGCGCGACGGCGAGCGGCGACGGGCCGGTGAAAGGGGTCGAGCCGGTGAGCATCTCGTAGAGGATAATGCCGAGGCTGTACACGTCCGCGGCGGGCGTCAGGTGCGCGCCGTCGCACTGTTCGGGCGACATGTAACGCGGCGTTCCGATCATCACGCCCGTCAGCGTGAGCGCGTGCTGTTCAGAGTCGTTACCCGAGTCGGCGGCGAGTTTGGCGATGCCGAAGTCGAGCACTTTGACGAGGGGCGGCGCGTTCTTCGGTTGCACGATGAAGATGTTGGCGGGCTTGAGGTCGCGATGGATAACGCCGCTTTCATGCGCCGCCTCGACGGCCGCCGCCACCTGCAACATCAGCGCGACGGCGCGCCCGCTCTCAAGCGGCGACTCGAAGGCGAGCATCTCGCGGAGGTTTCGACCTTCGAGCAATTCCATGACGATGTAGACGCAGCCGTCAGCCGTGCGTCCGAAATCCGTCACCGTCACGGCGTTCGTGTGTCGCAGGCGACCGGCGGCGCGCGCCTCGCGCCGGAATCGTTCCTGCGCCGCCTCGTCCTCGACGAAACGCTGGTGCAAGACCTTCACGGCCACCGGCCGATCAATCAACAGGTGCGTCGCGCGGTAGACCGTGCCCATGCCGCCCTCGCCGAGCCTGCTGTCCAGACGATATTTCTCGTCCAGCACGCGCCCCGCCAACGGGTCGGACAGAGCCGGCGCGGCGACGGTCGAATCGGCACGCAAAGTCGCGCCGTCGTGCGGGCACGTCCGCGCGTCCGCCTCGAACAGCCGACCGCATGTGGGACAATGAAGCATAATCTCAAGTGACAAGTGACGAGTGATAAGTGACAAGTCAGAACGAGTTCTTTCATCTTGTCACTTGTCACTCGTCACTTGTCACTCGCCTTTATTGTCCGGTTTCTCAGCCGAAATGTACAGCCACACGATTGCGGATTTCGGAATGCGGATTGAAAAGCACATGGGTTTTCAATCCGCATTCCGCATTCCGAAATCCGCAATTTCTCAGTCGTCGCCGGCGACGCCGACGCGGTGCGTGGCGGCGCTCAGTTCGGGGTCGCGTGATTCTTCCACGGTCGTTTCGTTGCGCAGCCGGTTTTCGAGCGCGGCGCGGACGAAGGAGGTGAACAGCGGGTGCGCGTCGAGCGGCTTTGATTTGTATTCGGGATGAAACTGGCAGCCGAGAAACCAAGGGTGCGCCTCGCGCGGCAGTTCGACCATCTCGACGAAGCGGCCGTCGGGCGATTCGCCGCTAAAGACCAGCCCGGCGCGCTCAAGCGTCTCGCGGAATTCCGGGTTGAACTCGAAGCGATGGCGGTGACGCTCGCCGATCTCAGGCCGGCCGCCGTAAACTTCGCGGGCGAGGCTTTCGGGCGCGAGGCGGCATTGCCACGAACCGAGCCGCATCGTCCCGCCCAACTCCTCGACACCGACGAGATCGCGCAGTTTGAAGATGACCGGGTAGGGCGTCGCCGGGTCGAACTCGGTCGAGTCGGCGTTCGTCAGCCCGCACATCGAGCGCGCGTATTCGATGACGGCCGTCTGCATGCCGAGGCAGATGCCGAAGAAGGGCGTGCGGCTCTTGCGCGCGTAGGAGATGGCGCGGATCATGCCGGCCACGCCGCGCGCGCCGAAGCCGCCGGGCACGAGGATGGCATCATAGTCGCGCAGGCGTTCCTCGAAATTCTCCTCCATCAACTTCTCCGACTCGACCCAGCGCACGTTCACACGCACGTTGCTCGCCACGCCGCCGTGCGTCAAAGCCTCGCGCAGAGACTTGTAAGAGTCCTCCAACTCGACGTACTTCCCGACGATGCCGATGGTGACTGCGCCCGCCGCCGGTTCGCGGATGGTCGAGACGAGTTCGCGCCAGTGCGAGAGGTCTGCGCTCGTGGCGCGGTCTTGCAGGCCGAGCGAATCTACGATCAACTCGTCAAGCCCCTGTTCGTGAAAGGCGAGCGGCACGTGGTAGATCGTGTCCACGTCTTCGGCGGTGATGACGGCGCGCTCCGTGACGTTGCAGAACAGCGCGATCTTGCCGCGCAGGTCGCGCGAGAGATTGCGGTCGGAGCGGCAGAGCAGAACGTCTGCGGCGATGCCGATCTCGCGCAGTTCGCGCACGGAATGTTGCGTCGGCTTGGTCTTGAGTTCGCCCGCGGCGGCGATGAAGGGGACGAGCGTGAGGTGTACGAAGACCGCGCCGCGCTCGCCGTCCTTCGCCTCCTCGTTGCCCATCTGGCGAATGGCTTCGAGGAAAGGCAGGCTCTCGATGTCGCCCACCGTGCCGCCGATCTCGACGATGACGACATCCACGTTGTCCTTTTCGGCCACCGCGCGCACGGCCTTTTTGATCTCGTTCGTGATGTGCGGGATGACCTGGATCGTCTTGCCGAGATAGTCGCCGCGCCGCTCCTTTTCGATGACGGAGAGGTAGATGCGACCCGTCGTCCAGTTGTTGGCGCGCGTCAGGCGTGCGTGCGTGAAGCGCTCATAGTGGCCGAGGTCGAGGTCTGTCTCCGCGCCGTCGTCCGTGACGAAGACCTCGCCGTGCTGGAAGGGCGACATCGTGCCGGGATCGACGTTGATGTACGGGTCGAGTTTCATCAGCGTGACGGTCAGGCCGCGCGCTTCGAGCAAGCACCCGATGGACGACGCCGCGAGCCCTTTTCCCAGACTCGAAACCACGCCGCCCGTGACGAAAATATATTTAGGCATCCTCTCTCCTCAGCTATCGAACTCCTACGGCTTCTCCGCGGCGGCTTCCCCTTCGTCGCCCTCGCCCGGAATTTTCTTCTTGTTGTAGTAACCGTGTTTCAAATCCTGCTGTATCTCCACGGCATTGGCCGCCTTCGGGTGCAACCACTGCTGCAAAGCGAACATCGCGGCGCGCGTGTGCGCTCCCTCTCGCGCGCGGCGCTGGAATTCTTCCTCCGAAATCTGTTCGGGCGGCGTGCCGAGCCGTGCCGCCGCCAACAGGCCGCCCAAAATAATCAACAGGATAACTGCAAGCCCGATCCAGTCGCTCATAAGATTACAGCATCGCCTCGACACCAGCCCCGCCTTCGTACCAGCCGGATGATGTACTCAGGAAGCGCCATTTCCGCCCCCGAAGTTGCGTTCGAGCATCGCTGCCAGCCGATCCAGTCGCTCGTCCGTCCGGCTAACGCGCTCGTCCACCTGGTTGACCCTCTCATCCATGCGGGTGATGGCAGCGCGCAGCGACGTATTCACTTCCGCCTGCGCTTCCAATGCGCGCGTGACGATCTGCATGAACTCTGTCTGCGTCTCCGCTTGAATCTGTATCTGCCTGCTCATCTCTGCGATCTGTTGATTGGTCTGCTCCAGCCGCACGTCGAATGCGGCCATCCGCTCTTCAAAAGCGACCTGCCGCTCTTCAAAAGCAACTTGCCGCTCTTCAAAAGCAACTTGCCGCGCGTCGAACGCGGCCTGGCTTTTGACCAGAAATTCGAGGGCGCGTTCCAGCTCTTCGTTGGTCATGTGGTGAGATTACCTTTCTTTCAAACTGCCGGCGGCGAACAGTGCGCGCACGCGTTCGAGGTCTTCGGGCGTGTCCACGCCGATTGATTTTTCCTCCGTCTCGACCACGCGGATTTTCGCCCCGTGTTCGAGCATACGCAGTTGTTCGAGCGATTCGGCGCGTTCGAGCGCGGACTGAGGCCAGCGCGCGTATTCTAACAAAAAGGCGCGGCGGTAGACATAAAGCCCCGTGTGCTTGCGAAAGGCGGCGAGCAGCGCCGGGTCGGCTTCGAGCGCGGCCGCAAGCGAGCCGAACCGGCGCACGGCGTCGCGGGGGTATGGAATCGGGGAACGCGAAAAATAGAGGGCGTGCCCGCGGCCGTCCACGACGACTTTCACCACGTCGGGACTCAGCACGTCGCGCGCGCTGCCGACAGGCTCACACGTCGTCGCGCACGCCGCTTCCGCGTCCCGTTGCAAGGCCGCGACGGCGCTCTCGATGGCGCGCGGCGAGATCAGCGGCTCGTCGCCCTGCACGTTGACGATGATGTCGAAATGCGTGTCGAGCGCGGCGGCGGCTTCGGCGAGACGGTCGCTGCCGCTGGCGTGATCGGCGCGCGTCAACATAGACTCGTAACCGGCGGCGCGCACCGCGTCGCGGATACCCTCGTCGTCGGTTGCGACCATCACGCGCGAGACATTACGGGCCGCGAGCGCGCGTTCGCAGACGCGCACGATCATCGGGCGGCCGCAGATGTCGATGAGAGGTTTGCCCGGAAGCCGGGTCGAGTGGAAGCGCGCGGGGATGACGGCGATGGCGGAAACTTGGGCTGGCGAGTCCGTGTGGTTCACGGGATTGCAAGATAGCCTGTCGCCCCCGCGAGTGTCAATGGAAAGCATGGTAAAAGGGGAAAGGAGAAAGGCGAAAGGGATGAAGACGTGCCGGGCATAGAGTTTTACTTCCCCTTCACCTTTTCCCCTTCACCTTTCCCCACCGGCTGTGAGCGGTTTGACACCACACATTCCGCGGGCTACGATGCGCAAAGTTTTTCAGCTATGATTTCCGGGTGAAAAGCGCGCTCGTGGGGATTCGCGTTCGAGTCTTCGACCGCGCCGACGCGTTCGCTGTTTACCATTCGCCAT
Source organism: Pyrinomonadaceae bacterium (assembly GCA_035296445.1). Lineage (GTDB taxonomy): Bacteria > Acidobacteriota > Blastocatellia > Pyrinomonadales > Pyrinomonadaceae > JAIVJZ01. The sequence goes on along the minus strand of DATHAZ010000065.1, from coordinate 445 downwards.
TTACTGAATTATGGGATTTCAAACTACGGCCATTCACGCGGGGCAGGAACCCGACGCAACGACGGGCGCGGTCGCCGTGCCCATCTATCAGACTTCGACCTACGCGCAGGAAGGACTCGGCAAGCACAAAGGCTTCGAGTACGCGCGCACGCAGAACCCGACGCGCCTCGCCCTCGAACAGAACATCGCCGCGCTCGAAGGCGCGCGCTACGGCTACGCCTTCGCCTCCGGCATGGCCGCCATCGATGCGACGCTGCGCCTCGTGCGGGCGGGCGACCACGTCGTCGTCTCCGATAACACCTACGGCGGCACCTACCGGCTCTTCTCGCGCGTGCTGGAAAACTACGGTATCGAGTTCACCTATGTCGATACGTCTGATGCTGCGAATGTCGAAGCCGCGATGCGCGACAACACGCGCATGGTCTACGTCGAGACGCCGACCAAT
>DATHAZ010000064.1:0-16397 GCA_035296445.1 Pyrinomonadaceae bacterium | reverse complement strand
TGCAGGGAGATCGAGAGGCCGTCAATCTTCAACTCGGCGACGTATTCGAGCCGTCGGCCGTCGGCCAGACGCTTGACGCGTTCGTCGAAGGCGCGCAGGTCTTCGATGTTGTAGCTGTTGTCGAGCGAGAGCATCGGGCGGCGATGGACGTACTCCTCGAAGCCCTCGGCGGGGCGTCCGCCGACGCGCTGCGTGGGGCTATCCATCGTCGCGAGTTCGGGATGCTCGGATTCCAGTTGTTGCAGCCGCGCCATCAGGGCGTCGTAGTCGGCATCGGAAATTTCGGGATTGTCGTAAACGTAATAAAGCTCTTCATGACGGCGCAACTCTTCGCGCAGCCCTTCGATCTCCTGTGCCGGTGTGCCCGCATCGCGGGTTGACGTTTTAGCCATGATGCTACCGCGGTCGCGACTTAAGACCTCTCTATTTTCAGGTTAACGAACGACTCCATCGTTGACGACTCCCGGCGATCATCTTTCGCGATCTGCGCGAGGCGATGGATGAGACGCCCGAAGTATTTAATGCCATGCACGAAGTCTTCGACGCGTATGTTCTCGTCGGGCGCGTGCGGGTTCGACCCGGCGTAGCTGACGCCGAAGGAGACGAGCGGCGTCGGCGGCAGGTTCAGGCCGCAGATCGCGCCGATAGGCCCGCTCGCCGGGTCGAGCGGGTAGACGATGGGAGGCGCGCCGTAAACTTCCGTCGCGCAGTCAATCGCCGCGCGGGCGACCGGCGAGGTGATCGAAGATTTGACGAAAGGCGCGCTCCCCAGTTCGTTGACCTCGATGTCGTGGAAGCCGCGCGTGTCGAGGTGCGCGCGCAAAAGCGAGATGACGAGCGCGGGCGAGAGATCGGGCACGAGCCGGAAATCGAGACGCGCCACGGCCATGCCCGGCAGCACCGTCTTCGCGCCCGCCTCGGTATGGCCGGTCTGGATGCCGCAGATCGTGCAGGTCGGCCCGAAGATCAATTCTTTGGTGAGCGCGCGTCCCGTCATGCCGCGCACCCAGTGATTGATCTTGAATTCACGCTTCAGCCCGGCCTCGTCAATTTCGAGTTGCTTGAGCGACCTGGCATCCTCGTCGGCGATGGGCGCGACGTGCGACGAGAAGCCGTCAATAGTGATGACGCCTTTCGGCGAGACGATGGTTGAGAGAGCCTGCACGAGATTCCACGCCGGGTTCGGCACGACGCCGCCCCACTTCGAGTGTAAATCCGTGCGCGCGCCGTAAGCGCGCAGTTCGAGAAACGTGATGCCTTTAAAACCGAGGCTGAGCAGCAGTCTCTCTTTCGTGTCCTTGTAGCCGTCGTCCCAGATGCAGCCGTCGGCGCGCAGCATCTCAGGATTCTCCGCCGTGAAACGGTAGAGGCTCGGGCTGCCCAGGCCGTCTTCACCCTCCACGATGAAACGCAGGCACAACGGCAACTTCCCGAAAGTCTTCTGGTAAGCCTCAATCGCCGAGAGCCGCGCGACGAGGTCGCCCTTGCTGTTGGCCGCGCCGCGCGCGTACAACTTCCCTTCGCGCACCGCCGCCGCGAACGGCCCCGAAGACCACGCCGTCAACTGCCCCACGGGCTGCACGTCGTAATGGCTGTAGACGATGTAGCAATGCGACCCCGCGCCGAACTCGCCGTAGATGATCGGGAAGCCGCTCCCGACCTTGAACGAGCGCGTGCCCGCGCCGATGCGCTTCATGGACTGTTCGACCGTCTCGGCCATCGCGCGCATCCCCGTGCCGCGCGCCGCCACCGAAGGCATGCGGCACAGCGCCTGCAACCGCTCGACATAAGCGGGCGCGTGGCGTTCAACGTAGCGGTCGAAGCGTGTAAAAGGCATAAGAGAACAGTGATGAGTGACAAGTGACGAGTGACGAGCAAGAACAAGTTAAAAGCGTTGCCGTAGTTTCTGAACTTTCGTGTGCGCCTCAAATAGCGAGATCGAAGACAAGGTTTAAGACAGTCTTTCTGCTTTAACTCGTCACTCGTCACTTGTCACTCGTCACTGTAGAAAAGATAGCACGGGCGCGCGGCGTCGCGCTCGAAACCGGCGCAGACGAGTCCGGCGGCGAAGTGTCTCTGAAACTCGGAGCGCACGCGCAGGAGTTCGGCCTGCGCCGCGCGCCCGTCTTCCCGGCGGAGCGTGTTCCAGTCGGGCGGAATCTCGACGAGGGCGGCGGGCGCGGCGGCTTGCGTGGGACGCTCGCCCCGCGCACAGGCTGCGACGCGCGGCGTGCCGAGTTCCCACCCGGCGATCAGCCGGTCGCTGTCGAGGTTGAATTGTTTGCCGGAGGCTGTGGCTTCCGTTCCGCCATCCCAGCCGTAGAAGTTGACGCCGTAGGAGCGCACGGCGACGCCGAGCCGGTTGAGATTGAAGTGCGCGTTGCGCGCCTGCATCGGCTCGAAAGTCCAGCTAATGTAGTTGCGCCCCTCGGCCAGCGCGCGCTCTCGCTGCGCCCACTTGAGGCGCGCGCCCAAGCCCCGATTCTGGTAAGCGGTCGAGACGGCCATCATGTGCGAGTAGCCGATGACTTCCGCGCCGCGCGCGGCGACGAGGTGATGCACGAAGCCGACGAGCGCGCCGCCCGCCACCTCAAACGCGCCGAGTATCCAGCCACCCGCCAGACGCGAGACGATCAGGTGGCGGCGCGGCGAGAGTTCAAGATCGGGCAGGCCGAACACCTCGCGCTGCAAGCGCACGCACATATCGAATTCCTCAATCGTCGTGCATTCGCGGATCAGCACTTCGTCGCCGCTGCCCCCGCGCTCAACTGTTTCCGTCTGCCGTGACATCGAAACTCGAACCTTTCCGCAGCGTGTGTCGGGTGGAACTCTGTTGATAATAATTCAAACGACCGTTCTCGTGTACCAGTCGTCGGGCACGCGCGCGACGCGCCGCTCATCGGTGCGCGCCACGATGTCGGACGCGAAGTTGATGACGACGAGGCGTCCGGGCGCGCGGTAGCGTTCATCAACGGCGGCGCGCAGTTCCGCGACGAGCGCCGTCGGACTGCTGACGATTTTGAAGAGGACGAGACGCGCGACTCCCGCGTGTTTCAAGAGCCAGGCCGTCTTGCGCACGGCCGTCTGGCCGCACTCGCCCCAGAAAGCGAACGGGAGCGCCGCCTCCGCGCCGCCGCGCGCCACCAGGTCGGGCTTGTAGCGCAGGCCGACGCGCCGCTCGATCTCCAACTCCGGGAACTCGCCGACGAACATCGCGTATCCGAGCGCCTTCATCAACACGTGCTCATAACTCTCGCCCGTCCGCCGCCACAAACGCACGCGCCGCCCGGCCAACTCGAAGTCGTAAAGCATCACTAAGTCTCAAGTCCCAAGTCCCAGGTCTCAAGTCCGAAAAACGTGCTTGACCTGGGACTTGAGACCTGGGACTTGAGACTTTTTCATTCCTTCGTCGGGTAGGCCGGAAGTTCGAGTCGGACGGTGAGACCGCGCGGCGCGGCGGTGTCGAGCGCGATGCGGCCGTTGAGCACGGCGACGAGGCGTTGCGCGATGATGAGGCCGAGTTCGTTCATGTTCGTGCCGTTCTCGTTCGGCGCGTCCATCTCGACGGCATCGAAGATGTGCGCGGCGTCGGCGAGCGGCTCGCCTTCGTCCCGTAGCTCGACGCACAGTTCGGCCGACGTGCGCTTGAAGGCGTTGATGCGGACGGTCGCGCCCACGGGGCTGCGCGCGATGGCGTGAGCGAAGAAGTTGTAGAGCACCTGCCTGAGTTTGCCCTCGTCTGAGACAATCGTCCCGGCCTCCGGCGCAGTCGTGCAGTCGAGCTTCACGTCCTTCTTCTCGGCGAGCCGCCCGACCGCGCCGCACGTCTCGCGCAGCATCTCGCGCACGGAGAATTCGTGGAGAAACAACTCCGCCTGCCCCGCTTCGAGGCGCGAGAGGTCAACGAGTTGCTTCACGCTCGACTGAAGTTTGAGGCCCGAGGTTTGAATTTTTTCGCAGTAGCGTTGCTGCGGCCCGGTCAGGTTTTCGTGTTCGAGAAGAATTTCCGAGAAGCCGAGGATGGCCGTCAGCGGCGTGCGCAGTTCGTGCGACATGCGCGCGAGGAAAAGCGAGCGATAGCGCGACACGCGCTGCAACTCCAGGTTGGCCTCTTCGAGCGCGCCGCCTCGCTCGCGTAGCTCTGCGATGAGTTGTTCGATCTGCTCGCGCTGCTCATTCAGGGCGGCGGCGCGGCGCGCGTTGCCGAGCGCGATGACGATGGGCGCGGCGATGAAACGCAAGCCCCGGTCGGCCGCGCGCAGGCGTTCGGGGTGCGACGAGATGGCGACGATTGCGCCGATGATCGCACCGCGCGCCATGATGGGCAGGGCGATGCCGCCCTTGATGCCCGTCCCCGCGAAGATCGCGCGCACTTCATCCGCCCCGCCCGCCTCTTCGTCGAGCCACACGCGACACTCGCGCCCGCTCTCTTCCACGATGCCTGCGAGATATTGGCCGACCCGCCGCCCGGCCGTCTCGTCCATGTGCGGGTGGGTGTGAATCGCGCTCTCGTGCAGCCGCCCGTCTTCGCCGCGCAGATACGTGATGAGGCAGCAGAGATTCCAGTGGCGCAGCAGGATTTCGGAGAAGGCCGCGCAGACCGTCTCCTCGGTCGCATACTCGCCCGGCGCGAAGACCTGCGCGTAGAGGATGTCCACGACTTCCGCGCCGAGCGCGGTCAATTCGTCAGACACCGCCGCGCCCTCTTCGCCGGAGGACTCGTTCAGACTCTTCTCAGCCCGTGCGTTCATGCGGCACACACAAAACGTCCCGCCTTCGAGGGACAACCGAACTTACTTAAATTGTTGGTAGTAACAGTTGCCCGAACTATAGTGCGTCGCTCACGCGAGTGTCAACAAAGGGAGGGATGAGGGATGAGGGATGAGGGATGAATAGAAAAATCAACTTCCGCGCAGACTTTTCTTCTTCGTCATTCTTCTTCAACATAGAGCCTTTTCTGGCTCATCCCTCATCCCTCAGCCCTCATCCCTTCGCTATGATATGATGCCCGTGGAGGAAGTTCCGCTTACACCTGCTCGATGAACGGTCATTTGCGCGAGCGCCCACTCGCCGAACTCATCAGGGAAATCAACGCCGCCAAACTATCGGGTGCGCTGCGCCTCGCGCGCGAACGCGTGCAGGCCGTCGTCTATTCGGAAGCGGGCGAGATCGTCTTCGCGCGTTCCAATCTGCGCGTGCATCGTCTCGCGGTCTGCCTGCACAGGTGGGGCGTGCTGGCGGAAGATAAATTGTCCGCACACGTAACGGAATACATGTCGGACGCGGAGGCCAGCGCGGCGCTCGTCGCGGCGGGCGTGCTCTCCGCCGACGCGCTTTCCAAACTTCACGCGCGGCAGACAGCCGACGTGCTGCGCCCGCTCCTCTTATGGACGGAAGGCGAATGGAGTTTCGACCCGCGCGCGCGCCTCGTCGAAGACGTGCGCTGCAAACTGGAGGTGCGGCAACTGCTGCTCGAAGCAGCGCGCGGGCTTCCGGCCGAGTACGTCGCCGCGCGGCTCGACGACGCCGAACTCATCTCGCCCGTCACGCAGCATCCCGCGCAGATTCAACTACAACCGCTCGAAGGCTTCGTCCTGTCGCGCGTGGAATCGCCGCTCGCGCTCGGCGAATTGCTCGCCATCAGCGGCCTGCCCGAAGCGCAGGCGCGCCAGTCGGTCTACGCCCTCGCGCTCGGCGGCCTGCTCGCGCGCGCCGTCTGGCCGGTCGTATTGTCCGCGGCTCTCCCCACGCGCGGCGGCGCGGCGGACACGGCGGCGACCGCAACACCCGACGCGCCGCCCGTGGTTGTCGCGGCGAAGGATGAAGCGGAGACGACGGCGGGGGCGAAGGCGGACGCGCCGCCCGATCCGCGCGCCGAAATTGACGCACTGTTCGCGCTCGTCTATGACGCCGATCACTACCGTGTTCTCGGCATCGAGCGCGCCGCCGAAAGTTCTGAGATCAAACGCGCCTACTACGCGCTCGCCAAACGCTTTCACCCCGACCGCTTCCAGCGCGACGCCGACGCCTCTCTCCGGCCGCAGATCGAGGCCGCCTTCATGAAGATCACGCAGGCTTACGAGACGCTGCACGATGCCCGCTCTCGCGCCGCTTACGATCTCAAACTCGGCACGCAAATCGGCGCGCCCGCCTCGTCCACAGGCCGCGCGGGTTCGTCCACCGCGTCGGCAAACGCGCACCTTACGCGCGAGCAACGCGCCGCGGAGAGTTTCGCGCAAGGGTTCGCCGCGCTCAAACAGGGCAACCTTTCGGCGGCGCTCACGCTGCTCGGCGAAGCCGCGCGACTCGCCCCGCAGCAGCCGCGCTATCACGCCTTCTACGGCAGCGCGCTGGCGCGCGACGTGCGCACACGGCATCAGGCCGAGGCCGCCTTGCAGACCGCCATCAAGCTCGACGGCAAAGACCCCGCCTATCACGTGATGCTCGCCGAACTCCTGCGCGCGCTCGGCCAGACACTACGCGCCGAACGCGAACTCGAACGCGCCATCGCCCTCGACCCCAAACACGACGCCGCGCGTCGCCAGCTCGAACAGCTCAGGAAGATGAAAAGCAAGTGACGAGTGACGAGTGACAAGCCGGAAGCGAATGAGTGACGTGTGACGTGTGACGAGTCGGAAGCGAACGAGTGGCGAGTTAACCGACGCGCCGGGCGCGACGGCTTTTCTATTCAAGATTTACGATTTACTATTAACTTCATTCTGACTTGTCACTTGTCACTCGTCACTTGTCACTATAAAAACTATGGCTTCCATTCAAACGAAGGTATCGGACGAAGACGGCATCGCGCGCGAGGCGTTCACGCGTCTGGCGACGGCGGCGGACGAGTTTGAAGGCTACGCGCACCCGCACGCCGAGCGTATCGCCGCGCTCGGCAGCGAGTTGGCGAAGTTGTTCGGATTGGGTCGCGCGGATCGCGCTTCGCTGCGGCTGGCCGCGCTCGCGCATGATCTCGGCGAGATGGCGATGAAGCGCGATTACATCCGCCGTGCCGCGCCGCTCACCTTCGAGGAACGGCTCGATCTGGCGCGCCACCCCGTCATCGGCGAACAGGAGGCCGCGCGCGCCGGAGCGGATCGCGGCGCGCAACTGCTCGTGCGCTGGCATCAGGAATGGTGGAACGGCGCGGGCTACCCGGACGCGCTCTCGCGCGAAAAAATTCCCCTCGCCGCGCGCATCCTTCGCGTCGCCGACGCCTACGCCGCGCTCACCGACGCGCGCCCCTATCGCCCCGCGCTCACGGAAGCAGAGGCGCGCAAGCATCTCGCAGAGTGGGCCGGGCTGGAGTTTGATCCGCAAGTGGTGCGCGCCTTTCTCACGTTGAACAACCTGCCCGCGCTCCGCTCATACGCGAGCCGCGCCGAAGATGCGCCCGCCGCCGACGGCGCGACGCAGGGCGAAGCATCAAGCGTCGCTTCAAAGAGCGAAATGTCGGGCGTCGCTTCAAACGGTAACGTCGGCGAATGGAACGTAGGCGGTCATGTCCCTGAGAGGGGCGTGAACCCTTACGCCGGGCGCGTCGAGGATAGCGCGCCGGACGCGGCCTCTGACGGCGTTCAAAGTTTCGACAGCAATCGAGGCTTCGACAACAACCCGGACTCCCACAGCTTCACGAAAGCCGACACAGACCGACATGCCTGATTATTCCGATCCAACGCCGCGCGGCTGGCTCGCTTTCGAGTTGAGCGTGTTGCGCCGCCTGCGCTTTCGCTCGCTCGTCAATCCTTTCGCGGGCGAGCCTGATCTCGAATCGCACGTCAAACGTTGGGGCGTGCGCGTCGCCGCCAACGACGTGGCGCGCTGGAGTTGGATCAAGTCAATCGCCCGCGTTGAAAACAACGGCGAGCGTCTAAGCGCGGACGATCTAGACCTGCTGCTCGAAGACGTTTACGTGCCGCGCCACAAGCTGCGCAACCCGGCGCTGCGCCGCTGGTTCGGCGAGACCGACGCGTGGTGGTTCGACAACCTGCGTGAGGGGGCGGAGAGACTGGACGGCGAGATCAAACAATCGCTCGCGCTCAACCTCGGCATGCTGACCGGCGACTACGCGCTCTCCTTCGACGAGGATACGCGCGAACTGCGCCAGCCGCTCTCGCGCGTGCTGCGCCGCCTGCACGACGCCCAGCCGCCGCCCTTCGACAACGGGCAGCCCAACACGAGCGCGAACAAAGAGGCGCGCCGGTTCGTCGCCGAGCAGCGCGGCGATCTACTCTTCCTGCGCCTGCCCGCGCCCGCGCGCAATGGCGGCGGCGGGGCGGGTCGCAATTCCCTTCCCGCGTGGCGCGAGGAATGGGTGCGCGGCGGCGCGGAATTTTGGGATGAGTTCGAGGCGTCGAGCGCGGGGCGGCTCGGCGGGCGCGTCGAGACCAAACAGCAATACCTGCGCCTCATCGAAGAACTGCTCGAAGCCGCCGCGCACCTCAAGTCGTGGGCTATCGCGCACGCCGAGGGCGGCTACACGACGACGGAAGAACTCGTCGAAACCATCCGCCGCGTCCGCAAAGTCGAAACCGTCTACACCAAAGACTTCTCCGAACTCCTCGGCCTGCGCGCCACGATCATCACAACTTAAAAGCAGTGACAAGTGACAAGTGACGAGTGACGAGTTAAAGAAGCGAAGTCTTGTTCTTTAACTCGTCACTCGTCACTTGTCACCTGTCACTGCTCTTAGTAGCTCTTGATGATGACGAGCGTTTGATCGTCGTCGCGCTCCTGCCCGCCCGTCCAGTTGTCAACTTCGGTAAAGATCAGTTGGCGTAGCTCGTCAGCCGTCTTATCGCGGTTTTTGCGGACGAGGTGCGCGAGGCGGTGTTCGGTGTACTCCGCGCCGCGCGGGTTGTCGGCCTCGCTGATGCCGTCGGAATAGATGACGAGCACGTCGCCGCGTTGGAGCGTCGCGCTCGCTTCGGTGTAGCGCGCCCATTCGAACGCGCCGAGCACCGTCCCGCCTTCGGTGAGGTGTTCGATTGCGCCGCCGGCGCGGATGAGCAGGGCGTCGTTGTGCCCCGCGTTCGTATAGCGAAGCTGCCGCGTCGCGTCGTCGTAGAGCGCGATGAAGAGCGTGGCGAAGCGATTCGAGTCCGTGCTGTGACAGAGTTGCTCGTTGATGCTCGCGGCCATCTGCTCGACGGCGCACGCACTGTCAACGCCCATCACGCCGCAGGGCATCTCGCCGCCGCCGCTCTGCTGCCCGCTCCCGCCCGAGAGCGGCGCGGCCGTGGCGGCCGTCGTAGTGCGCGCGGCGGCGCGCATGCGCTCGGCGAGGATCGTCGCCTGTGCGCGCAGAGATGCTTGCAGGTTAGACATGACGAGCGCGGCGGAGATGCCTTTGCCCGCCACGTCGCCGAGCGCGAAAGCGATGAGGCCGGGCGCGATTTCGATGTAATCGTAATAGTCGCCCGCCACGCCGCGCGCCGCGCGGCACTCGCCCACGATCTCCGCCCCCGAGAGGCGCGGCACTTCGCGCGGGAAGAGTTGCGCCTGCACGTCGGCCGCGATCTCGACCTCGCGCTCCAGCCTCTCGTGCTTGACGCGTTCCTGCAAGAGCGACTCGATATTGGCCGACATGTCGTTGAAGGCTTCGGCGAGTTCGCCGAGTTGGTCGCCGGAGCGCACGCGGACGCGGTGCGAGAAGTCGCCGCGCTTGATGAAGCCGGTCGCGCGGTGAAGTTTGTGGACAGTGCCCGTGACGGCGCGCGTCAGCCACGCGGCGGACAGCAGCGCGAGCAGTTCGAGCAGGAGAAAGACGACGGCGACAAGCACGAACGTGCCCTGAAAGAACTTTCCGAGATCGTTCTCCTCGAAGAGTTGGTTGGTCATGGCGAGCGCGGAAAATTTACAGAGAAACGCGCCGCGCTGCGACACCGCGCCGTCCGCCCAGTTCGTCGCCGGCAGCACGATCATGAAACTCGTGTTGACCTCGTCGCCCAACTGATCCCTTCGGAAGTCTATGACGACGCGGCGCGCGCCCTGTGCGATCTCGATCTGCCGCTCGTCCTCGCGGTTGATTTGTTTCACCCCCGGCGGGCCGATGGCGACCGAACTGCCCCACCAGCCACGGTTGAACCTGATGGCGGCGATGTCCGCGCCGAGGAAAAACGGGTGTACTTGCAGGTCGGTATTCAGGCGCAACTGTTCGACGAGCACGCGACTGACGGGCACGACGAACAGCAGCGCCACCTCGCGGTTGTCCGCACGGGCGCGCACGAACGCGCGCATCGAGGGCGTGCCGAAAGCTTCCGTGGATGAAGGCGACGGCGGCAGATAGGTGAAGCCGCGCCACTCGTCGAGCGCGCGCAGCCACTCGGGCAGCGGCGCGCCGACGGGCGTCCGGTCGCCGCCCACGCCGCGCACGCGTTCGTCCGGCGGCTCGCTCGCAAACTGCGCGGGCTTGCTTTCGTCCGGCCTTCCCGCGCCCGCGCTCCACACGGCCACGCGCGCCCCCGGCAGCGACGGTTGAAGCAGCGCGACGCGCTCGTCGAGCCACGCCTGCTGCGCGGCGCGACCGCCGTCGCCGTTCTGCGTCAGGCGCTGGAGGAAAGCCTCCGCCAGCGTGCGCGCGTTGGCGTGCGCCTGCGTCTCCTTGTCCACGATCTGCACGCGGACGATGCGCGTCATCACCTGGCTCAGGCCGAGGAAGTTAACCATCGCGGCGAGCGTGATGAGCAGCACGATGGGCGTCACCCCGACGAACAGATAGGTGATGACCAGACGCCTGCGCACGCGCCACATCACACGCCGCTTCAACCAGCGCAGGCCGATAAAGCCGTAGTACGCCGCCGTGAAATAGATGACGACCAGCGCGACCGTGAACAAACGCCCGACGATGCCTTCACGGTAGAAGCGGCTGTTGTGAATCAGCAGCCACACGACGAACAAGGCCGCCGACACGACGGCCGCGCGCGGCATCACGCGCCGCAGCCATGCGCGCACCCCGTCCATCGTCTGCTTCCGGCTTTCCATCAATGCTTCAACCCGTTTCGTCTCGTAGTTCTCACCTTTTACGTCCTCAAAGTCGTGGGTGTTTCAGATGGTTAAGACGTGCGGGACGCGGCGCGCGTTTCGGTAAATTCCGACTCCGTTCAAACTTTAACGCGACGGTTCGCTGAGAGCGCGGACGTGTGCGCGCGCCGTCGCGCCGAGTGTCGCCAGATTGTAGCCGCCTTCGAGACAGGAGATGACGCGCCCCGCGCACGCGCTCGCGGCCCACTCTTTCACCGTGCGCGTCATCTGCACGAAGTCTTCATCTTCCAGCAACAACTGGCCGAGCGGGTCGCCGGCGTGCGCGTCGAAACCGGCCGAGATCATGATGAGGTCGGGGGTGAATTTATCCGCGATCTCTTCGAGCGCGGCCTCGAACGTGCTGCGATGAACGCGCGCCGAAGTCCCGGCTTTGAGGGGGACGTTCAAGGTGTAACCGCGCCCGCGTCCCTGTCCCGTCTCGCCGCGCGTGCCCGTGCCCGGATACCACGGGTACTGGTGCGCGGAGAAGAAGAAGACTTTCGGGTCGTCGTAAAAAATCCCCTGCGTGCCGTTGCCGTGATGCACGTCCCAGTCAATGATGGCGACGCGCTCGATCTCCTGATAACGCGACTGCGCGTAACGCGCGGCGACGGCCACCGTGTTGAAGAGACAGAAGCCCATCGCGTTCTCGTTCGTCGCGTGGTGGCCGGGCGGGCGTGTGGGCAGGAAAGCGTTTTGCGCCTCGCCCGACATGATCGCATCCACGGCGCGACACGCCCCGCCCGCCGCGCGCAGAGCCGCTTCGAGCGAACGCATCGAGACGATGGTGTCCGCGTCGAGGTAGCCGCGCCCTTCGCTGACGGCGCGTTCGACGCGTTTGAAATGCTGCGGCGTGTGCGCGGCCTGCACGTCGCCGCGCGGCGCGGGCGGGGCTTCGAGTTCCAACAACTCCGCCCACAACTCCGCATCACCGCGCAAGGCTTCCATCACGGCGATGTAGCGCGCGGGGCTTTCGGGGTGGTTGTCGCCCGTCTCATGTTGCTCGTAAACGGGGTGATGAATGATGGCCGTCTTCATAAAGTCGGATTATGCGAGAGCGCACGGGTGAGGTCAAACCGGGGGAGAAACGCGGAGGTAGGAACGCGGAAGGAGGAGGTGGAAGACAGGAAACAGAATTCAGGAATCAGGAGTCAGGATAAACCATGCGCGCATCTTAATTCTGAAATCCGATCTCTGAATTCTGAGTTTTGACCTCTGAATTCTGTCTCCCGCCTTTAGTTCATCGTTCCGCGCTCATCCTTCCGCGTTTCCATCTGTACGGCTACCATGCGCGGCTGTAGTAAAACTCTTCCGGCGTGGGGCGTTGTGCGAGTTAAAGTGTTGGGAAATTTGCGTTTTCTCAGGTCTTGCCACCCGGCGCTGCGACGGAATAAGATTTGCACCAGGCGAAGGCTGTAATGTGTCTCTCCCGTCAAAGATTTCAGGCAGAATTAATTATCAGGAGACATTCGACATGAAAAGATTACTTGCAACTCTGGCATGCCTCGTCCTGCTGGCGACGATGATCATCGTCCCGGACGCTTCCGCGCAGGAACGCAGGCGGCGTTCGCGCTTCGGACGTAAGGCGCGCACGGCGGCCATCATCGGCGGCGGCGGTGTCGCGGGCGCGCTCATCGGCGGGAAGAAGGGTGCGGCCATCGGCGCGGGCGGCGCGGGACTCTACGCCTTCAACCGCAAGGCCGCGCGGCGTCGCTTCAAAGGTCGCACGCGCACCATCGGCACGGTCGCCAGCGGCACGGCTCTCGGCGCGGGCGTCGGCGGCGCGGTCGGCGGCAAGCGTGCCGCCGTCGGTGGCGCGGTCGCGGGCGCGGCGGGCAGCGCGCTCTATCGGCGCAGCCAACGTCGCCGTCGTTACTAAACAGATTCACGCGAGAGAGAGTGGCCGATTTCGACGAGCGGCCACTCTCTTCTTGCGTGTCCCCTCGAAACCGGCCTCGCACCAGCGTTGACAACTTGATTCCGACCTCGCGCGCATTAGATTCCGACCGAACCATTTATTCAGGAGAAGAACTTTTATGTCACATGACGAAGAGCAACAACGCCGCAGCCGCGTAGTGGTAGAGACTCCGACCGCGCGCCGCGAGGAAGTTTACACGCGCACGACGCGCACGCCCGACCACGACCGCGGCGGGTACTCTACGGCCACCGTCGCCATCGTCGCGCTCGTCGCCATCGCGGCCACCGCGCTCATCCTGTTCTTCTGGATGAACAGCGGGACGGATGCGACGAACACGAACGTCAACATCGCCACCGCGCCGCCAACACCGCTCCCGACCGCGCCGACGCCGCTCATGCTGCCGCAACAGCAAGTGCAGCAACCGCCGCCCATCATCGTGCAACAACCCGCGCAGACGCAGCCCGCGCCCGTCATCATCGAACAGCCCGCGCCCGCCACGTCTGCGCCGGTCACGACCACCGCCCCGCCGGCCAACACGGGCGCGGACGACGCCGCGCTCGAATCAAGAATCAACAAGGGTTACACCGACGACCCTGATCTCGTCGGCATCACCGTCACCGTCGTCGGCGGCAAGGCCACGCTCATCGGCTCGGTCAAATCTCAGGCGCTCAAAGATCGCGCCGAACGTCTCGCCAGCGCCGTCCGCGGCGTTCGCAGCGTTGACAACAAACTGATGGTCGAAAGCGCACCGTAGAAAAAAGGATGAGGGATGAGGGATGAGGGATGAATAAAGAAAGCACTCAATTTCTTGAATGCTTTCATTCATCCCTCATCCCTCATCCCTCCGCCCTCATCCCTGCTCAATGTCCTTCCGTGTGTTCGCGCAGCCATTCGTCCAGTTCTTCTTCGGTCGGTTCGCGTCCCCACTCGTCCCGGAGACGACCACGTAAGTAATCGCGCTCGCGCTCGGCCGTCTCTTCGAGCGAGGCATCGCCGCCCGCGGTCTCCGAGTCCTCTTCCGGCGCGGCGTCGAAATTCAGCCCTCGCCTCTCATCTCCGCCACCGCCCGTTTGCGTAGAAACCATTTGCTCACTCCTCCCTGATTTTGCCGCGCCCTCATACTTGCAATCGCCCGATGCTCATCTCGCCCGTCAGCGGCGAAGCCTCGACGAAGAGCGCGCCCGTCTCGCCAAGAATCTCAAGCCTGCGCGCTTCATCTTTCGCCAGCAAGCGCACCTCCTCGACGAGGCAGCCGGCCGGGGCGGGCGTGATGCGCGCAAAAGTTTCGGCGTCAGTGTCTCCGTCGTGAAGACGCCCTAAGTCGTCCGCGAGCCGCCCGCGCTCTTCATCCCCGACGTTCAACTCCTTCAACGCGAGCGACTCCGGCAAAAGTCCCATCTCTGCGTCGGGGAAAATTGTCCAGATAAACCCGATGTCGAGCGACAGGTGCAACGCGTCGTCGGCCTCGAAATAGCCGAGCACGGTCGCGCCGATCACGTGCGCGATGACGTGATCCTGATGCGTCCCCGTCTCCTCCGGCCTCCACTCGCCCGTCATAGAATTTGCCCCACAGTATAAACAGCAGCGCGCGGCAGTCCAAAGAAGAAGGGCGACCAACCGCACGCTGGCCGCCCTCCGTGTTTTAACTCTCACGCTTCGATCAAACTACTTACACTTCGAGTAGCCGCAGTCGCGGCAGAAGTCGCAGCCGGAAGCGTGTTCGAGTTGGCCGCGACATTCGGGACATTCGCTGATCAGAGAGTAGTTGTTATTCGCGGGCTTTGCCTCGGCGGCGGCGGGGGCTGGCGCGTTGGCGGCCGTCTGCGCGTAGGCGAGCGCGCGCGCCGAATCGGGTTGATTCTGGAGGCGGCGGCTCGTCAGAAGGAGACACTCGGCGACGGCCTGCTCGGGGCTGGTCAACAGACGCTCGTTGAACCAGACGGAGTGCGTGCCGATCACTTTGTTGAGGCTGCGCGCAACTTCGCGGTCGTCGAATCCGCCGCGCAGCATCTTCGAGGCGAGCAGGCCGACGCCGCCCGAAATCGGGCCGGTGGCGAAGACTTCGAGGATCATGCGCCCGTCGTGGTTCACGGTGACGTAAAGATTCTGCCCGTCGAAAGGGATGCGCCACGTCGCGCCCTGCAACTCGCGCGGGCGTTCGATCTGGATCGGCTGCGCCGGCGTCGCGTTCATCGCAACGGTCGCAGAAGTTGAGACGCGCGGCGTCGCTGCTGCGACGGCGGCTGTCTCGGCCTCGCTCGCGGGCGGCTCATCCGTGAGCGTCTCCAAAGTCGCGGCTTCGGTGACGATGGCCGGATCGCACGCGACCTCGCCCTTCGGCTCCGCGCCCTTCATGCTGGAGAGCACCTGTGACTCGCGCGACCCGTCGCGGTAGTAGCTGACGGCCTTGCAGCCGAGTTCACGACCCAGGCGGTAGAGACGATCAACCGACTCGACCGTGTCGTCCGACGCGCCGTTGCAGGTTTTAGAGACGCCGTTGTCTACGTGGCGTTGCGCGGCGGCGAGCACGTGTATGTGCTGTTCGGCGCTGATGGACATCGCAGAGATGAAATAGTCGGGCAAGTCGCGCTCGTGCTCGACGACGTACTCGGAGGCGTAATCAATCGAAGCCTGATCGGTCTGGTCAACTTCGAGTCCCAGTGCGCGCGCGGCGAGCGTGTGGACGTAGGTGCGTTTGCCGAGCGTATCCTGCCGCACGTAAGCCCAGGAGAAGTTCGGCTCGATGCCCGAAGAGGTTTCGGCGACGAGAGAGATCGTGCCCGTCGGCGCAATCGTCGTCGTCTCGTAGTTGCGCGGCGTGAGCATGTCGGCGGGGATGCCGATACGCTCGTGCAGGAACTTGTCGTAGGCTTCCTTGTTCGGGTGATACTCGGCGAAGACGCCGCGCTCCGCGCCGAGACGGCACGACTCCAACCACGCCTCGCGCCTGACGAAACTCATCAACTCGTCCATGAAGTCAATCGACTCCGGCGAGCCGTAAGAAATTTCGAGTTGGAGGCAGAGGTCTGCGAAGCCCATCACGCCGAGGCCGACGGGGCGCGTGCGCTTCACCACGTCGTCGATTTCGGGGAGCGGCCACGCGCACACGTCGATCACGTTGTCGAGGAAGCGCGTGCTCCAGCGAATCGTCTCAGCGAGGGCTTCCCAATCGACGCGCTCTACGGCGTCGTAGAACTTTGCCACGTCAACCGATCCGAGATTGCACGAGTTGTTGAAGTGCAACGCTTGCTCCGCGCACGGGTTCGTCGCATAGATCGGCCCCATGCTTTTGATCATGTGGTTGTGGCGGTTCACTTCGTCGATGAAGATGACGCCCGGCTCGGCGTAGCGGTGCGCGGAGGCGACGATGCGGTTCCACACGTCGGTCGCGAAGACCATGCCGGGGCGCGGCGGCTCTTCGCGCGTGCAGCGGTCGAGTTCGCCCGACTCCTTCGCGTCG
>DATHAZ010000063.1:0-16938 GCA_035296445.1 Pyrinomonadaceae bacterium | reverse complement strand
GGAGATTTTCGACAAGTACGGCGTGGACGCCACGCGCCTCGTGCTCGCCTCAATCGAGACGACCGACACGCGCTGGAACGAGAATCAGGTCGAGTCGTATCGCAACTTCGCCAACAAAATCTGGAACGCCGCGCGCTTCTGCCTGATGAACTCCGAGGGCGCGCGCGTCGGCGAAGGGTTCGACGAGAACCGCGACCGATGGGCATTGCACGACCGCTGGATCGTGTCGCGCCTGAACCGGACGGCGCGCGTGGTCGGCGAGGCGATTGAGAAGTATCAATTTCACCTCGCCGTGCAGACGCTCTATCATTTCTTCTGGGACGATTTCTGCGACTGGTATATCGAACTCACGAAGTCGGAGGTCACGGCGGCCGAAGAGTCGCCCGCGCGCCGCGCGGCGCGCAGCCGCGTGCTCACGGTGCTCGAACAGGCTTTGCGCCTGCTGCACCCGTTCATGCCGTTCATCACTGAAGAACTCTGGCAAATGCTGCCCGGCATCAATGAACGACAACTGCATCCGGCTTACGCGGGCGCGCCCCTGACGATCATGCTCACGGCTTACCCGCAGAGCCGGGACGAACTCGTTGACGAACACGCCGAAGCGGAAGTGCAGGCGATCATCGAACTCGTCTCGCGTGTGCGCAACATTCGCTCGGAGATGAACATCAAGCCGGGCGAGGCTGTCCCCGTTCTGGTCGGCGCGCCGGACGCGAAGTTGCGCGCGGTGTTCGAGGCGGGCGCGTCGCAGATCGCGCGGCTCGTGCGCGCGTCGAGTTTTTCCGTCATGGAAACCCTGGACGCGCCGCGCGCGTCGGCGCGTGCGGTGCTGGCGGGCGGGGCGGAGGTGGCCGTGCCGCTCGAAGGGCTGATTGATTTCGCCGTCGAGCGCGAGCGTCTGCGCAGGGAAGAGGAAAAGTTGGCGAAAGAGGCGGAGCGTTTGCGCGGGCAACTGGCAAACGAGAATTTCGTCGCGCGCGCGCCCGCCGAAAAGGTCGCGGAGTTGCGGCAACGCTTGACGGACATAGAGCAACGAACAGGTGCGCTCAGACAGAGTATGGAGGCGTTCGCGGAATGAAGTGGCTCGACGAAGGTGCGCTCTTTCAACAGATCGGCGCGTTTCTCAGTGAAGATTTGGGGCGCGGCGACATCACCACGCAATCCACCATCACGCGCAACGCGCACGCGCGCGGTCGCTTTCTTGCGAAAGAGCCGCTCGTCATCGCCGGACTCGAAGCGGCCGAGGCCGTCTTCTCCACGCTCGACTCGCAGCAGCAACTCGAAGCCTTCTTCTCCGACGGCGACGAGGTGGAGGCGGGCAAGGTCATCGCCCGCACGAACGGTTTCGCCGACGTGCTCCTGGCGGGCGAGCGCGTCGCTTTGAACTTACTGCAAAGGCTATCAGGGATCGCGACGACGACGCGCGCGTTCGTGCGCGAGGTCGAAGGGACGAATGCGCAGATCGTTGACACGCGCAAGACCACTCCGGGCTTGCGCATGCTTGAGAAGTACGCGGTGGAGTCGGGCGGCGCGCGCAATCACCGCTTCGGGCTGGACGACGGCGTGCTCATCAAAGACAATCACATCGCGCTCGCGGGCGGCGTGGGCGCGGCGGTCGAACGCGCGCGCCGTGCGGTCGGCCACCTGCACAAGGTCGAGGTCGAAGTCTCAAGCGAAAAAGATTTGCGCGAGGCGATCACGAGCGGCGCGGACATACTCCTGCTCGACAACCTGACGCCGGAAGAGACGCGTGCGCTGGTTGCGCTGGCGCGTGAGTTGTCGCCCCAAGTGCTGCTCGAAGCGTCGGGCGGCATGCGCCTGGAGAACGTGCGCGCCTACGCCGAGGCGGGCGTTGACCTGATCAGCGTCGGCGCGCTGACGCATTCGGCGCGCGCCATGGACATCAGTTTCAAGATTCAACCGGGCTAAAGGCGACCTCCGGCCGCGGACGTGTGGAACTGCGTCGCCGGTTCAGCGTGTAATTAAAGTTGTCCGTTGTCCGTAGTCAGTTGTCAGTTGCTCGTGATTATCAACTAAGTGGCTAAAGATTCAGTTGAACAACTGACTACGGACAAACAACAACTGACAACTGGCAACTGGCAAAGAACATTCTGCAAGGAGTTTGAAGATGCGAAGTCGTTCAGGATTCAGGTCGGTCGCGGCGTTGGCGTTGCTGTCGGCGCTGGCGTGGGGGGCGTTCGAGGCGCAGTCGCAGCAGCGCAGGCGACCGTCGCGGCGCGCCACGAACCCGACGCGCGCCACAACAGTGCAGCCCAGAGCCGAAGCGACGCCGGACTACGAGCCGCGCGTCGTCAGCACGGCCGACGAGCAGGCAACGCAGGAAGGGCGCGCCGGGACGACGGCGACGCCGCGCACGCGCCGCTCCCGCCCCGCCGCGACGCCCGAGTCCGACGAGACGCTCAAGACGATGCAGACCGTGTTGGAAGAGTTCGGCAGACTCAACAAGAAGGTTGACGATCTGGAGAAGGAGCGTCGCACCGACCTGATTCAGGAACGCCTGACGCGCGCCGAGCAGCGCGCCGAGGGTTTGCAGACGCAACTGCGCGACGTATTGGAGAAGGAGGCCAATTTGCAGGCGCAGATGGATCGGTTGGACGAGCAGTCGCGCCCCGAAAGCATCGAGCGGCAGGCGGCGCTGACGGGGACGTTTCGCCCCGACGAGTTGCGCGATACGATCCGCCGCCAACTCGACGCCGAGAAACGGCGCATCCGCACGCAACTCGACGTGCTACAGGGAAGCCGCGCGCGGCTCGAAACCGCGCTCAATAACGCCGACCAACTCGTCTCGCGTCTTCGTGGGCAACTGGACGACGCGATGCAACGCGAACTCGAAAGCGGCGACGCGGGCACGCTCAACACCCCGCGCCCCACGCCTTCGCCGACGCCCGCAGCCACGCCGCCGCCACAATAGAAACGATGAAGTAGGAATGCTGAACGAGGAATGAGAAGACAGAATTCAGAATACAGGAGTCAGGAGGAAGACCGGGGCGCGTTTTATTCTGACTCCTGAATTCTGTTTTCTGTCTCCCGTCTTTCGTTCATCGTTCCGCGTTCCTACTTCCTACTTTTCTTCTATGGGTACGATCTCACAGGCAGAACTTTATCGTCTGATCGCGGAACACAGCGCGAGGGGCGAGCGCGTCGTCGTGGCGACGGTGGCGCACACGCGCGGTTCGACGCCGCAGCGTCGCGGGGCGAAGATGCTCTTCTTCGAAAACGGAGATGTGGCGGGCACGGTCGGCGGCGGTTGCATCGAGGCCGAGGTCTGGGCCGAAGCCCGCGAGGCGATGCGCACGGGCGCGGCGGGCCTGCACAAGTTCAGCCTCACGGCCGACGAGGCCAGCGAAGAGGGCATGGTCTGCGGCGGCACGATGGAGATTTTCATAGACGTGTGGGACGCCGCGAAAAAATCCGGCGACCGACTGCAAGCCGCCGACGCCGAGACCGTTCTCACAACATGAAAGGCGATAAAGTTGCGCAGACGTTGTTCGAGACGACGGGCATCGGCCTCTTGAGCGGGTTCACGGGCGGGGTGTTGCTGTATATCACCATCATGCTGAAGGCGTCGGAGGCGGCACGGCAAATGGACGCGGGGGGAAGTGCGTCTCACCTGTGCGGAGCGGGCGCGGCGGCAATGGCGCTCGCGATCTTCAGTGTTCCGGCGGGCACGCTCTTCGGTTTCTGCCTCGGGGGATTTTTCCTCTGGCGCAAGAAGCGCGCCGCGCGTCGCCCCCGTCTCCCTTAGAGTCTCCCCGACGAATCGCCGCCGGTAAGGAACTCTCCCGCGCTTCTTCACAGTTACATTTTCAACCGACCCTCGTATAATCCCTCTCGCGAGAGGAGAACCGAACACCATGCCCGCATCCTTCATGGAAGATTACAAGGCGAAGCACAGGCATCCGCTGAACCGCCTGACGCACAGCATCGGCATACCGATGATCGTCGTCAGTTTGCCGCTCTTCTTTTTCAGTTGGCGCGCCGCGCTCGCGCTGTTCGTCGCCGGATGGATTCTACAGTTCGTCGGCCACTTCATCGAGGGCAACCAGCCCGCCTTCTTCCGCAATCCTGTTTACCTGCTCATCGGGCCTCTATGGATCGCGCGCCGCGCGCTCTCCGCCGTGGGACTGGCAGCGAAACCCTCCACTCCAAACACTCCCGCCAAACGCGCGCGCTGAAGATGACCGAAACTGCCGACGAATTCGACGGCGCGGAGTGTCTCGCCGGCGCAATCGCGCGCGTGCTGGAAGACGGCGCGGTCGCCGTGCTCGCCACGCTCGTCGAATCTCCGCCGCCGCGCCGCGCGGGCGCGAAGTTACTGATTGACAGTTCGGGCGAACCGGCGACGGGCGGGATGCAAGACCCCGCGCTCGACGAATCAATCGCGCGCCGCGCCGTCGCCTTCATCAACTCGCGCGCCGAGGCTCAGACTTTCAAAGTTGAAGAGTTCGCGCCGGAACTGGCGAACTGGCGCGGGGCGCGCGTCCTGTTCGAGCGCATCGAGGGGGAGCCGCGCGTCGTCGTGTGCGGCGCGGGACACGTGGGCGCGTCGCTCGCACGGCTCGCCGGGGCGGTCGGCTATCGCGTCACGCTCATAGACGACCGAGCGGATTTCGTCGCCCGCGCGCGCTTTCCCGACTTGAGGGTAGAACTCGTCGAGGCGCGAGAAGGTTGGGAGCGCGCCGTGCAGACTGTCGTGGGCAAGGGACGCGGCGTGTACGTCGCGGTCGTCACGCGCGGGCACAACGAGGATGAGGAATGCATGCGCGCCGTCGTCGCCGCGAGGCCGGATTACGTCGGCATGATCGGCAGCCGGCGACGCACGAATATCGTGCTGGAACGGCTGCGCGAATCAGGCATCGGGGATGAAATTTTAAGAGAGGTGCGCGCTCCCATCGGTCTGGACATCGGCGCGGTGTCGCCGGAAGAGGTCGCGCTGGCCGTGCTCGCGGAGATCGTCGCGGCGCGGCGCGGCGGAAGCGGGAGGCCGCTGTCCGGGTGGCGGCGCGCGTAGTTTAGAGTGAGGTGAAAAGTCGTTCGACCGCGAAGACACGGGGGAGGGGTTCGAGCGGCCGAGAGAAATTTTTTATGACCGCCGATTTCAGAGGCGCGATCTCTCACGTTCGCGCGGTTTGCGACGCATCGGCGATGTGTTCCCCGGCATGCCCCGCCGCCGGTTCGGACGTGAGTTCGCCCGGCGTCAAACTCGCCTCCAGCCTCTTTCGCTTCTTCGCCATGATCATGCCGTGGACGGTCATCACCGGGCCGATCAGCATGTAGATGAAACCGGCCAGCGCGACGAATCCGCGTGTACCCCGGCCGGCGAGGCCAATCGAGACGAGGCCGATCAACGTGTGCAGGATGTTTTCTCTCAACTCCGTGCGCGTGTCCAACACTTCGAGCGGGTTCAACTCCAACTCGCCGCGCTTGGCGTAGGCGCGCCAGTAGAGCAACGCGAAGACGGTGAAGACCGCCACGTAGCCGACGCTGAAGACCATCATCATCTGTCCCATCTGCCCGTTCGCCACCGGGGCTACCAGTTCGCCCGTCGGCAGCCGCACGCGGTTGTCCACGCCGAGCACCATGTTCACGAGCAGCGTCCAGACGAACTTCAGCGGGTAGACGTAGAACAAGACGACGAAGAGCAGCGCGGCATTTAAGACGAACGTCAACGGGTCGTTCAAACCGTAACGGCGGAAGAATTTGTACTGCTGATACCAGACGAGGATGAGCATCGCGAAGCAGATGGCGAAGGCGACGAAGCCGCGCATCATCTCCATCAGTGCGCCGAACGTCTGCGGCACTTCGAGCGAGACGACGAGCAGCGTGATGGCGAAGCCGAACACCGCGTCGCTCAGGGCTTCGATGCGCGACACCTCGCGCCCGCGCATGCGAAACTTGCGACTCACGCCGATCCCGCCCTCGATCAACTTTTCGCGAATCATGCCGACACCTTCCGCGCTCTCGTTTGCGAGAATTGAGTTTTAAAAATCCTTTTAAACTGTTAACAATGTGTCGTCAGAGAGGGAACTTTCTAGGGAGCGGACTATTTCCGCTAGCTCAACCTTCGGGTCTGCTTTTTGCCCCAAGCAAGTGGCAATGCCATCGCTATCCGTGCTCTTACGGTCTTGAAGTTCTAAGTAGTAATGATCTTTGGCTTGCTTCAAACCATACGCGTGGAAGTGCATGGAGTCGCCAACTTTAGCGGACTGAATACAATTAAAATTAAATTCGCCTTCCATGTAGTCAAGCAAATGGTCTTGCAGCACGAGAACAAAATGCTTGCCTAAATGTTCGAATGTTTTGACCTTGTGATGGAGTTGCATGAGGATGGTTTTAGCAGTCATCTTCCAGTTCATCCCATATGTCTTGGAACTCTTCAAGTCGTCAGTGTCTACAGGCACGCCAACAGAATGAAGAAATTTTTCTCGCACCGGCCAAACAGTCCCGGTTGTATCGAGCGTTTGTAATTCTATCCCGACGAAATCGGCGATCTTCCTACTACCTCCGTTCACCTTCGCGGAAATTAGCATGTAATCAACACTACCCCCAGGAATACTGATCTCCCCCAACTTGTGAAGCTCATTGCCTGGCTCGTGTAAAGTTAAAAGGTGATAACAGTCCGTGAAGATTTGCCTCCTTTCAAGTAAGCGATGCGGGCAAATGATAACGTCTTTGGGATTCTTGTTGTCATAACCAACCGTACAGGTGCCAATGGCTATATCAGGTCGGCTCTTTCTATTCTTAATGCAAGTTCTGCCTAAGTAAGAACAGTAGTACTGGTTAATTACATCTTGCCAGTCAACACCTGCTCGGTGGGTGGGGATTGTGAAGAGTTCAGAGATTTTTTTAGTCATGACAGGCGATGACACCTTTGCCTTGCAAAAGATATGTACTCTTGAGAGATATCAATGCCGACAGACTTGCGGCCTAACTCCATCGCGACAAGATTCGTTGTGCCCGTGCCGCAAAATGGATCAAGCGCGATGCCGCCGGGTGGGCAGGTGGCAAGTAATGGGATTTTGCACAAATCTGCTGGATAGGCGGCGTAGTGACCGTCTCGCTTTTGCGTGTCCTCTGGAATGATATCCCAAACGTCGGCGGGTTTAGTCCCGTTAGGATGATACTTGAGGAAATAAAACCCTTTCTGTTGTAACTCCTTCGCCCTGCCGGAAACTTTCTCGGAATCAGAGTGAGTTGTGCGTTGCTGCCCCCGGATCACCATACGAAAGTCAGAAATTTTACCCGCCCCTACTTGACTCAAGACCTCATTGAGGGCTGATAATGCCGCTGCCTTTTCTTCTCCTGTCAGTATCGTGGAAAGTTCAATCTGTCGCTTGTATCTAATTCCCGATACCCCGGTCGCCGACACGACTGCGCCGTTGACTATTTTGCTTTCCCTCGGTCTCTTTCTAATGGTGTCAACATCGTAGTAGTAGCCCTTCGCGGTCTTAACAAAATGAAACAAGTTCTCGTGTATGTTCCTGAGCCGATCAAGAGAGTTATCGGGGCCGCCTTTAACTTTGTTCCAGACAACGCTATTTCTTAGAATCCAGCCTTGCTGATCCGTGAGCGCAATCGCAACTCGCCACGGTATGCCAAGTAGTGTTTTGGTATCGTAGGTGTCCCCTAAGTTCAGCCAAAAAGACCCACTAGGCTTTAGGACTCGCCGCACTTCTCCGAAGATTGACAGCAAATTACCGACGTATTCTTGATAGGTCTTTTCCAGACCGATACCACCGGACGAATACTGACGCTGACCCCAATACGGCGGGCTGGTCATACAGAAGTCTATAGAGGCCGACGGAAAATCTCTAAGGATGCCGTGTGCGTCACCGCAAAAGTACAAGGGTTTGACCTCGGTTGAATTACCTAGATACTTTTGGAGTTGTCCATCTGCTTTAATCATTATCCCCATCACGTAACACAAAATGTCCCTCGGCGAAAGCTATTTCTTCTTCGCCGAGAGGTATTTTTCCGGCAGCGGGTTCGCCGCGTCTTCGGCCTGCCAGAAGATCGTCACGACCCACCAGCGTTTGCCGTCGTTCATGAGTTGAATGCTGTTGATGCCGCGCACGAAGGGCTTCGGGTCGGCGGTGTCGTGGCGTCCCTCGTAGACGCTGAAGACCTGCGCGATGTTGCCGAACGTCTCGACGTGATTGGCGATCCCGCGCTCGAAGAATCCCTGCTCCTCCATGAACTTGCCGGACGAGGCGATGAACTCTTCGGGCGTCAGGGCGCGCGTCGCGAACTCGCCGGAAGGGCGTTTGAAGGTCGGGATCAGGCGCGCGCCGGGCACGAAGAGCGAGCGGAAGCGATCCCAGTTGCGCGTCTTGCCCTTCGCGCCGGAGATGGAATCGTAGACGGCGGCGAGTATGGCATCGAGCGAATTAACGTCCGCGGGGTTGGCGGCCGGTGTGGCCGCGACCTGGTTCGCGTTGTTCACGTTGGAAGGCTGTTGTGTCGTGGTGGAAGGTTGCTGCGTCGTGGTGGAAGGTTGCGTCTGCGGGGCTGATTGCGCCCGAACCCGTGCGGGCGTTCCCGCGTAGCAGGCGATGAAGATCAGGCAGGCACTGACGGCGAACGACCCGCAGCGCGTGGTTAAACTTTTCATGAGATTCTCCTGCAAGCTCGAAGATGAAGCTGAAACACCGGGCGTGGAATTTCGCGTACACGCGATTAGACCACGACCGAATGCTCGGCCGCAAAACTTCTTATTCGTCCGACGGCGACGAAAAGTTGCGACTTTTCGCGGCGGCGGTTTGAGTCAAACGGGCGTCCGATGGTATCTAGTTAGATCATGCCCGCACTGGTTGAGCCAAACGCGCCGCAGGCGACTCGTTCGAGCGAGATGTTTCGCGCCCTCACGCACCGCAACTTCCGCCTGTTCTGGGCGGGCGCGTTTTTGTCGAACATCGGCACGTGGATGCAGACGGTGGCGCAGGGGTGGCTCGTCCTGCAACTCACGAACTCGGCCTTCTGGCTCGGCGTGGACGGCTTCGCCGCCACTTCACCCGGCCTCGTCCTGACCCTTCTCGGCGGCGTCTTCGCCGACCGTGTTGACCGCAAGCGCCTGCTCATCTTCACGCAGGCGGGCGCGGGGCTGACCGCGCTCGCGCTCGCTCTCCTGATCGCCACCGGCATTGTGAGCGACGCGGGGCACGTCTGGATCATTCTCGTGGCCTCGTTCATCACGGGCTGCTGCTTCTCGCTCGCGTCGCCTTCGTATCAGGCGATCACGATTGACCTCGTGGGGCGCGAAGATTTGACGAACGCCATCGCGCTCAACTCGACGCAGTTTCAACTCTCGCGCGTCGTCGGCCCCGCGCTCGCAGGGGTCGGTTTCCAACTCTTCGGGCTGGCGGGTTGCTTCTTCGTCAACGGCCTCTCGTTCGTCGCCATCATCATCGCGCTCTCGCTGGTGCGGATCGAATCGCCGGACGGCACGACCGTGGTTAAGCGACCCGGCAGCGACGGCGAGCGTCAGACAGTGTGGCGCGACCTGACGAACGGCTTCCGCTACGTGTGGAGCCGGCCGCGCGTCTTCCTGCTGCTTTTGATCTCGGCGGTGGCGAGTTTATTCGGCGCGCCTTACATGACGCTGATGCCGGTCTTTACGCGCGACGTGCTCGGCCTCGGCGAAACCGGCTTCTCCATGATGATGGGCGTGGCGGGCGCGGGTTCGTTTCTCGCCGCGCTGATGCTCACCTTTCTCGGCAATCTGCGGCGCAAAGGTTTTTACGTGCTCGGCGGTTCGGCGGCGTTCGGCCTGTGCCTCATCGGGTTTTCGCTGTCGAGGAACGTCACGTTGTCTCTCGTGTTGCTGTTCGGCATCGGCTTCGCCATCGTCTGTTCCATCGCCGTCACGAACATGCTGCTGCAAAAACTCGTGACCGACGAGATGCGCGGGCGCGTGATGAGCATGTTCATGCTCTCGTTCATCGGCGCGTGGCCGATTGGCAGTTTAATCGCCGGTGTCGCCGCGCGCCGCTTCGGCGCACCGCACACGCTGGCCGCGGGCGGCGTCGTCATCGTCCTCTTCAACCTCTACGTCGCCCTGCGCAGCCCACGCCTGCGCGCGCTCGACTGAGAAGCGGGTAAATGGTGAATGGTAAAGGGATCAGGACGAGTCCGCGCCGTTCACCATTCACTATTTACCATTTACCTTCTTCTGCAAGAAACCCCCGCCCAGCCGTTCTAACGGACGAGGGCGGCCGATACTGTGCCCGCCCGTCAAATTGAATTTTCGAGGAGATCGCTTATGCGCTGCCGACAACTTGCCGCCTGCCTGTGCTTCAACATCCTGATTTTCTTCGCCCTCACCGCCGGTCTGACCTACGCGCAGGGCATCATCGTGCCGCGCCCGTGCGAGACGTGCCCGCGCCCGCCGCGCCCGGCGCAGTTGCCGCCCGCGCTGCCCATCAAGTCAATCAAACTCGACACACGGATCAGCGCGCAGGTGGCGACGACCCACGTCGAACAAATTTTCCGCAACGACTCGGACGCGACGCTCGAAGGCACATACTTTTTCCCGATCCCCGAGACCGCGTCCATCTCCGAGTTTGCCATCTGGGACGGCGACCGCCGCCTCGTCGGCGAGGTGCGCTCGCGCGAGGAGGCGCGCCGCATCTACGACGAGATCGTGCGCAGGCAACGCGACCCCGGCCTCCTGGAATACGCCGGGAAGGATTTGTTTCAGGCCAGCATCTTCCCTATTCCGCCACGCTCGGACAAGAAACTGGAGTTGACCTACACGCAGGTGCTCCGTGCGCAGTCGGGCACGGTCTCCTATCGCTACCCGCTCGGCACGAATCACAACCTCGCCTCCATCGGCCGGGTGTCGGGCGCGCTCGAAATCGAAGGCAATAAGCCGCTGCGCAACATCTATTCGCCGAGCCACGCCGTTGACGTGCGCCCGTCGCAGGGCGGGCAGCGCGCGCGCGTGTCGTTCGAGACGACGGGGGCGGGGCGCGAGCAGCAGGACTTCCAACTCTTCTACACGGTATCCAGCGAAGACTTCGGGCTATCGCTGTTGACGCACCGCGAGCCGGGCAAGGACGGTTATTTCCTCCTGATGATTTCGCCGAAAGACAACTGGGCTGAGAGCGAGTACACGGCGAAAGACATCGTCTTCGTGATAGACACTTCCGGCTCGATGGCCGAGGAAGGGAAGATGGAGAAGGCGCGCGCCGCGATGCTGTTCGGCGTGAAAACCCTGCGCCCCGAAGACCGCTTCAACGTCATCTCGTTCGCGGGCGAGGAGCACCTGATGGAGGGTGGCCTCATCCAGGCGGACGAGCGCGGGCGCGCACGCGGCATCGAGTTCGTGCAGAAGTTGCGACCGACGGGCGGGACGAACATCAACGGCGCGCTTCAGGCCGCGCTCAAACAGTTCGACGCGAGCGAACGCCCGAAGCTGCTCGTCTTCATGACGGACGGCCTGCCGACCGTCGGCGTGACGAACCCGCAGAACATCGTGGATAACGCGCGAGCGGCGCGCGCCGGGAACACGCGCGTGTTCACGTTCGGCGTCGGCTACGACGTGAACACCGCGCTCTTAGACAAAGTTGCGAGCGAGAACGGCGGCACGTCCGATTACGTCGAGCCGAAAGAGGATTTGGAGTTGAAGGTCTCGAACTTCTTCGCCAAAGTCAGTTACCCGGTGCTGACCGATCTCGCGCTCGACATGGGCGGCGTCGAAACCGACCTCATCTACCCGCGCGCGATGCCCGACCTCTTTCGCGGCGCGCAGGTAACGCTCATCGGCCGCTATCGCAACCCGAACGATCTCAGGGACGTGCGCCTGCGCCTGTCGGGGCGCAGCGCGCGCGAGAGGCGCAGCTTCGCTTACGAGAATCTACGCTTCCCCGCCAACTCGGACGAGAACGATTTTCTGCCGCGCCTGTGGGCGACGCGCCGGGTCGGCTGGCTGATGGAACAGATTCGCTCGAACGGCGAGGCGCGCGAGTTGCGCGACGAGGTGGTTGATCTCGGCACGCGCTACGGCATCGTCACGCCTTACACGTCTTACCTCGCGCTCGAACCCGGCGCGGTGGCGACGCAGGACGCAGTTACCATCACGTCGGACGGGCGGGCGCGGAACGTCTCCCCGTCGGGCAGGCGGGTGACATCGAGACGGGCCGGAAACCTACCGGGCAAGACGAGAACTTCGTCCGCCGGAGGCACGGGCAGCGGCGGTAACGTGGCGAGCGCGCCGATGGCAGAAGTGATGCCCATGCCCACGCCCGCGCCGACGCCCTTGCCCGCACCGATGCCGACGACGGGCGCGGCGGCCGTCAAGGACAGCAAGCGCGAGCGCGCGCTCAAGGAATCCCTGCGCGCCGACGAGGATGAAGAGTCTGCGGCGACCGCGTCGGGCGTGATGCGCAAGGTCGCGGGCAAGACGTTCTACCTGCGCGACGACGTGTGGACGGACGCCGACTTCAAGGAGGGCGCGAGTTTGCCGGAGACGAAGCTCGTATTCGGCAGCGACGCCTATTTTGAACTCCTCAAACGCGAGCGCAAACTGGCCGAATTCTTCGCTCTCGGCGAGCGCGTCGTGGTCGTCTTCAAAGGACACGTTTACCGCGTCAACGCCGCACCCTAAGAAATAGGGAAGGGGTTAAAGGGAAAGGGGGAAAGGGGAAAGCAAGCACACTGTCGGCTGAGCGTGTTTTCTTTTCCTTTCCCCTTCTCCTTTGCCCTTTAACCTTCCGCCTGCCCGCGGCCTTGTCTCGCAACCCCCGGTTCGTGTAAAACAAAAGCCTCTCACCAAAACATCGAGCCGGGGTGGTCGCTCTCAGCAAACTGGGTTCGGAGAAAATTGTCTTATGAATGGCGAGAAAGTCGTGCGCCTCCGTCGCGGGACGCGTGCGTGCGCGGCGTCGGTTGTGGGGGCGTGCCTGTTCATCGTCGCGTTGGCGTTCATGCCGGCGGGCGCGCAACAGCAGCAGCGGGGCGAAGGGTGGGCGGGCACGCGGCACGGCGTGGCGGGCAAGGATTTGAACACCGTCTATTTCACGGACGGCAAGCGCGGCTGGATGGCGGGCGACGGCGGGCTTATCTATCGCACCGAAGACGGCGGGCGCACCTGGGTCAGGCAAGTGGTCGGCACTAACGACCAGATCAACGATCTCTACTTCCGAGACAAAGAGGACGGCTACCTCGTCGCGGGCAACGCCGTCTTCGTGACCGAAAACGGCGGGCGCACGTGGCGCGAGGCGCGCCGCTTCAGCCCCGCCGATTTCGGCGGCGCTATGCCCGAACTCTACAGCGTGCGCTTCGCGAGCAAGAAGAAAGGTTGGATGGTCGGCTCGGTCAGTCGCCGTGATGTCGTTACAGACAGCCTCGTGCTGCACACCGACGACGCGGGCGCGACGTGGCGCACCCAACTCGTCCCTTCGCGCGACGAGTTGATCAACCTCGACTTCGCCGACGAAAAGCGCGGCTGGATCGTCGGCGACAAGGGCACGATCCTCTCCACCGCCGACGGCGGCTTGAATTGGTCGCTCCAGCGCGCGGGAACGAACGCAACGCTCTATCACGTGCATTTCATTGACGGCGAACGCGGTTGGGCGGTGGGCGAACGGGGCACGATCCTGCGCACCTTGAACGGCGGCGAGACGTGGACGGCGTCCGTCGTGCCGGGGTTACAGCCGCGCACGACGTTTTTGAGCGTCGGGTTCGCGAGCAAAGAACAGGGTTGGATCGTCGGGCGCGGCGGCCGTATCCTGCGCACGGACGACGGTGGCCGCACGTGGGTGCAACAGGAGAGCGGCACGAAGCAGCATCTCTACGCCCTCTTCGTCGGCAAAAAACAGAACTGGGCGGTCGGCGGCGACGGCATGGTGTTGCAGTACGAACGTTGAGAAGCAGGGTTGAGAGAGGCGCGTCGAGGATAAATGAAAACTCCGGGCGAGCGACGCGCGGGGAGCGGCAGGGATGAAAGACGTGCTCGAAGATTTCAGGCGGACGATTGAAACGGCCGCCGCGCGTCTGCACGCGCTCGGCGAGGCGGAAGCGCGAACGTCGCGCGAGGCGGGTGCATGGACGCCGAAAGAGATCGTCGGGCATTTGATAGACTCGGCGGCAAACAACCACGGGCGGTTCGTGCGCGCGCAGTTCACGGACGATCTCGTCTTTCCCGGCTATGAGCAGGAGGAGTGGGTGCGTGCGCAGCGCTACAACGAAGAGTCCTGGCCGCTGCTGGTCGAACTCTGGAAGACGTACAACCTGCACCTGCTCCACGTCATGGCCTGCGCGCCGGAGGAGACTTTGGAGAGGCCGCGCACGCGCCACTCGCTCGACCGGATCGCGTGGCAGACCGTCGGCGCGAATCAACCGGCGACGCTCCGATACCTGATGCTCGATTACATCGGGCATTTGAAGAACCATCTGCGACAAATCTTCGTCGCGGACGAATAATAATTTCCGGGAAAAGAATTTAACCGCGCCGGAACGCGAAGGGCGCAGAGGTTGTTTCCCCTGCGCCCTTCGCGTTTGCATCTCCCGGCCGTCAAATTTCCCGCCCCTTATTTCTTCGCCTGCAACTCCCTGAGCAGTTCCTCGCGGAAGTAGCCGACGGGGATCGTGCCCTGCTGCATGAAGAGGACGTGGAAGTCCTTGGGCGAGAAGCGTTCGCCCGCCACCTGGGCGGCGTCTTTGCGCAGGGCGAAGATTTGGTCTTTGCCGAGGCGATAGGTGATGGCCTGCGTCGGCCACTTGGAGTAGCGGAAGATGGCGCGCTCGGCCGAGTCGCAACTGGCGCGCTTGGCCGGTTTTGCCGTCGCCGCCGTGTCGCGGCAAGAGCCGGGCTGGAAGTCCACCACTTGAGAGAAGAGATCGACGGCGTCGTCATAAGACATACGCCCGGTGTGGATGCCGGTGTCTATACGGACGCGCAGGTCGCGGTAGAGTTTGCCTTTGAGTTGGTAGAGCCTCTCCTCGGGCGAGTAGAAGCCTGCGGGGAAACCGGGCTGAGCTTCGGACATGAGGGCTTCCGAATAGAGTCCCCAGCCTTCGGCGGCCATCGAGTCCTGCCACATCGAGGAAGAGTCTTCGACCGCGCCGGGCGTGAGCCAGCGCGCGTGTCCGATGCGGTCGCGATACTTGGTCATGACCTTGTAGTGCCAATCGTGGCCGGGAAAGCCTTCGTGCGCGGCGAGGTCTGCGAGCGCGGCGCGGTTGTTCTCCTTGAGCACGGCCTCGTCGTTCGAGCCGGAGGTGGTGACGTAGAAGCGGCCGACGCCGGAAGTCTTGAAGGGCGGCGCGGGGTAATAGGCCGCGCCGTCAATCGAGGCGCGCAAGGGCGGCGGCGTCTCCACCACTTCCAACTTGTAATCGGTAGGCACGTCGAAGACGCCCGACTTGCGCCCGTATTCGACGAGGCGGAAGGCGGCCTCTTCGTACCACTTGACCATCTCCGCGTCCGACTTCGGATAGTCCTTGCCGAGTTCGTCGAAGACGGCGAGCACGGCCGGATGATCCTCTTCGGGCAACTCCATCGTCTTCCGCTTTCCGATCTCGCGCGCGAGCGTGACCATCTCTCCTTGCGTCGCGTTCACAATCGCCATTGACTCGTCGAAGAGTTTCCCGGCCGTCGCGTCCGGCATGCGCAGGTTGTTCCTGAGCGCCCAGTTGTACTCCTCCTCGCCGAGCGCGAAACGATCCTGACTGTACTGCGCTTTAACCGTCGCGACATTCTTCCCATTCTGGTCAAAGAAATTCTGCCTGATGAAGGAACTCAGGTCGCGATAGGCCGAAGCCGCCTTCGTCGTCGCCTCGTTAAGTTGCTTGAGCAGTTCATCGCGCTGCGGCCCGGCGGCGACGCGCTCCATAGCAAGGCCGGGGAGCGTGGTGTTGAAATACTCGGCGGTCTTTTCCGCCGTCGTGATGCCGTTACGCAGCAGCATGCGGTGGTCGGGGGTGTTGCCGGATTTCACCCCGGCGGCGAGTTGCTCCTGCGCGACCTGAAAATAACGCGGGACGGCCTGCAAACGTTTGACGACGAGCGACCACTCTTCGGGCGTGCCGTAGGTCTTCTCGCCCGTCTGCGTCATGCCTTGCAGTTGCCAGTCTATGGCGCGAAAGGGTTCGTCCGTGTAGGTGTCGAGCGCGCGCTGCTGGTACTTGCGCGCGCCGTGCTGGTGGAGCAGGAAGCGTATTTGCGCGAGCGCGACTTCGCGGTCAATGCGAAGGGTCGGCGAGAGCGTGTCGGGGGCGAGCGTGTCGAGCGATTTTTGCGTGTCGGCGAGCCAGCGGTCTTCCGCTTCGATGGCGGCGGCGGAATGATCGCGCAGTTGGCCGTCCGTTTCGCGCAGGGCCGGGTCGAGTCCAGCGCCGCCGAGGTAGGTGTTGACCGTGGGGTTGCGGCGCAGGAAATCGCGCACGTAGGCGTCGTGAATCCGCTTGAAATTCTGGTCGCCGCTGCCGCCGGTCGCCTGCGCCTGATTCGTGTTCTGCTCGGCCGTCTGCGGCGTCTGCTGCACGCAGGCGGAAGCTAAGGCGAGCAGGGCGAGCGCGGCCGTGTGTAATAAAAGTTTTCGCATTTTTCGTCTCTTTTCGTCTCCGGGCGAGAACGCCGAAGGCAGTCGAACCGGGTCTGGGCAGGGCTGAAAATTCGGGGGCAACCTGCCGCCCGCGCCCGCGCATCAGATTGGCGAGCATAGCAATGACCCAATGAATCGCCGGGGGGCGATTCGCAAAGTTGGGCAATTCTCCTGTGGTTTCCGCCCGGTGTGAGAGCACACACCGGGCGGCTTTTTTTGTTTGGTTCTCAGCCGTCAGCAAAGCAGTTTCAGGTCGGCTCTCGCTAACTCTAAACTCAAGGCGGCTTGCGTATGAACCGCGCCGCCGACGGCTGTTAGCTAACTCGTTTTCCGCCCCGTGAACATAAGCGGCGGCACAATGGGCATGTTGGTGCGG
>DATHAZ010000062.1:0-19400 GCA_035296445.1 Pyrinomonadaceae bacterium | reverse complement strand
CTTCTCCCTTGTCCGAATAACCTGTAAGTGCCTGCCCCAACGCAAGTTCTTCCCTAGCAGCGTTCGATTCCGGTGGAAACCGTCAAGAAATGTCAGCTAAATTAGGCGAAATACTCGTCCGCGAAAACATCCTGACGCCGCAGCAACTGCGCGAAGCGCTCGACTACCAGCGCGAACACGGCGGCAGGCTCGGCTTCAACCTCGTCAAACTCGGTCTGGTTTCCGACGACATGGTGACGGCCGTTTTGTCTCGCCAGTACGGCGTGCCGAGCGTCAACCTCGATTTGTTCGACGTTGACGCATCGGTCATTCGCCTGATTCCGCGCGAAGTGGCCGACAAGTATTCGGTGCTGCCGCTCTCGCGCGTCGGGGCGACTTTGACGCTGGCGATGGTTGACCCCACGAACGTCTTCGCGATGGACGACATCAAGTTTATGACGGGCTTGAACATCGAGCCGGTCGTCGTCTCGGAAGCGGGCGTGCAGGAGGCCATCGAGCAATATTACGGCGGTTCGCGCGAGATCGAACTGGCGAGCATGGTCGAGGCGACGCTGGCCGGAACGAACGGCAACGGGCACGCCCACGGCAACGGCAACGGTTTCGCGATGGCGTCCGACACGGTCTCGCTCGCACAGTTGGACTTCGATCAGGAGGCGAGCGAAGATGTCGAGGTCATAGACGAGGACGACGAGATTGACGTGTCGAGTCTGGCGCGCATGAGCGAGGACGCTCCCGTCGTGCGCCTCGTGAACGTCCTGCTCGTGGACGCCTTGCAACGCGGCGCATCCGACATTCACATCGAGCCTTACGAGAAGGAGATGCGCATCCGCTTCCGCATTGACGGCGTGCTCTACGACGTGATGCACCCGCCCCTTCGCCTGCGCGACGCGCTCATCTCCCGCATCAAGATCATGTCGAAGCTCGACATCTCCGAGAAGCGTCTGCCGCAGGACGGCCGCATCAAGATCAAGCTGCGCTCTGAGGGTCGTTCGCGCGAGTTGGACTTCCGCGTCTCGACCCTGCCGACGCTCTTCGGCGAAAAAGTCGTGATGCGTCTGCTCGACAAAGAGAAGCTGATGCTCGACATGACGAAGCTCGGCTTCGAGCCGGAGTCGCTCGTCAAGTTCAAGCGCAACATCGAACGCCCCTACGGGATGGTGCTCGTCACAGGCCCCACGGGTTCGGGCAAAACCAACACGCTCTACTCCGCCCTCCAGTCTCTGAACACGACCGAGACGAACATCATGACGGCGGAAGACCCGGTCGAGTTCAACCTCATGGGCATCAACCAGGTGCAGATGAAGGAGCAGATCGGTTTGAACTTCGCCGCCGCGCTGCGCTCGTTCCTCAGGCAAGACCCGAACATCGTCCTCGTCGGCGAAATCCGCGACTTCGAGACGGCCGAGATCGCCATCAAGGCCGCGCTCACAGGCCACCTCGTCCTCTCCACTCTTCACACCAACGACGCGCCCTCCACCATTTCCCGCCTCATGAACATGGGCATCGAGCCTTTCCTCGTCGCCACCTCCGTCAACCTGATTCAGGCGCAGCGACTCATCCGCCGCGTCTGCGTGGAATGCAAAGAGGTCGTGCCCACGCCCGCCGAGGCGCTCGTCGAAATCGGCTTCACGGCCGAAGAGGCGCGCGACGTGAAGATTTACAAGGGCAGGGGTTGCGGCAAGTGCAACAACACCGGGTACAAAGGCCGCGTCGGTCTCTACGAAGTGATGGAGATCACGGACGACATCCGCGAGTTGATCTTGATCGGCGCGTCCGCGCTGGAACTGCGCAAGCGGGCTGTCGAAAACGGCATGCTCACTTTGCGCTCGTCGGGTTTAGTGAAGATCAGAAACGGCGTGACCACTATCGAAGAAGTCGTGCGCGAGACGGTCGCTTGAAAAGAGGTTCATAAATGTTTTTGCGCGCCTTAGTTTTAACCATACTTATCATGTGTACCGTGGCCGCCACGCTGCCGCTCTCGGACTCGCTGGCGCAGCTTGCATCGCGCCCCTCCGTTTCCCGCCGCCACAAAGGCCGCGTCGCCCGACGCCACTCGCGCGCCTGGTGGCGACGCTACCGCGCGCGCATCCGACGCCAGCGCGCCGCCGCCGCGGGACGCCGCAGGCGACGCGCCGCCATGTTGAGGGCGGGCAGCAAACCCGCCGCCCTGTTTGCGCCCGCCGCCAATCACACCGGGGCGGTAAACGTCCGGGCGGCCGACAACCTCGTGTTGCCCGGCGTCGCTCTGCCGAGCACTGCCTCGCTCTCCAGCATCACTCCTGTGAAAACTCTGCCGGCGGTCGTTCCGGCGACGAAAGATGCTTTGCGGGAACTGCCGCGCCCCGCGGCCTCGCCGCTGCCGAACGGTTGGAGCAACGCCGGGGCTGCGAGTCGCGCCGGTGAGATGCGTTTCAACGTGCGCGCCGCCGATGGGCGCGCACGCTCCTCCGCCGTCTGGTCGCGCGTCAACTTGCAGTCGGCCGCGTCGTCCGCGCCCGACACGCGCAGCAAAACTTTCGGCGGCGTTCCTGTCACGCTCCTGCGCCGCACCGTCATCAACCGGATGGTGGCCGAGGGCGGATGGGTCACAAACGACGTGCAAAGAAAGTTCGGCGAACGATCCGTGTTCGTCGTCACCGCGCAGTCGGTCGCCGCGGACGGCGAACGCCGCGCGTGGACGTTCTACTTCACCGAGTCCGACGGGCAGGTCTACAGCCTCGCCACTAATGCGCCCGCGGAATTCGCCGACGCGCTCGCCACCGAGTCCGAACAGGCCGTCGTCGCGCTCAGCGCGCGCCGCGCCAACTCCACGACCGCCCAGCGTTAATCAAGAGCGCGGTCTCTCTTTCGCCCGAATCGCGAAACCCACTTTCAGACGTGCGCCCCACACGGCGCCCGCCCGCCCGCGCGGGTAATCTTCCCCGAGGGAGCCCACAAAGAAACATGGCAGCCAACGAATCGTCGCTAGCGGATCAACTCTCGCTCTCCGATCTGCTCAAGAAGTTGATCGAGTTGGGCGGGTCTGACTTGCATCTGACCACCAACACACCCCCGCAGGTTCGCGTTGACGGCGGACTCAAGCCGCTCGAAGGCTTCAAAACGCTCACGTCGGCCGACACCAAGCAACTCGCTTACAGCGTGCTCACAGACGCGCAGAAGCACCGCTTCGAGGAATCGCTCGAACTCGATTTCTCCTTCGGCGTGCGTGGCCTCTCGCGCTTTCGCGCCAACCTCTTTAACCAGCGCGGCGCGGTCGGCTGCGTCTTCCGCGCCATTCCCTACGAGATCAGATCGTTTGAGCAACTCGGCCTCCCGGCGGTCGTCACCAAACTCTGCGACAAGCCGCGTGGCCTCATACTCGTCACCGGCCCCACGGGCTCCGGCAAATCGACCACGCTCGCCGCCATGATCGACAAGATCAACCGCGAGCGCCACGAGCACATCGTCACCATCGAAGACCCCATAGAGTTTTTGCACAACCACAAGTCCTGCGTCGTCAACCAGCGCGAAGTCGGCTCGGACACGAAAGGCTTCGCCGAAGCCCTGCGCACAGCCCTTCGCCAGGACCCCGACGTGGTGCTCGTCGGCGAAATGCGCGACCTCGAAACCATCGAGTCCGCCCTGCGCATCGCAGAGACCGGCCACTTGACATTCGCCACGCTGCACACGAATTCCGCCGCCTCCACCATCAACCGCATCATTGACGTGTTCCCTTCCAACCAGCAGGCGCAGATTCGCGCGCAGCTCTCGCTCGTCCTCGAAGGCATCATGTGTCAGGCGCTCTTGCCGAAGGCCAACGGGCAGGGACGCGTCGCCGCGCTCGAAATCCTCGTCCCCAACGCCGCCATCCGCAACCTGATCCGCGAAGACAAGATTCACCAAATCTACTCGATGATGCAGACGGGTCAGGAAAAGTACGGCATGCAAACTTTCAACCAGGCGCTCGCCACGCTCTACCACAAGCGCCAGATTTCGCTCGAACTCGCCATGCAGCGTTCGTCGAACACGGACGAATTGCGCGACCTCATCGAACACGGCTCCGGCATCAACGGGGGTAACGGGAACGGCGCGAACGCGACGCCGGCGCGCCCCGGCACGCACCCCAGCCCCTACGCCCAACCGCGACCCATCGGCGCGCGCCCCACGAGATAAAACTCAGAGGTTAGAGGTTAGAGGTCAGAGATCAGTAAAAACTCCTGACCACTGACCTCTAACCTCTAACCTCTGACCTCTAGGAGTTATTTATGCCTACTTACGTCTTCAAAGGCCGCAACCGACTCGGCGAAGTGATGGTCGGCGAGCGCGTCGCTGACAGCCGCGACGTGTTGAAGCAACTGCTGCGTCGCGAACAGATCATGCTCACCTCGGTTAAGGAAAAGGGGCGCGAGATCGCCGTGCCGAAACTCGGCGGGCGCGGCAAAGTGAAGTCTAAAGAGTTGTCAATCTTCACGCGCCAGTTCTCCGTGATGATTGACGCGGGGCTGCCGCTCGTGCAGTGCCTCGACATCCTCGCGAGCCAGCAGGAGAACAAATTCTTCCAACAGGTCTTGACGCAAACCCGGCAGGACGTGGAAGAGGGATCAACTCTGGCCGTCGCCATGTCGCGCCACCCGAAGGCCTTCGATCAACTCTTCGTCAATATGATCGAGGCGGGCGAGACCGGCGGTATTCTCGACATCATCCTGCAACGCCTCTCGACCTTCATCGAAAAGATCGTCAAACTGCGCCGCGACGTGATCTCCGCCATGATCTACCCGACCGCGGTCATCGTCATCGCCTGTCTGGTCGTGGCCGCGATCCTCATCTTCGTCATTCCGCAGTTCCAGGCGATCTTCCTCGGCCTGCTCGGCCCGGGCGAAAAGCTCCCGCTCCCCACCCGCATCGTCGTGGCCTTCAGCGACTTCGTCGCCGGCTGGGGCGGCCTCTGCATACTCGTCGGCATCATCGCCTTAGTCGTTGCCATACGCACCTACCGCAAGACGACCGGCGGCCGCCGCAACACCGACCGCCTGCTCCTGAAAGCGCCCATCATGGGGCCGGTACTGCGCAAGGTCGCCATCGCGCGCTTCTCGCGCACACTCTCAACCCTGCTCTCCTCGGGCGTCCCCATCCTCCAATCGCTCGAAATCACGGCGCGCACCGCCGGCAACGTCGTCATCGAAGATGCGATCCGCGGCATCCGCACGGGCGTCGAACGCGGCGAGAGTTTCGTCGAGCCTCTCAAGGCGAGCGACGTGTTCCCCAACATGGTGGCGCAGATGGTCGGCATCGGCGAACAGACCGGCGCGCTCGACTCGATGCTCGGCAAGATCGCCGACTTCTACGAACAGGAAGTGGACACCGCCATCGCCAACATGCTCACGCTCATCGAACCGGCCATGATCGGTTTCCTCGGTGTCACCATCGGCGGCATCGTCATCGCCATGTACATGCCCCTCTTCACCCTCGTCGGCAAACTCTCAAGCGGCAGCCAGTAGCCTGAGCACTACCAGGATTGTTCGTTTTGAGATACTCAGGTCGTTCGTTTCGGATATTCGCTTCGTTCGCACTTACCGTAAAGCCCGCATTTATCGGGCTTTACGGCTTTTCAAGCTTACACTTAAGTTGTCAATGACCAGCCACCTTTGCGCCTTAATAAGGCACATTAAGAACTCTCTCTATCTAACTTTTTGCCTCTACATTGATATTATGATTCATCCCAAATTAGCCGCAAATTAATGTTTACATGGATTTTAGGCTATTACACATATCTTTTTTCTACCTCGAAACTGTCGGAGGAAAATAAAGATCGTAACTGAAATGGGACTCTTCATTTCGATGTTAAGCATACTCCCTGACGGTTAGTTATGTGACGCTCAACAAAAGTTAGGCCAGCTCGGCGATGGACGTTCTTCATTTCTTTCAACCTTTATCCATCAACCTCAAGCTGGAAGGTATGATCTCGCGCTCTATCCGCGATGGATAAATTGATCGCAACCCTTTGGATTTTAAGAACTCCAATGATCTCGCCCAAAGAATGGAATACTTCAAAACCTATCCAGTCTCGGGGGTTATCTTTCATTATAGCGACAAGCTATGCGGCGCTCTGACGGCCTGTAGGAATGGAGGGAGTGATCCCTGGCGTGATGTGGTTCTACCGCCTCGGATTTCGGCAACGGGTAGAATGATAGAATGGATAATTTCTGCCGCGCGCTTGTCCGCAATCCTAAAAATTTGCATCTCAGGGGATGCAGGCAGAACAATTCACCCGCCATCGGTGTCTATTACAAGGACAGCCCTGAGGCCATGATGACTCGGCCAGTTAAGACCGTCGCCGGCGCCGAGCATAAGCCGGCCCGACCGGTGGCCGGGGAAAAAACTGGGGGAGGCCTCAGAATCTTGCCGTGAGCGCCGCCGGCCGCATCGGCGGGAACTCCGTCCCGTCAAGACCTACGATCAGATGCGTAAAAGCGTCACACTTCTCTTCGTCATCATCGTCGCATCGGCGGCGGCGCGGAACGTCGTCAGCCAATCAGCCCCGCCCCCGGGGCTTAAAAGTTCTCAGCAGGCTGCCGACCGTGAGACCTACAAATCGCTGCTTTTCATGCCGGCGCCGACGCCGCGCTCGGCAGCACCCAAAGAAGCCGTGGTGGTTCGGAGCAATCGCCCACCCGAGTTTTTCGACGAGAATAATGTCCCGCCCGACGATGCCCCGGCCACTGACCTCGTAGATTACTGGGAGCGCCGGGCGAGCAACTCGGGGCGCGCCGGACATAAGCCTTCCGTGGTGGTACAGGGCCGACTGCTCGCGGCGTGCGAGGCCGAACCGGAGAAGCTGCCCGGACTCCTCCCGCTTCTGGCGGATGCCCCCCGGGTCGCCGAGCGCGTCAAGAAGTTGTACGACGCCGCGCAGGGCGACGAACGGCTCGACGAGGGCTGGCGCAAGAGCGTGCGGGAGTGGCTGCTGTTTAACTCGACCTATTTTCAGAGCGAACTGCTGAGCAACGCGGGAAAGGCTAAGGACAAGGAAGGGTATGTAGAGAATGAGGAGGCGCTGAAAGCACTCGCCAAGGTTGACTGGAGCAGCGCCGAGCCCTTATTGCGATCCCTCTCGGGCGGCGAGCAACCGCGGACGGCCGCCTTCGCGCTCGCGCTGCTCCACCGCCATGCGCTCGAAAACAAAGACACGGGCGGCGAAGAACGATTCCGCACTATCATGCAAGCGGTGGCCTCAGACCGTAGCGCTCCCGCGCGCGCGCGGGACACGGCCGTCGAGGAGTTGTCGCAGACGGAGTGGCCGGGCAGAGACGAGTGGTACCTCTCCCTTTTCGCCGACGAGACGCTGCTAAGTCCGTCCGACGGCCATTACGGCTTTTCGCCGCTCACCACGCTCTTCGACCGTGATCCCGACAGGTGGATACCGGTGATGACGAAGCTGGTGGAGAGCAAGGACGCGGCCGTGCGGCAGAACGCCGCGAATTGTCTCGTCCAGTTCGTGAACGACGGCGGCCCGAGATCAAAACGGCGCGATGCGGCGCTGCCGGTACTCCGGTGGCTCTCCGACCCGGATTGGCTCCCCATCAACAGCACTTACCGCGCCTGGTTCA
Organism: Pyrinomonadaceae bacterium; assembly: GCA_035296445.1. Classification (GTDB taxonomy): domain Bacteria; phylum Acidobacteriota; class Blastocatellia; order Pyrinomonadales; family Pyrinomonadaceae; genus JAIVJZ01. The sequence goes on along the minus strand of DATHAZ010000062.1, from coordinate 11,814 downwards.
TGCAGCACATTGACGAGTTGGACATGCGGGAGGCCGTGCCGGGGCTGATCTGGATCGTCGAGCACGAAGAGTGGAACCGCCACTGGGCCGCGCGCACACTCGCCCATTACAAGGACCCGCGCGCCGTCCCGGCGCTGAGGAAGGCCCTCGCCGAGGAGAAGGGCGAAGACTACAGACGCTACATCCTGCGGGGGCTAATCGCCTCCGGCGGCCTGACGGAGGCGGAGCAACTCGGCGCGCTCGAGGCTTACGCCGCAAAGCTCATGACCACAGGCGGGCGCGAGGAGGTTGAGCGATACCGTGCCCGTGGTGACGAGCCGCTGCCGCAACCTGTCAGCATCGGCAACTACCTGTCTAAACAGAAGGACATCCCCGAAGCACTCGCGCAGGCTGTAATCGCGCGGGCAGAGTTGCTAGGGAAGAAGAATCCCGCGCAGGCCCGCGCTCTGCTGGGCGTGGCTGAAGGCTGGCAGGCGAGGCGGGTCGAGTTGGACATAGTGCGACGCATCGGCTCAGGCACGGCCGACGCGGCGACTGTCTCGAATGCCCTGGAGAGGCGCGTCAGGCTGCGTGAGAGTGTCGGTCCCGAACTGCAACTCCTTGTCGCCGCCGGCGGCTCCGCACAGGGCATGGCCGCCGTCACCCTGGAAAATGAGCCCCTTGCGCAAAGCATACTCGCCTCGGGCGACGAGGCCGCGCAGATTGCCCTGCTCGCCTGCGCGCGCTTGGTGCAGATGCCTCTACCTGTCGCTCGGGTGGGTTCCCTCCTGCTGAATAAGAACGCAGACCTCGCGCTGGCGGCCGAGCGCTACCTGTCGGCGGAAGACAGCCGGGAGTCCCGCGAACTCCTGTGGGCGCGCCACCCGGGCGAGGCATTCATCACGGGCTGGCGCGAAAACATCCCCCTCATCGGCGGGAGCGACTTCTCCGGCATGGACAGAGCCGAGGAGAAGCTGCACGCAGAGCTATTCAGAAAAGACGACGCGCCCTTGGAGATATTCGCCCTGCTCGGGAACCACGAGCGCCCCCTGCACGTCCTGCGGGTCTACGCTGGTAAGTCGGTCTACACCCATTACGAAGACGATTCACGCTATCGCGAGCGCGTCGTTACCGGCGAGGAACTCGAGCGCTTCAAACAGTTCGTTACGAGCAACAACCTGCCGGATTTCGGCCCGCAGTTCGGTCCCTGCCACCACGATTGCCGGGTCTCCGAGTTCCTCTTACTCAAGCGCGAGGGCGGGCGCCGCGTGTTCAGCCATCAGGGGATGGGCGGATGGCTCACCGTGCTCGACAACTTCGATCTGCTCGGGAGCGGCGACGCGAAAGTTCACTACCGCCTCGCGGAGCAAATCAGGGGTCTCGAAGTTCTCATCGCAGACGAGGGCTTAGCCGTGAAAGACATCTGGCGAAGGGACGCCGACCTGCGCGTGCTCGTCGAGCGCGCGGAGACGGAGGAAGAGGTCGAGCGGCAAGAGGTCGTGGCAAATGACAGCGGGGGCGAGGAGGAAGATGACGCGGCGGCGCGTGCGAATCGGCATCGCGAGGAGACCGAGCGCGCCAGGGCGCAAGTCTCGTGGCGGGACTTCTCCGGCAGCAAACTGGGGGAGGCGGCAGCAAGGCCGGAAGTCTATCAGACCTTCGACGAAGATACCTTAGGCGTTGACGCTGAGAAATTCCCCTCACACCTCAACTCTCGCCTTGCACAGGCGGCGGCCGGTAAATACTACGTGCTGGCTGGCGACCTCGACCGGGGCGGCTTGTGGAAGAAGGCTGCGGGGCAGAACGCGTTTCGCATCAGTAGCGGCGAGGGCGTGTACGCGAACCCGTTGGTGACACCCGACGGCCTGTGGGCCGTCTCCGCCAAGGCGGAGTCCGACTGGGGACGGCCGAACTACGTCGTCCGCTTCAACCTCGCGACGGGTCGGGAGTACCGGGTGAATCTACCGCCGGCCGAACAGTTCGAGCCGGTGGCCTACGTGGCGGCACACGGCAAGGTGCTGCTGCGACGCGCGTGTGACGAAGGCAGCGCGGGCGAGTCCAGGGGACGTGCCTCGCCGGAGTATTATCTACTCGACGCGCAGACGGGCCGGACGGAACTGGTTCCCGGCGTCTTCGCGCCGCTGCTACAGGAGGGCAACCGCCCGTTGCAGCCGACGGGGCGGACGGACGAGTTCTGGGTCGCCGTCCCCGACCGCGAGAAGAATGAGACGCGCGTGGGGCGCTACAGCACGAAAGATTTCTCCCTCCGCACGCTCGTAGTCGTGCCTCACATCACGTTCGACAGCTTCGGGATGCTGGTGGACGAGGAGGGCGCGAAGTTGTACCTCGTCTACGAGGGAGAACTGTTGCGGCTGCCCATGCCCAGGACACTATGAAGGTATTAAACTCCTTAACCCTCTGTCATGCTTCCTGACGAAAGACGAGGCGACACCAATGACGATACACCAGCGAATAGTCCTTGTCCTCATCACCGTATGCCTTATCCCCGCGCTGGCGCGCACGGTTGCGGCCTGCACGTGCGTTGAGTACGGGACGCCTCCGTGCGTCGCCTACGGGCGTGCCGATGCCGTGTTCGTCGGCGTCGTCACAGGCATCAAGGAGCCTGCGCGGGAGGCGGCGGGTGAATTGCCTGAAGCGCTTGTCAGCTTTTCGGTCGAGCAGTCTTTCAAGGGCGTAGCCGCTTCCCTGGTGCAGGTCGCCACGCTGTGGGGCACTAGCTGCGACTCCAGCTTCCAAATGGGCGGACGCTATCTCGTCTACGCACACAAGAATTCCAGCGGAGGCCGCCTGGTAATCCAGGCCTGCGACAGAACCGCGCTGTTCGAGCAGGCGAGCGAGGACCTCGACTACATCCGAAGCCTGACCGGCTCCGCCCCTACTCAGTCAATCATCGGAAGAGTCGCGGAGCAGAAGTACTCGCCCCTGCACGGTGTAAATATCTCCGTCACCGGGGGCGGCAAGTCTTATCAGGCGGTGACTGACGTGGAGGGACGTTTCAACATCGAAGTTTCAAGTCCCGGCTCCTACAAGGTGCGCGCCTCCGTTCCCTTCAGCGCTGCGGTGATAAGTTACAGACCCGGCGTAGAGGCGCGCGCCACCGAGAGGCGCACCGTCTTCGAGTACACGGTGAAAGTGGAGAAGGGTCAGTGCGATTACAGGGAGTTAGAGATACATAAAGTTGACCTGAAGGCCACGGCGGAGATCGGCGGCCGGGTTACGAGCGTCGAAGGGAAGCCGGTGCCGCAGTTGACCGTCTACCTGTATCCGGCGATGCCAGGGCAAACATTCTCCAACAGCGACTACGAGTTCGCACGGACGGACGGCGAGGGACGTTACACATTCTCCGGGCTCAGGGGCGGGCACTTCTGGGTCGGGGTCAATCCGGGGCGCACCCCGGAAGTTGAGTCTCCGTACCCGACCACCTTCCACCCCGGAGTTCCTGACGTGGACGCGGCCACTACCGTCATCCTGGAGGACGGGCAGAAACTCTCCGCCGTTAACATCAGGCTCCCACCCAAACTGGTCGAGCGCGAAGTGACCGGGCTGATATTGTGGCCGGACGGGACGCCGGTAACACGCCTGTCGCCTGACGCCGTCCCGGGCGTGGGGCCAGTACTCTCCATCCGGGACCCGCAAAGACTTTGGTACCCGCTCAACCCCCGTCGGGCGGACGGCACGAACACGGTCACTACCGACGAGCAGGGACGGTTCTCCTTCATCGGCTTTGACGGCTACACCTACGTCATTCACGTCCACGCTTTTAACGCGCAAGATCAAGTCTTTCACGCCAAGCCTGTGAAGTTGACGATTAGCGATCAGGTTAAACCTCTCAGGCTGGTGCTATCGCTTCCGGGGTACGGCGAGGGCAAGGAGGAGGTGCTCAGGGAGTTGAACGGTCAGCCCTGAGCCCCGCTCAAGGGGGCTGAGTTATGAATATGTGGATCGTGCATCACGGCCGGGTATTCGTCGCCGTCACCGCATTGTCGTGCCTCCCGTTCATTTTTTACACGCCGGATGCCCGGGCACAGGCAAAAGAGGTACAAACGCTCGTAATCAAATCCGTCTGGAAGGGACTCGGCCCTTATTCGGAAGCGACGCTCACGATCAGGCGCGCCAGGGATGGCTTCTATCGGGACGGCAGGCGGGGCAAGGAGGCACTGATCGAAAACTTGTTACAGGAGACGCGGGCGGAGGCCGATGCGCCGGCACTACGGAATCTTGGTATCACCGGGATATGGTTGCGGGACACGGCCGATCGAGTATGACATCGTACCCCTTAATCGCTTTTATGGCCGCCCTTCTCTTGGCGAATTTCTCGCCGGCGCGGCAGGCCGATGCCCGCACGCAACGCCAGAGGGACACGCCAAGGCTCTTTACCTTCGAGGAGAATGACGCTTACGGGTACGAGGACGCTGCCGGTAACGTCGTCATCAGGCCGCAATTCTCTCTAGCCTGGGACTTCTCCGAGGGGCTGGCGCACGTCCAGATGTGCAGCGATTATGGCGACCGCTGGGGGTTCATAGATGCTACTGGCAGCGTCGCCGTCCACCCGAGGTTCGAGAACGCGCACGGCTTCTCCGAAGGACTGGCCGCCGTCCGACTCAACGGTCGCTGGGGCTTCATCAACCGGCGCGGCCGTGTGATCGTGAAGCCCCGCTTCGACGACGATAATCTCCACGACTACAGATTCTCGGAGGGTTTGGCGGCGGTAAAGATGGGAAAGAAGTGGGGATTCATTGACAGGCGTGGCAGGTGGGTCGTCAGACCTCGCTTCGACAGCGTCGGCGACTTCTCCGAAGGGCTGGCCGAGATCGAGATGAAGGACAGGCACGGCTACATTGACGCGAAAGGCAGAGTGGTCATCGAGCCCCGGTTCGACCTGGCCGCGGAGTTCTCTGAAGGGCTGGCGCGCGTCAACATCGGCTACAGGTTCGGCTGGAACGATGAGGACACGAACCGCCGGAAGGGCAAATGGGGTTACATTGACCGGACGGGCAAATTCGTCATCCCGGCGATGTACGACTGGGCCGACAGCTTCTCCGAGGGGTTGGCGGTCGTCGGCGACGGCGGCTATACCGGATTCATCGCCAAGACCGGACGTGTTCGCGTCGAGATGAAGTACGAAGATGCCAGGGCGTTCTCGGAAGGGTTGGCCGCCGTGCGCCTCGACCGGAAATGGGGATACATCAATCCATCGGGCGGTGTCGTCATCCCGTTCCGCTTTGGTGAGTCATGGAGTTTATCGGGCGGCGTCGCTGTTGTGAACAACGGGTTCAATCGCATCAACAGCAGGGGCGAGGTCATCTGGGAACGAAAGCCCGCGAAGCGGGTCTCCACCGCGAGCAGCAGTGACTGTGAGCCCAGGATTAAGCCGCCCTCTCCCACACCGGCCGAACTGGCACGCCGTCGCCAGCAGGTCTACAAGCTGATCTTCGACGGCCAGTATCAGCACGACGGCGCGGGCGAACTGCTCTACATCGGTGACATGACATCGGTGCCGGCGCTCCTGCGTGTGCTGAAGGACAACGCGCCGAAAGATTGCCCCGGCGGGCGATGTACTTACGTCTGCACTTATGCCCACGCCGTGGCGGCGCTCGAGAAGATCACGGGTCATAAGGCCGTCCACTATCAGGATTGGGCTGCCTGGTGGGGGGAGCATCAGAAATCTCATCCGAGATGATAAGGTCATGCCTCGAAGGTCTGGCATACCATCTACATGGAGAGTGTTGAAAAGTCAGACATCAGACTCTACGCGATACTCGCGAGGAAAGCGGCCACGGCCGTCGTCTTCCGGCGGGGTCACTCAAAGCGCGTCCTCCTCGTCCTCTGGCACACCGACAGGGACGAATTCATCGAGGGGCAGTGGCTGAAGGGGCGCATCTACGAGCGGCGCTGCGACCTCTCACCTTCCGGAAAACGCCTCATCTACTTTGCGGCTGATTACAAGAAGCCCTTCTTCTCGTGGACGGCCGTCAGCCGACCGCCGTACCTGACCGCCGTCGCGCTGTGGCCGAAAGGTGATTGCTGGGGCGGCGGTGGGCTGTTTTCACGCGAGAATGAGGTACTGCTCAACCACAGGCCCGGTGAGACTGATCTGGCCGAAGGCTTCTCCCTTCCCCGTCACGTGAAGGTGAAACCATTCGGCGAACGGCCGGGCTGGGGCGAGGACAGCCCCATCGCGGACGCCCGGCTCGAGCGGGACGGGTGGCACTGCGTCCAAGATGGTCGTTCCGTTGAGCACAAACTAAGCGCGCCGGTATGGATCACGCTCGACCCGCCCGAGGTGTGGGCTAAGCCGCACCCCGCCGCCCACAGGTACGAGTTGCGGATGGTGACGCGCGGCCTGCACGAACGGGATGGGGCGTGGTACATCACGGTGACACCGGCACCACTAGCGAGCTGAATTGGAGCTCCGATGACAAGCTGATTTTGACCTCAGTCTGGCGATGACAACGCCCTGCGGCTGTGGGGAGCGGCGACCGGGCGCGTGCTCTGGAAGAGTAACGTCTCCTTCCTGCAAGACGGCACAGAGATATACAGCGCACGCGTCTCCGACTGGACGCGAGACCTGAAGTTTATCGTCACGGGGACGAGTAACGGGAAGCTCCAGATCTGGGAGGCCGAGACGGGAAGGCTCGTCTGGAACGTTAGATGGAACAGTGTTGCTTATGAGAAACCTCGGACATCGCCTGGCCTTCGTCGCGGCTTGCCTCTTCCTCCCGGCGCTCGCGTCACCGGCCTACGCCTGTAGTTGTCTCGACCCTGGCCCGCCCTGCCAGGCATATTGGAACTCCTCTGTCGCCTTCTCCGGCACGCCGCTCAGTGTCACCCGCGTCGAGGTCGAGTGGAAGGGGAACAAGATGGTGCAACGCCTCTTCCGCTTCCGCGTGGAAGAAGCATTCCGTGGAGTAGAGGGCAAGGAGGTGGAAGTCCTGACCGGCGCGTGGGGAGGTGACTGTAGCTATGACTTCCAGCCGGGAACGAAATATCTCGTCTACGGCGGCCACGTTCAAGGCAAGCCCTGGGTCGGCACGAGCATCTGCACCAGAACCCGCCCACTGTCTGAAGCCGTCGAAGACCTGAACTTCATACGTGGTCTCACCGGCGCGGCGGCGGGCGGCGAGATTTACGGCTCGGCGCGCCTCTACAGGGTTAACCTAGAGACAGGGGGATGGAACGAGGCGGGGGCGATTACGGGCGCGAAAGTCACGGCCACTTCGGGCGTGCGTAGCATCCACGAGTTGACCGGTGCCGACGGCGGCTACAGCTTTAAGGGCCTTGCTCCCGGTATGTACACGGTCAGCGTGACGCTGCCGCCGAACCTTTCGCCGCAGGAGGAGCAATCGGTCGAGGTGCATGGGCGCGGCTGTGCCCGGATAGATTACCGGGCTGTCCTGGACGGGCGCATCGCCGGCCGCGTGCTCGACTCGCGCGGTCAAAGCCCGGGGATCATGACCCTCGATCTTCTACCCCTGGCCGAGGGGAAGCAGTTGCGCGCCCTGTGGGCGATCACCGAGTCGGACGGGAGCTTCGAGTTCAAAGACCTGCCGCCCGGGCGCTACGTCCTCGGCGTCAACGTCGGCGACGCGCCCGACGAGGCTCTGCCGTACAGGACAACTTTCTACCCTTCAGCTTCCGAGCAAAGCGCGGCTGAGGTCATCACGCTGGGCGAGGGCCAGCACATCATAGGCGTCTTGTTCCCCCTACCCCAGCCGCTCTCCAGCCGCGCGATCACAGGCGTCGTCGTCTGGCCCAACGGGCAACCGGTGACTCGCGGCGAAGTGAGCCTGACCGAAGTCGCCTCGGGCCGCCCGGCAAGCATGGATGCCAAGGTTGACAAACTAGGACGCTTCTCCATTCAGGCGTTCGAGGGCGTGAAGTACAGGCTACAGGCGAGCACGCCTGCCGACCCCAACTGGGAGCCCGACAGCGGCCGTGCGGTCGTGCTGCTCGTCTCGCCGGAAGTAGAGGTCATGCCGTCGGCGCAGACCGCGCCGCTCCGGCTCGCCATTAACGAAAGCGGCGACGGGATCAGGAGGACAAGAGCCGTCGTCGGCCCGGGCAAAAAACCTTCCCCGGCAGGCAGGAGGCGGAAGAGGCCGTGACGTGTCTACCCGCCATGATGGTGGCGGTATCTCGAATGCGGTTGGGGGTGATGGCGCGTTGAAGCGGCTGACGGCGGGGGGACTCAGTCTGGAGTATTCGTGGCTCGGGCCCCCGCCCGAGGAGGCCACCACTCTCGTTTTCCTCCACGAGGGACTGGGGTGCGTCTCGACCTGGCGTGATTTCCCGGCCCGCCTCGCGGAGGCCACAGGCTGTGGCGCGCTCGTCTACAGCCGCGCCGGGTACGGCGGCTCCGACCCGATCACCCTACCCCGCCCCGTGAGCTTCATGCACGACGAGGCGCTTGTCACGCTCCCCGAGGTGCTGGACGCCACGGCGGTTCGTGATTGCTTCCTCGTCGGGCACAGCGACGGGGGATCAATCGCGCTCATCTACGCCGGCGAGGTTCGCGATCCGCGGCTGCGCGGCCTCGTCCTCGAAGCGCCGCACGTCTTCGTCGAGGACACGAGCATCGAGAGCATCGCGCGGGCGGCCGAGCAGTATCAGGAGGGCGGCTTGAGGGCCGCCTTGGAGCGACACCACGGCGGAAACACTGAATGTGCCTTCTGGGGGTGGAACCTGGTGTGGCTTAACCCGGCGTTTCGCTCTTGGAATATCGAAGAGTACCTGCCCCGGATAACCGTGCCGGTTCTCGTCATTCAGGGCGAGGAGGACGAGTATGGCACCCTCCGGCAGGTTGAGGCCCTGGCACGCGGTTGCGCCGCGCCGGTGAAGGGCGTGATCCTTGAAGGGTGCGGGCACAGCCCTCACCGAGACCGCCCGAGCCGCACGCTCGACGAGATCGCTTCATTCATCAGGATGGAAGTAGCGGGCAGGGTTCGGTGATTACCAGCACGGCGCTTTAGAGATCGGGCGCATCAGTTTCCGCTTCGAGGCCATACCATGAGGTCTATTGACTGCCGCCCTTAGAACAGTAAAGATGGTTTCTCTCTGCCACGTGGCAGGAACCTGCTGGCACGTCGTTGCGTCTAACTGTTCATGCGCCGACTTTCCTTCTCACTGCTTACCGCTATCGTCGCGTTCGCCGGCGGTATTTCCATGTTCGTGGTGTGGCAGACTCACCTACCAACGCTCCCCGCTCTGGACGTAGGACCCACCGGAGCGGACGTGGAATCCGGTCGGGCGACTCAGCCCGAGCTGCTGCCCATGAATGTTGACTTCAAATACGGGTTCGTCAGCCGTGCGGGCGAAGTCGTAGTGCCCCCGCAGTTCGAGCGCGCGTCAGACTTCTCGGAAGGTCTCGCGCCCGTCCTGACGGGCGGCAAATGGGGGTTTATCAACGAATCCGGGAAGCTGGTGATAGAGCCGCAGATCGCCGACGGAGGACTCATGCCTCCGACCTTCCACGAGGGGCGGGCGCCGATAGGGGGATTCTCCATGCGGATCGGCCCGTTGATGATCGTCGCACCCAAGATCGGTTTCATTGACAGAACCGGAAGGCTCGTCATCGGCCACCGGTTCGATCACGCCGGGGACTTCTCCGAAGGGCTTGCGGCAGTGATGTCAGATGGCAGGTGGGGCTTCATTGACCGCACCGGCAGGGAGGTCATCAGCCCGCGGTTCGACGAGGCGGGTAAGTTTTCCGAGGGGCTGGCGCCGGTCAGGGTCGGGCATAAGTGGGGCTTCATTGACCGGGCCGGCCGTTTGGTAGTCGAGCCGCGGTTCGACTCCACCTGGGGGTTCTCGGAAGGGCTGGCTGCGGTCACACTCGATGGGAAGAGCGGTTACATCAATAGCGCCGGGACTTTCCGGATAGAGCCGCAGTACGAGCACGCGGCTTCGTTTAGTGAAGGGCTGGCCGCCGCCCATATTGGCGGCAAAGACGGGTACATAGATACGACGGGGCGCGTCGTCATTACGCCTCAGTTCCAGAGTTCCGAGGCGTTCTCCGAAGGGCTCGCCGCCGTTCAGGTAGACTTTAAGTGGGGCTACATAGACAGGGCGGGGCGCTTCCGTATCCCGCCGCAGTTCGGCGCCGCCTTCCGCTTCAAGGGAGGCGTGGCGTCCGTCATTGTCCACCGCGACGGGCGCGGCAGCGCCGACGGCTACATAGATAAATCAGGAAGAGTCTTCTGGACGGATCAGTACTAAACATCGAAGCGGATGGGGCAATGGACGAGGCCCGTGTGCGTTCGGAAGTAAAAATGTTGACAGCCCTGCCTGCCTGTTATTACCCTACCCGCAGATTCACCTGCTGAATCCATCTCTGGCCCGGCCGGACATCAGCCCCCCGGCCACCATTCGCGCCAGCCCCGGCTGAAAGGATGTATAGATGTGGATTATGTGGTAAGAACGCGTCCCCTCACTCCCCCGCCCACAAAATAATCGTCAGGACGCGCAGAGTTACTTATCCGCTGCGCCCGAAAGTCTTCGCCTGCTGGAAGTGGCAGAACGGCCGCCGGAAGTTCGTCCGGCCGGACGACCCCGGCGGCGTCGGCCGCCAAGTTGCCCGGGAGGTCATGGCCTGCCCCGATTGTGCGTACCGCTCAGAAAACGCAACGGATGAAGATGGCCGGGATGCTGACAAGACGTTCAGCAATATTCCGTGTGTCTGGTCGCGCGGGAGCGTCGGGCGGGCGCCGCCGCGTCAGCCGGAGTTCCTACCGACCTATGTAGAAGTCTGAGTGTTTATGAGGGTCTGTTCGAGCTTGGCGAGTGAACTCAGTAACGGGGTGGCCTTATGAGTTCAGGTAGGGATGCGCGACGCCGTAATCGAAATATTGGTACCGCATGGCAGGGACACGGTAGTAATAACAAACTCGCCATCGGGCGAGCAGAATCCGGTTGACAAAAAGTACTTTGCATTGTAAAGCTACCTGCAAGAATACTTCCGGCGGCGGTTTACGCCCCCGCCGCGGAAGATACACCATCCGTCGCGAAGACGTTTTTCAACAGGAGAGCAACCATGTCGGAACCGGCACCGGAACGCGCGAGGCAGCGGTGGGGGATATTCACACTCCTGGCGGGGGTCGTCCTGCCGACGATCTCCATCATCGTCGAGACGACGACGCACATCTGCGCGGAAACCTTCTTCGACCCCGTCCCCACGCTCTGGCACGTGCTGCTGGTCGTCTTCGTGCCGGTCGCCAACCTTCAGGCTTGGCTGGCGGTTCGGAAGGGCGGCACTCAGCGTGGCGCGCTCCTCGGCGCGGCCAACGCCGTCGCCGTCGGCATCTCACTCTTCTACACCGTCGTCTATCTACCCTTACTTCCGCTCGCCTTCATCGCTTTGCTAATGGCCGGGCTGGGATTGCTGGCGATGGCTCCCGCCTTCGCGCTCATCTCCGCGCTCATCCTGCGGCGACAACTGCGGCGCATCGCCCCGCAAGGGTTTACCGTGCGCGCGTCGGGGCTGGCGGCGGGCGTCGGTTTCGCGCTCCTGCTCGTCGCCTTGATGGAATTGCCCGCGACCGTGACGCGGGTGGGGATGCGGATGGCGGCCTCGCCCGTTTCGAGCCGCCGCGACGAGGGGCTGAGATGGCTGCGCTCTTACGGGAACAGGGATTTCATGCTGCGCGCCTGCTACGAGCGGAGCGGGCGCGCCACCGATCTCGTCGGCCTCCTGTTTTCGCTGGGAGACCCCGTATCGCCGGAGGAAGCGCGCCAGCTCTATTTCCGTGTGACGGGCGAGACCTTCAACACGCGCGTGCCGCCCGCGCGACTCAAAGGACACTGGGTGGCGCCGGAGTC
>DATHAZ010000061.1:0-7733 GCA_035296445.1 Pyrinomonadaceae bacterium | reverse complement strand
GGTCATCAAGCTGCTGAAAGGCAATCAATCGAAGCAGGCCGAAGCCTACAAGCAGCACGTCGTCGAACAGGCGCTCACTTTGTTGCGCGCGCACGACAATATTCGCTGCCTCTTCACGACGCCGAAACTGCTCGAAGCCATTTGCGAAAAAGTCTCTCTGCGAAAACTCGGCATCACCGGCGTCTTCTGCGGCGGCACGGAGATGACGCCGCAGTTTCACCGCTTCGCCGTCGAAGAACTGCTGGACGGCGTCCACTTTGCGCCGACCTACGGCAACACCCTGATGGGGCTGGCCGTCGGCAAGCCGCGCCTGCCCGAAGACAACTACGCCATCATCTATTACCCGCCCGCCCCGCGCGCCATGCTCGAAGTGGTAGACCCCGCGAACCCCGACCGGGTCGTCGGCTACGGCGAAACCGGGCGCGTGCGTCTCACGACGTTGACGCGCGAGTTCTTCATGCCCCGCTTCCTCGAACGCGACGAGGCCGAGCGCGAGCCGCCCTACTTACCTTATGCCTGGGACGGCGTGCGCAACGTCCGCCCCTTCGCCAAGCTGGAGACGAACGTCGTCGAAGGCGTCTACTGAATGCCAGTTCTCGGATTTTCTTCACCAAATAAGGAGAAATGATGATAGGACACTTTGCCTGGTACACAGCCCTGGTGCTGACATGCGGTTTAACCTTTGTGTCTGGTCTGCAAAATAGAACCTCAACTCAACCATCTGACGGGTGGAATATCCATAGCATCCCGGAAGTGGTGCAGGGTAAAGATGAATCGGTGCCCGTGGTGGTTTCCGGGATCGCCCACTATCCCGCTAAAAACATAGACCAGAGAATGCTGGGTGTTAAGCTGCATAACCGCTCGTCCAAACAGGTAAAGGCTGTGAGTCTCCGCTGGCTAATAACGGTCGGCAAGGATCGGATTGAGCGCAAGCGGGTATATCAGTGGCACAAGTTGGACGCTGTTGATGTCGTGCTAATTGGCGGGCAAAGACAGGAGATAAAGCTACAGATACCGAAGCCCGACTTGACTATAGAACCATTCGTAGAGGCGAATCGGCGGGAGCAGATTGAAATCAATATCGGTGTTGGTGAAGTTGAGTTCGCCGATGGTTCGGTATGGAAAGAACTTGAGCCTGTTTCAGTCGTGTCATCCAATAACCGCCTGAAGGTTATTCCGCAACAGCATTTGCCCATTAATGAGCAACAAAGGTAAATCGTCTCACGGCTAATAGGATTGGGGTTTAAGAACCAGCCCCACGCAAATTAATTATGTTGCACATCCCACTTTTGCGCCACGGCGAGCCTTATCGAAGTTTGGACGTGGTGCGCGTCGTGCATCACCGGACGCGCGAGCCGTTCGTGGAGATCAGTCAGGCGAACGCCGGGCTGATCCGCCGTGATTTGCGTGAGCAGGAGCGGACGCGCGCGGCTCTCTCGGCGTTCAGCGTCCGAGAGTTGATCGAGATGTCCGTGCGCGCGGCGGAGATTTTTGCGAAGGACGAGTTGCCCGTCGGCGAAGAGGGGCAGACGCCGGCACAGTACGTCGAGCAGGTGTCGGCTACGACGGGGCTGCCCTACGTGTTGGCGCGTCGCAACATGGAGAAGATTCGCGGCGCGCTCGCCGAGACGGAGAGCGTGCTGCGCGGCCTGACGCGCAATCTGGACTTGGAAATTCTTGATCGCGGCTACGGCGAGATCGAGGGGCAGACGGTGAGTTTCTTCCCGCGCGCGCAGAGTCTGGGCGTGGTGCTGCCGAGCAATTCGCCGGGCGTGCATTCGCTGTGGGTTCCGGCGGTGGCGTTGAAGATTCCGCTCGTGTTGAAGCCGGGCGGCGCGGAGCCGTGGACGCCCTATCGCATCGCGCAGGCGTTCATGAAAGCGGGCGTGCCGCGCGAGGCGTTCGGCTATTACCCGACGGGGCACGGCGGCGCGGCGGAGATTCTCAGGCACACGGGGCGCGGCATGGCCTTCGGCGACGTGGCCTCCGTCTCGCAGTGGCAGGAGGACGGGCGGGTCGAAGTCCACGGGCCGGGCTACAGCAAGGTCATCATCGGCGACGACATGATTGACGAGTGGGAAAATTACCTCGACGTGATCGCCGCTTCGATTGTGGATAACGGCGGGCGTTCGTGCGTTAACGCGTCGGGCGTGTGGGTGACGCGACACGCGGACGAGATCGCGGAGGCGTTGGCCGCGCGGTTCGCCGAAATCGAGCCGCGCGCGGCCACCGACGAGGCGGCTGCGCTCGCACCCTTTGCCGACGCGCGTGTGGCCGTGCGCATCTCGCAGATGATCGATCAGGGGTTGCAGGAGGCGGGCGCGCGCGACGTGACGGCCGAGCGGCGCGGCACTGTTGCCGCCGGGGGCGGGCGTCTCAGCGAGTGGGAATCCTGCGCTTACCTGTTGCCGACCGTCGTGCGCTGCGCGTCGGCGTCGCACACGCTGGCGAACCGCGAGTTTCTGTTCCCGTTCGCGAGCGTGGTCGAAGTCGGGCAGCGAGAGTTGCCGGAGGCGCTCGGCGCGAGTCTCGTCGTCACGGCGATCACGCGCGACGAAGAGTTAATCGCGAAACTTTTAGCGTCGCCGCACGTTGATCGTCTAAACATCGGCGCGATCCCGACAACCCGGATCAGTTGGGATCAGCCGCACGAGGGGAATTTGTTCGAGCACCTCTACGCGCGCAGGGCTTTCCAGCGCGCGGCGCTCGCGGCGACGACGCGCACATGAAGATTCTCTATCTCACGGCCGGCGCGGCCAACATGTATTGCGGCAGTTGCCTGCGCGACAACGCGCTCGCCACCGAACTGATCGCGCGCGGGCACGACGTGATGCTCATGCCCGTCTACACGCCCACCCTCACGGACGAGCCGAACGTCAGCCGCCCCGGCAAAGTTCTCTTCGGCGGCATCAGCGTCTATCTACAGCAACACGCCTCGGTCTTCCGCCGGACGCCGTGGCTGCTGGACAAATTATGGGATTCGACCGCCGCTTTGAAACTCGCCGCGCGCCGCAGCATTCCGGTCAACCCGAAGCTGCTCGGCGAACTCACCGTCTCGATGCTCAGCGGCGCGGACGGACGCCAGCGCAAAGAGTTCGACAAGATGGCCGAGTGGCTGCGCGAACAGGAGACGCCCGACGTGGTGACGCTGCCCAATTCGCTCCTCGTCGGCATGGCGCAGCCCATCAAGCGTACTTTAAATCGTCCCGTCGTCTGCACGCTGCAAGGCGAAGACCTGTTTCTCGACGGCCTCGCAGAGAATTATCGCGCCGCCGCGCTCGAACTCATCCGCAGGAGCGTCGAACACGTTGATACGTTCGTGGCCGTCAGCGACTTTTACGCCGGGTTCATGTCCGAACATCTGCGCATCCCGGCGAGCAAGATGCGCGTCGTCCCGCTCGGCATCAATCTCGAAGATTACGGAGAGCACGGCGGCGACGCCGGGGCGGCGGCGGCAACGCGACGGGCGCGCGAAGATGTCTTCACCGTCGGCTACTTCGCGCGCGTCGCCCCCGAGAAGGGTTTGCACGCGCTGTGCGAGGCTTACAAACTTTTCCGTGAGCGCGCGGATGTCGCGCACGCGCGGCTCGAAGTCGCGGGCTACCTCGCGCCGGAACACGAGAGTTACCTGCGCGGCATCGAAAGACAGATGAAGGATTGGGGACTCGCCGCCGAGTTCAATTATCGCGGCGCGCCCGGCCGCGCCGAGAAGATCGCGTTCCTGCGAGACTTGCACGTCTTCTCCATGCCGGCGACCTACGACGAGCCGAAAGGCATCTCGCTGCTGGAAGCGATGGCCTGCGGCGTTCCCGTCGTCCAGCCACGCCGCGGCGCGTGTACCGAGATCGTCGAACGCACGGGCGGCGGCCTGCTCGTCGCGCCCGACGACGCCGAAAGCCTTGCCGCCGGAATTTACGAACTCTGGAAGACGCCGGCGCGCGCCGCCGAACTCGGCCTGAGCGGGGCGCGCGGTGTGCGCCAACATTACAGCGTCGCGCGCATGGCCGAACGCGCACTCGAAGTCTATGAACTGGTGAATGGTAAATAGCAAATGGTAAATGGACGTAGACGCGTTTTGGTCTGTTCACGATTCACAGCTTTCATTCATTCACCGTTTACCATTTACAGTTCACCTTTTTCTCATGCTTGAAGTCAACCATCTCTCCAAAGAATATCCTACGCCGCGCGGCGCGTTGCCGATCTTGTCGGACGTGTCGCTGAGTCTCGGGCGCGGCGACGCCGTTTCGATCATGGGGCCGTCGGGGAGCGGCAAGAGCAGTTTCCTCTATATCGCGGGCGCGCTCGAACCGCCCACGTCGGGCACGGTCACGCTCGACGGCGAGAACCCCTTCGCGATGCCGGAGCGCGAACTCGCCGCGTTCAGGAATCGCCGGATCGGTTTCATCTTTCAAGACCACTGCCTGCTGCCGCAATTGACCGTGCTGGAAAACGTTTTGACGCCGACGCTCGTCGCCCCCTCGAAGGGGGGAGGCGGCGACGAGTTGGAACGGGCGCGGCAGTTGCTCGAACAGGTGGGGCTTGCTGCGCGCAGCGAACATCGCCCGGCGGAATTGTCGGGCGGCGAGAAGCAGCGCGTCGCGCTCGCGCGCGCTCTCATACAGAAGCCGCTCCTGCTGCTCTGCGACGAGCCGACCGGCAACCTCGATCACGCGTCGGCCGCCACGGTAGCCGAACTCCTGCTCGAACTCCATCGCCGGCAGGAGACGATCCTCGTCGTCGTCACGCACAGCGCGGAACTGGCCGCACGGTTTCCCGTGCGGTACGAGTTGCAGGAACAAAACCTCGTCCGTGGTCAGTAGTCAGTAGTAAGTAAAAACGTCAGTTGTCCGTGGTCAGTTGTCAGTTGTTTTCGTGTTGATTAGCTTGAGCCTTTATCTTTAGCCACTCGCCCGTCCGAGACGAACAACGGACAACTGACGACGGACGACGGACAGCTTTTTTATGAAGACCGCAACGCTGCTCACACGCAATCTCGTTTACTACCGGCGCACGAACGCGGCGGTGGTGTGCGGCGTGGCGATTGCGGTGGCCGTGCTGGCGGGCGCGCTCGTCGTGGGCGACTCGGTGCGCGCCAGTTTGCGCGCGCTCGTGCTGGGGCGTTTGGGGCGCACGGCCTATGTCGTCTCGGCGTCGAATTTCTTCCGCGAAGAGTTGGCCGGGGAACTCGGCGCACATACGCAGTTCGCTAATGCCGCGTTCGACGGGGCGTGCCCGCTCGTCGTCTTCGAGGGTGTCCTGGTTGACGAGGCGAGCGGGCGGCGCGGCGGGGGCGTGCAGGTCTACGGCGTTGACGAGCGGTTCTGGCAGTTTCAAGGGGCGGACGCGGGGCAGAGGAGTTTGGGCGAGCGCGAGGCGTTCGTGAGCGCGGGGCTGGCATCCGAGTTGGGCGCGCGCGCCGGGAGCGAAGTTCTGCTGCGCATCGAAAAGCCTTCGGCCATCCCGGTCGAATCGCTGCACGGGCGCAAGGAGGATGTGGGGCGCGCGATACGACTCACCGTGCGCGACGTGCTGGCGTCGGCCGGAGACCTCGGCGAGTTCAGCCTGCGACCGCAGCAGGGCGCGGTGCGCGCGGTGTTCGTGCCGCTGCGGCGCGTGCAACAGGACGCGGAGCAGGAGGGACGCGTCAACACGATCCTGCTCTCGACGAAAATGCCGGGCGAGACGAATGAGACGGACACGGCGGCGCAACGGGCTGCACTCACGCGGATTTTGCGCGAGACGTTCACGCTCGCCGACCTGGGCGTTAAAGTTCGCGCGCTCGACGCGCAGCACGCTCTCTCCGTCGAAACCGAGAGCGCCATCGTGGGCGATACGTTCGGACAGTTAGCATACTTTGTGGCAGACAAGCTCGACCTCGGCGCGTCGGCGTTCTATTCATACCTTGCCAACTCGATCCGCGCAGGCGAACGTGAGATTCCGTACTCGCTCGTCACGGCCGTTGACGAAGGTAACTTCACGCAGTTGAGACAAGAGGCGGGAGGGAGAGCAGAGCAAGGGGCAAGCGCGCCGTTGCGAGAATCTTCCGTGTCGTCCGGCGATGTCAGTCCACCGATTCTTTTGAACGATTGGGCGGCGCGCGATCTGGGCGTGCAGGTGGGCGATGCGGTCACGCTCGATTATTACCTGTGGCATGAAGAGGGGCGTCTGGAGACGCGCTCGGCCGAGTTTCGTCTGGCGGGCGTGGTGACGATGCAGGGTCTCGCAGCCGACCGCGAGTTGACGCCGGAGTATCCAGGCATCAGCGGCACGGAGAGTTTGTCGGATTGGGACCCGCCGTTTCCGCTCGATCTGGCGCGCGTGCGCCCGCAGGACGAAGACTACTGGAAGCAGTTTCGCACCACGCCGAAAGCCTTCATCCCGCTCGCGCGCGGGCAGCAACTCTGGCAGACGCGTTACGGCAAACTTACTTCAATACGGCTGCTGCCCGCACCAGACGTTGCGCTCGAAGAGGCGCGCGCGCGTTTTGAACAGACGATGCGCGTGAACTTCGATCCGCTCGCGGCACATTTCTCGATCTACGCGGCACGCACAGAGGGCTTGCGCGCCTCGCGCGGCGCGACCGACTTCGGCGAGTATTTTCTCTACTTCAGTTTCTTCCTCGTCGTCTCCGCGCTGATGCTGGCCGCGCTCTTCTTCAAACTCGGCATCGAGCAACGCCTGCGCGAGATCGGCATCCTGCAAGCAGTGGGTTTCCCCGCCGCGCGCCTGCGCACGCTCTTTCTCGGCGAGGGCTTGCTGCTCGCCGCGCTGGGAAGCGTGCTGGGGATGGCGGGCGCGCTGCTCTACGGCGCTGTCGTGATGTACGGCCTGCGCACCTGGTGGGTGGGAGCGGTGGGCACGCGCGCGCTCTCGCTGCACGTCTCGCCGGTGTCGCTCGCGTTGGGCGGCGCGGGCGGCATCGTGGCGGCGCTCGCCTGCATCTGGTGGACGCTGCGCGCGCTTGCGCCTGTCTCGTCGCGCGAACTGCTGACCGGGACGTTTGACCCGGCGACGACACGACGCGGACGCGCGGGCAAGCGGAGCGCGATATTCAACCTGCCGTTCGCACCGTTCGTGCGGCGCGGCGCGTCAGCTTATCTCCTGGTCGCTGCCGCGTGTACCGTGTTCGGATTGTCGTTGCTCGCGGCCGCCGCGCTCAAGTGGGTGGGCGGCGTGGCGGGATTTTTCGGCGCGGGCACGCTGTTTCTCGTTGCGCTGCTCTGCTATCAATCGGCGTGGTTGCGGCGTGGCGGCGGGCGCGCAACGATTCGCGGGCGCGGCTGGTGGCCGGTGGCTCGGCTCGGCTTTCGCAACGCCGCCCATCGACCGGGAAGAAGCGTGCTCTGCATCGCCCTTATCGCCTCGGCCGCCTTCATCATCGTCGCCGTCGATGCCTTCCGGCGCGACGCGTCGCACGCCGCTTCGACCGACAAAAAAGACGGCACCGGCGGCTACACGCTGCTCGCCGAGTCGCTCCTGCCCATCGCGCACGACCCGAACGATGCGGCCGGGCGCGAATCCCTGAACCTCAACGCGCAGGAAGAGGCGGCGACGCTTGCGGGCACACGCTTCACGCGCTTTCGCCTGCGCCCGGGCGACGACGCGAGCTGCTTGAATTTGTACCAGCCACGCAACCCGCGCATAGTTGCGCCCGCCCACGGATTCGCCGAAGAGAATCGCTTCACGTTTGCGGATTCGCTCGCCACGACGGATGCCGAGCGCGCCAACCCGTG